>JBFHVQ010000015.1:0-47191 GCA_041589455.1 Gammaproteobacteria bacterium | reverse complement strand
TTCACGGTTCAGGCCACAACCGCTGACGGTGAAACAACAACACAAACCGTTACAGTAACCGTTAACGGCACAGAAGATTTACCCATTATCTCAGGTACCTCAACCGGTGCAGTAACAGAAGACGGTACCCTAAATGCAAATGGTGTACTGTCTGTAGCAGACGCCGATACTGCTGATGCTCCAACATTTACAACACAAACAGGTACAGCTGGAACTTACGGCTCATTTAGTGTTGATAGCAATGGTAACTGGTCTTACGACCTGGATAACGCAGCAGCACAATCACTGTCAGGAACCGATGTAGTTACTGAAACCTTCACCGTTCAAGCAACCACAGTCGACGGCGAAAGCACTACACAAATTGTAACCATTACAATAAACGGAACAGATGATGTCCCAGTCATCTCTGGAGCTTCTACTGGCGCCGTGACTGAAGATGCAAGTTCACCCTTGTTAACTGATAGTGGTGCGCTTTTGGTTTCTGATCCTGACTCAGGTGAATCAACTTTCCAGACTGCCGGTATCACGGCAAGTGCAGGAGCTCTTGGTTCGTTGTCCATAACGTCTTCTGGTGTTTGGACTTATGATGTCGCTAATGCAGATGTCCAATATCTGGCTGAAGGTGAGACTAAAGTTGAAACATTTACAGTGCTTACAGCGGATGGTACACCACATGATATTGTTATTACGATAACAGGAACTAATGATACGCCGGTTATCACAGGCGATGCTCTTGGCGCAGTGACTGAAGATGCCGCAACATCTGTATTAGCTGATTCGGGTGTATTGAATATTGCAGATGCAGATAGTGGCCAGTCGCAATTCCAGACAACGGGCATTACCGCTAGTGCCGGTGCACTTGGGAGCATAAGTATCACTTCTGCCGGTGTATGGACCTACAATGTTGCAAATGCAGATGTTGAATATTTAGCTGAAGGTGAAACGAAAGTCGAAACCTTTACTGTTTTAACTGCTGATGGCACTTCGCATGATGTTGTTGTAACTATTACGGGGACTAATACTGCACCTGCCTTAACATCAGATAGTTATGTTGTTGCTGATGACACCACACTCAGTGTGAATTCACTTTCCGGATTACTGGCTAATGATGTCGATCCAGAAGGGGATGCAATATCAGTTACCTCTATTACAGTAGATTCCGTTACTTATACTGTTCCAGTAACCGGTACGGTTGATATTACAACCGCTAATGGTGTCTTGACTGTTAGTGCAGATGGGGCATTCGATTTCACCCCTGATGCTGGTTATATTGGTGTTGAAACGTTTGAATACTCCGCTGCAGATAGTAATGGCGCGGTCAGCACCTCGAGCTTTAGCATAGAAGTAGATGCGACGGCTGAGCAACCTATCGATGTTGAATGCCAGTTAGGTAATGGTGGATATGCATACTCAGTGGCGACGGATAAAGATACGGGTGATACTTATCTGTGGCGCCTGGATATGTTGACAGGTGACATTACCAAAATTGGTACCGTCATGACGGATGATGCAAAAGGCTACGATGTTGAAGGCTTAACTTATGATCCTGATACTGGTTATTTATATGGCGCATCTACAGGCCTGGTACCTGGCTTAATTCAACTGACAACAGATGAAGATGAAATTGCGGCTAATGGTGGTAGTGCTGTTATACAGGAGTTCCCAATTATTCCTGGTAATGATAATGACCTTGCGGATATCGATAGTGGCGATATGGGTCTGACACTTGATGGTAGTGGTAACATGTATCTCACAACCAAAGAGGGTGGTGAGACTGTATTGTATACTGTTGATAAGGTTACCGGAGAGCTTACTGAAATTGATGGAATGGGTGACGTTGTTAACAGCTTTGATTATCACCCTGATACTGGAAAGTTTTATGGTTTGGTAGATGTAAGCAGTTCGACTTACCTGTATGAATACACGATTACAGGTGACACCGTTACATCAACTCAGTTGCATAATCTTGGTCAGAATATGGATATACAGGGTATGTCTGCGGGCCCTAACTATAATCTCTGGGCAATTGATCGAGGCACCGGTGATGTGCTGGAAATCAATGTTACTACAGGTACCGTGAGTGTTATTGTTTCAACACCTGTAAATGAATTGCAGGGTGATGGATTTGAGTCTTTAGCGATTGGTCCACGCGGTAATGGTTTAATGGCCGGTATGGACTTTAGCTATAACCTGAGCGCGAATTTTGGAACTGATAATGAGTCTTATGAGACGCATTATTTCATGATTGGTTTAGATGATACAGCCGTCGCAGATGGGCTTTCTATTGTTGATGGCCAGGGAGTGACTTATATAGAGCTTGCAGCTGGTAACGTCTACGGCCTTGCTGCTGGTAGCTATGCTCGAATTGAAGCAGACCCAGTCATTGATCCTGCCACAGGTTTAGCGCGTATCAGTATTGATATGACGGCGCCGCTTTCTGATGGCGCATTTAATATGCCTGTCTATGCTATTGAGCAGGATATGCGAGCCGATATCAGTCCAGAAACTAACTATGGTATTACACTGTCTTCTAACGACCCTATATTTCCAGTAGATTATGATTCCACTGTTGCCGGTACTTATGTTGATGATGACGTTAGCTCAATATTAAAAGGTAGTACTGGAACGGATGTCATTTCCGGGCAGGGTGGTGATGATAATATCTACTCTGATGCCGGTGACGATACTGTTTCAGGTGGTCTGGGTAATGATCGTATTCATGGCGGTACAGGAAATGATGAGCTTTCTGGTGATGAAGGAAATGACCTGTTGATTGGTGGACTGGGTGATGACACATTACTCGGTGGTACAGGTGTAGATATCCTTGTTGGTAGTTCTGGTAATGATACGATGACAGGCGGAGCAGGTAGTGATACTTATGTCTGGCACAAAGGAGACGAAGGCACCTCAACAGCGCCAATGGATGATGTCATTACTGACTTCACCGTTGGTGCAGGTGGCGATGTACTTGATCTTGCTGATATGCTGCAAGGTGAAAATAGTGGAAACCTGACTGATTATTTACACTTTGAAAGCAATGGTAGTGAAACTGTGATTAATGTGGATCTTGATGGTACAGGTGATTTCACATCAGCACAGCAAATCACATTGAGTGGTGTTGACCTGACATCAGGTGGCTCGTTATCAGATCAGCAAATACTCGATAGCCTGTTAGGTTCAGGTAATCTGATTGTAGACTAATTAGTCGGTACAGGGTTATTACTCAAATATTTGAGTAATAACCCTGATATTCTTTCAAGACTAGCGTAATTAAATCTTTGATTTCTCATTCGAGAATGTTAAGCATTGTTAAATTGGCTTAAGCAATGTTGCCAAATAATGTTTTAATTATTATTGTGCATGTAGTCGTAGTCACTCGTAATGACATTAGATATAATTATAAGCAAGGCTTGTGTATATACAAAAATGCCTTGGATCTAACAACAATCAGAACACTAACTCAATAGTTTTAACATCAGGTAATTATATGCTTCACTCTAATACGAAAAAAAATACGTCATTCAAACTTTTGGTATTAATTGCTTGGGTGATTAGCATATCAGGGTGTCAGACTGTTTATTACCAGGCCATGGAAAAGGTAGGGTTTGAGAAACGAGATATCTTAATAGATCGAGTTGATGATGCCAAAGACTCACAGAAAGAAGCCAAGCAGCAGTTTGAGTCTGCACTTGATGCATTTATTGCGACAACTAATTACCAGGGCGGTGACCTTGAGGCGCAATACAAAAAACTTAAATCGGCGTATGAAGATAGCCAGGAAATGGCCGATGAAGTACGTGACCGTATCGAGTCAGTAGAAAACGTGGCGGGTGCATTGTTTGAAGAGTGGGCTAAAGAGTTAACCCTATATTCCAATAGAGATCTGCGTCGCTCAAGTGAGAAAAAACTGGCAGATACTAAAAAATCGTATAACAAGTTAATTGGCTCAATGAAAAAAGCCGAGAAGAAAATCAAGCCAGTTCTGGCTGCTTTCAATGACCGTGTGCTGTATTTGAAACATAACCTCAATGCGAATGCCATTGCATCACTACGCATGCAGAAGCGCGTTGTTGAAACCGATATAAAATCACTGATTAGTGATATGAATAAGTCAATTGATGAAGCAGATCGTTTTATCAATAGCATGACGGAATAACAGTTGATTTCATATGAATGATCAAACATCGGTCGATAAAAAGGGCTTTAGTGGGCTGCAGGTTTTTTTACTGATTATTCTCAGCATGATGCTAGCGGTGGGTATTACTGTCTGGCTATTTTTATCTGATGTTTTTACCAGTCGTTTTGACCCAGTAGTGCTTGATAATCAGGAAACTGAGGTATTACAGGGTAAGTTTCATGCACTCGGTGTGCAAACCGATAATGGTGATGTCAGTCATACCCGTAAAGCGTTGCAGCCAGAAGCTTATACGGAAGAAAATGCGAGCCGGGATGTGCGATTTACAGAGCGTGAACTGAATGCGTTACTGGCCAAGAATACAAAGCTTGCTGAAAAGCTGGCGATTGATCTATCTGGAGATCTGCTAAGTGCAAAACTATTAGTGCCGCTTGATCCTGAAATGCCCGTTTTAGGTGGTCAAACTCTGAAGGTAACAGCTGGAGTTGAGTTGTCTTACCAGGATGGCCGACCGGTTGTGATTGTAAAAGGCGTGAGTATCTGGGGGGTTCCAGTACCGTCAGCCTATCTTGGTGATTTGAAAAATATCGACCTGGTTAATCAATTTGGAGACAGAGGCTTCTGGAAGCAATTTGCAGCAGGTGTAGATAATATTCTAATTCAAGAAGGCGAAATATATATCAAGCTAAAGCCTTGATTTATTAGTCTATTTTCACTTTCTTTATTAGTTGTTTTAGAGTGTTTCATCAATAACCAACGCTATTATGCCAAGTACTTGCTTGCGCCCATTGTATCAAATTATCTTAATCAGTCTTAAGCTTAGTCGGAGTCTACTTTTTTAATGAATCCAGCACTGTATTGGTGCTGGTTTATTATGTGCTAATACGCACAATATTTCAGAGGCTTTATTGTATGACAGAACATTGTTAAAGACTGTTAATGATATTTGGAAAAACTCGACTAATTAATTAATAGGTATAAAATGCACTGCAGAAATACTGATGGAATCTATATTTGAGTATGAAATTAGCTAGCAGGCTAAAAGTACCATGCAGTATTTATGGTTTTGGAAAACATTCTTTATTCAATAAATGACAGGAAAATAAAATGGATAACCTTTTTAATTCAAATCAAGACATTATCAGCCAATATATCATTCCCTGGGGAATCAACATTGCAATGGCTATTGCCATATTTGTTATTGGTCGATTCATAGCAAAGATCATTGTTAATGCGTCTGAACGATTGATGGCAAAAGCAGGTGTTGATGAAATCCTGCGTGGTTTTATTGGGAATATTCTGAGTGCCGTATTAACAGTCTTTATTCTGATTGCAGCACTTGAAAAACTGGGAGTAGATACCACCTCAATTATGGCGATATTTGCAGCTGCCGGCTTAGCCGTTGGTCTTGCCTTAAAAGACTCGTTGGCTAATTTCTCAGCAGGTGTAATGTTGATCCTATTCAAACCTTTCAAGGTGGGTGACTTTATTAATGCTGCAGGTGTTTCAGGTACAGTGGAAACTATTCGTATTTTCAATACCGTAATGCGCTCAGGTGATAACCAGGAAATTATCGTACCTAATAGTGGTATATACGGCGGTACTATTACTAATGTGACGGCTCGTGATACACGTCGAATCGATCTGGTCATTGGTATTGGCTATGAAGATAATATTGCTGAAGCGAAGAAATTGCTTGAAGATATTATCTCTAAAAATGATAAAATTCTGGCAGATCCAGCACCAGCAATTATGGTAGCTGAGTTGGGTGAAAGCAGTGTAGACCTGGCAGTTCGTCCTTGGGTTAACACAGGTGATTACTGGGGTGTGCGTTCTGAGATGCTACAAACCATTAAAGAAGTATTTGATGAGAAAGGAATTTCTATTCCTTACCCACAGCGTGATTTGCACCTGATTGGTCAGGAAGCATTGGCTAAAGCATCTTAATACCGTAATTAGATTACTTCGGAGTAATAATGAATAAACAGATAACTCTTCTTGCGGCGGCTATTCTAGCAACTACACAGGTAGTTGCGGAAGAAGCGCCTAAAGATAACAACTGGAAAGCATCAGCTGAGCTTGGTTATGTGTCGACTTCTGGTAACACAGAGACAGATACACTGAATGCTAAACTACAGGGTTCTACTGAATCAGAGAATTGGCGTAATGAAGGTAATATTACTGCGCTAAAATCTTCTGATGCAGCAGGTACTACAGCAGAAAAGTACACCTTAACCTTGCAGGGTAACTACAAATTAGAGTCACCAAACTTCCTGTTCGGTAACTTTAACTATGAAAATGAAAAATTCAGTGGTTACGATTACCGTGCTACAGCAACGGTTGGTTATGGTCGTAGAATCATCGAAGATGAGGCAATGACACTGGACTTAGAAATCGGTCCAGGTACTAGACGCTCTAAACTTGAATCAGGTGATACGGATAATGAAGGTATTATTCGTGGTGCTGCCAAGTATAACTGGAAAATTAGCAAAACCAGTGAATTTTCTGAGGTGTTAGTGATTGAAGCAGGTGAGGATGTAACCGTATCTAAATCTGTTACAGGCTTATCGAGCCAGATTAATGGTAGTTTATCGATGAAATTTACCTATACCATCAAGAACACTTCAGAAGTACCTGTAGGTGTCGATGAGACAGATACTGAAACGGCTATAACACTGGTTTATAAGTTCTAGTTTTTTCAATCGATGTATATAAAAAGGCCCTGTTATTTATCAGGGCCTTTTTTATTAGCAATGAATTTTATTGCTTAGCTTTTATCAAGCTGGTCAGTGGGTAGCGTAATAATAAAGCAGCTCCCTTTACCTAATTGGCTTTGAACAGTAATTTCTCCATGATGTTTTGTAATAGCCGCATGAACGAAGGCCAGGCCAAGGCCTATACCTGATTGTTTTTTTTCAGTACTCTTGAGTCGTTTGAAACGATCAAATAGTAAGGGGATATCCATTTCTGCAATACCGGGTCCGGTATCACAAATCTTACATTCTATAAACTCCTCTTGAGTTGTCAGACGAATATCGATTGAACCATTTTCATTGTTATATTTGATTGCATTGCTTAACAGGTTGGTGATTACTCGTTCCAGGATGCTGCCATTACCATCTACCCAGCAGTCATAGGAAAGATCCTGGTTGATATCAATCTGTTTCTTATAAGCCTGTTCCCATATGGTATCTACAGCATTTGATATTACATCAGATAAATTCGTACTTGTGAACTGGAATGCTTCATCACTTTCAATTCTTGAGAGGTGAACGAAATCTTCAGCTAAATCGATTGTATGGTTAATGTTTCTCTCAATCCGGTTGTTGTAGTTCATTGCTTCATTGCCCATTTTTGATTGCTCTAGTAGAGCTAAAACTGAAACTAAAGGTGAACGCAAATCATGAGATAAAAAACTCAACATTTCATTCCGCCTTCTCTGGGCGTTTTTCAATTCTGTAATATCGGAAAGATTTATAATAAACCCATTTATCGATTTTTTATTTGTATACATGGGATTAATATTAACAATTAAGTCATGATTTGATTCAGTTGAAAGCTGTAAGTTGCCATAGAATTTTTGTTCAAGGAGAGTCTCAATAATGTTATCCCATGATTCGGCATTAACGATATTCATACGCTTTAGTGCCGGCAATACTGAAGTATGCAGTAATGGTGATGAAACATGATCTTCGAGCAGGTTTGTTGCCTGCCGGTTAATTAATGTGATATAACCAAGTCTATCAGTAACCACGATGCCATCAGCCATCTGATCAATGCTGTCTGTGATGAATTGTCTCAGGTTTGCAAGTTTATCAGTGGCTTTTTTAATGTTTTCTATCTTTGATTCGATTATTTCTACAGTGGATTGTGCGGCTTCTTCGATAGGAATTACATTCTGTCGGACATAAATTTTAAGTGCTTTAGTCTGTTGTTTATTGGGGCAAGAGCTGTAACGCCACTGGATAAACAGTCGATGAGGAGTGTTACCAATATATAACTTTAGACCGTATACATTATCCTGCATATTGGTCCACTGTTCAGTCGATATTTGGCCAATCCGATGATTGCATTGTTTTCCCTGTTGTAATACAGCGTTATTCTCACGGTTATATACGCTTATGCCACTGACAGGAACCAGTTCCTGTAATGCTTCAAAAGAAATTTCAGACTCTCCAGCTACGAATTGCTGTAAATCATCGGCTTCATTAGTGAGTGTTTCCAGTTCAGTTGTTAAGTATTTTACCGTGTATTCAAGTCTTCTCCAGGCCCAAAGTGGGTAGGAAAGTAACAGCGTGACAATGACGGCACTGATTGGTATCCAGTAGTGGAGTTCTTTTAATGCCAGCAAGCTCATGAAAAATATCACGATGGTTTCTGAGCTAATGAGTATCAGGCTTAATCTAGGGCTCAAATAGGGAAACATCAGGATAGGTGTAAGTACCAGGATTGCTGAAATTATATAAAAGGGAAGGGCATCAATCGTCTGTATAAGTGCCTCTTCCTGAATAGCCTGTAGAATATTGGCATTAATTTCTATTCCCGGCATTGGGTGGGATAAGCCAGATACTGGTGTGGGTAATGAATCACCAAGCCCTGCAGCAGTGACACCAACCAATACAATTTTATCTTTGAGAGATGAGCGAACATCCTGATCTTGCAATACACTGGCATAGGATACGGTTTTATAACTACCCGGTGCGCCAATATACGGAATCAGGAAGGGATAGTGACGAACCCATGACCAGGCGGAGCCCTGGTTTGTATCAGCAGGTGGGGTTATTTCGCTGGCATTGCCAATGGACTGTAATAAAGCCAGTGTAATATGTGGCCAGCGTGCATGACCCAGGCCTTCATACAGAAAACTGCCACGCGCAATACCATCTCTATCCAGTTCTACATGGACATGTCCAAGGCTTGCGGCTGCTGTTGTAAGTGGAGGCAGTGGCAGTGTTTCAATCAATTGCCCACGTAATCGGGTTTGCTCCATCATAACCGGCAGAGTGACCTGAGCATTGTTTTGAATAGCATTAGCGAGTTGCTGGTCAGAGTTTGTTGTGCTGGATGGTTCGGCAAAAACCATATCTATCAATGTGGCTTTGACCTGGCTTTGCGACAATATATTGATTAGCTGGGCATGAACTTCACGAGGCCAGGGCCAGCGGCCAATCTGTTGTAAGCTATTCTCATCGACAGCAATAATAACAATGTCATCACTTGCCGGACGGTTTATTGTGCTGGATTGCATATCATAGATCAGGCGATCCCATCGCCATAATGCATCGCTAAATATCAGCGCCAGGCAGAGTGCAGTCAGCAGAACACCCAGTTTGAGAGATTCTGTCCTTGCAGAATATCGAGTTAGCGTGGTCATAGACTCCGAAACGTGGGTGAGTTAAAGGCTAACTATCTTATAACAGAAGCAAAGGAATAATAAATAACAGATACTTTAAATATGCATATGGGCTCTCACTCACCGTGAGTTCACGCGTTTCTGAATATTTCCCCTGTACACCATCATCGTCAATTGCGGCAACTCGCCAGTAATATGTGCCAGGTGATAATTCTTTCTGATGACTGAGTGTATTTTGTTCGCCTTTATAGTCGAATACAATGTGTTTGAAGTCGCTATTTTTAGACAGTTGAAAATGATATTTGGCAATTTTGTCAGACGCCTGCCACTCAAATTCATAGGGTAGCGCATTCAGTTCAGCGCCATGGGCAGGGAGTTGAGTGACTAATTGAGGAACATGGTTATCGATCGACAGGGAATTTTGTCCATTGAATCCTTCCAGCCCCAGCTTATCAATACCGCGAACTTTTACCAGATAGTTGTTATCTGCCACCTGTTCTAGTGTGAGTCGATTCAGTTGGCTAGTAAACTCATAGGCCAGGGTATCTGGGGCATCTTTCGGAGAGAGCAAAATTCGGTATTCACTTGCACCATAGAGTGCTTCCCAGGTAAAGGTATAAGGTAGCGATTCCGGGGTTTTACTGTCGATATAAATTTCAGGTGCCTGTAATAGGCGGACGGGTTCACCAGGTGTGCTCCCTTCAGCTGTAACGTTACCAAAACCATTGTCTATGGATGTTGACTGTTGTTGAGCAGTAACGTCTATATTACCTTCAGTTACTTCACTACCCATGGTGCTTTCATCTGCATTATAGGCAACCCTGAATTGGGTTCCCCTGACTGCAGCCACCGCAGCAGGGGTGGTAATTTCATAGCGTGAGGCTTTACTCCTTAAGGGTTTGACGGCAGTTTCTATCCGGCCCTGTTGTAGGCGAATGCGTGTATCAACCATGCCAGTCGAGCCAAAAGAGCTGATCGTGTTAAAAATAACCTGACTATTTTGCTGGATAAGTAATGTGCTGCTGTCGGCAAACTGAATCAGGGCACTGGAATTTTCACCGGTGATAATGCTATCACCGACTTTTAATGCCTGTTTGGATATCAGATTGCGGGCTTCGCCCTCAATGGCTTTTATCTGAACAGATCCAGTAACACTGATGACAGAAGCACTCGCAACTGGCGCCTTTAACCACTCTACCGGTATACGAAGGCGTGTTCCGGGTGAAAGATGCTTGGCGATATCAACCTGATTGTGTTGTTGTACCTTACTCCAGTAGCTGACGCTTTTGAGATGTTTCTTGCTGATATCCCAGATCGTATCACCCGGACGAGTCGTGTATATCCACTCGTCTGCGCTGAGGGTGGGAGTATAGGCTAGCAGTATAAATAACAGGCTTATTCCCGCTAGTAATGTTTGTAAATAGTGATTAATTGAGTGTGTTGTTGCACACGTATGCTTTGTTGTTTTATTCATTTGCATTACTAACTTGCTCTAGTCGGTAGCCATGTCCATAAACACTTTTCAGTCGCCAGCCATTTTGCGGGCCAATGCCCAGCTTTTTACGAATAACAGAAACATGAGTATCAACTGTTCGTGTATTAAGCTCTGCTTCGTGTTTCCAGACGGTTGATAGAATATTTTTTCGTTCGAGTAGTTTACCTGCATTTTTAAATAGATAAAACGCAAGTTCGAACTCTTTACTGGAAAGATTAATGACTTCATCATTAAGAAATATTTGCTCATTCTCAGGGGTGAAACGATAAGGTGCCAGTTTGAGTTCCTGTGCTTCATTACTGGATTGAGTTCGTTTAGTATTTGCCTTGATACGTGCGAGAAATTCGAATTGGCGTACTGGTTTTACCAGATAGTCATCAGCGCCGGCGTTAAGTGCATTGACAATATCTTCTTCACTATCGCGGCTGGTGACAAAGATAATCGGTGTATCTATTTTTAAGTCTTCTCGAATTTTCTGCATGACCTGCGGGCCGTTTATGTCTGGTAACTCCCAGTCGACTAACAAAAGATCAAAAGAGGCATCTTTGAGGGTATCAAGTAATGATTGCCCAGTAAAAAAAGCCTGAATCTGGTAGTTTTCGGGCTTTAGCCATGATTGAACAAGCTGAGATTGGTCCGGATCGTCTTCCAGAATGGCAATCGATAATGTCACGATATTGTTACCTTACAAGTTTCTAATGGTTATCAATACCGAATTATAGGGTTATAAAGATTTCTGTCTATGCTAATTCTTTGCATATCACTTTAATAGTTACCGTGTAGTAATTCTTTTAAGTGAAATGTGATAGGTATTGTGCTGTAAATAGGCTCTGGATAATGTTCTGATAATAATGATGTATATTGAATATATGCATATTAATCAATAGCTTATTCTTCTGTTGAAAAGAGTTCTCTCATCAAGATTCAATTATCTTTGATAAAACAAATGCTAGATATAACGGTACAATTTTAGAATGTAAAAAAACGTTAAATACGTTGTGTAAATACGTTTAAAGGTAATGGGATGATAAATAGTTAAGAACTGTTAATACAGTTAACTGGTACTGGTTGATTATCGGTGGAGAGCATACACTTTTATTTAAGAATTAATCATAACAAATTCAAGGTAAAGATGATGAACCCATTAATTCATAGTAGCTATTTAGATGCACAAGCGAACAGTGGACTTACATCGATAAATACATGGGCAATGAAAGATATGAGATATCAAAAGTCGATGATCATTGAGGCAATATCTCAAAATCAATTTCAATTGTTGTATCAACCGCAACTTGATGCAGCAGGAGGGCATGTGGTCGCTGTTGAAGCACTACTTCGCTGGCATTCAGAAAAATATGGCATTATATCGCCACTTGATTTTATTCCTCTGGTTGAGAGGTTTGGACTAATTTCTGAGCTGGGCGATCTGGTGATTCAAGAGTCATGTCGTCAGTTATCAGTTTGGAAACAGCAATATAATACATCGATACGAATGGCTATTAATGTGTCATATATGCAGGTTCATAGCCCTGAAATACTTGATACATTTGATGCGTGTATTAGTCAGTTTGGAATTGATCCTGGTGAGCTTGAGATCGAGTTAACAGAATCAAGCCTAATTGAAGATAAAAGTAAAGTGATAGAAATTTTAAACAGGCTTAAAGAGATGGGCTTTAGAACTGCAATTGATGACTTCGGTACCGGATATTCATCATTAAGTTATCTTGCCCATATGCCTTTTGATCTTTTAAAAATAGATAAAAGCTTTACTTCGGAAATTGGCATTAACCCGGCCAGCACTACAATTACCGAAAGTATCATTGCACTCGCGAAGAAACTTGATATGCAGGTACTGGCTGAAGGTGTTGAAACCGAGCATCAGAAAAACTTTTTGATGACAAATGAATGTGATTTTCTTCAGGGAAACCTGATTAGTGTGCCGGTTACAGCTGACAACATACCTCAGCTTACCGGTATGAGCTTGAGTTAATAGCCACTAGTGAATTTCAATAAGTGTATGAATAGCATTTACATAACTTATGTCGGGTTACATATATTATTTAATACAACATGAAGGAGAGGCAACGACTGGTGATAATAATATAGAGTTAATCGATAATATTCATATGTCTATGGTACGAATTCCTTAATTATATTTTTAAACATGTACGCTGATTTGGTTTTTGATCAGCACATTTATCTTATTTGTCGAGAGCTGGGCAGCTTTATTATGTGTGACTGTAATTTAGCTATTGATATTCTCTATTCCAGCGATAATCTTGAATAGATAACTATAAATTATCAGTAACTGTCTGTTTCTGATCAGTATTTCTTTGTAGTGTCTTCCATAAAATGGTTAATAAATCAAATTTGATCTATATCAAATCCCTATAGCATTTAGTTGATCCTGATTAATAAAACGTAATTTTTTACCGTTACAATAATCACACAATTAAATATGTTTAGTTCAATTAAATGAAAGGCTTATCAAATCTTACAATGGTCTAAGCGTTTAATAGTATTGAGCCGGAATCATTAGAGCTTAATGAGTCACGAATTTTATACCGATAAAAATTTTAATAGGTAATGCATTCTAATAAAAATATCTTATAGCTGACTCAAACAAATGTTGTTTTACCTCAATGCTATTAAGTAGTTCCTAATATAATAATAAAGTGTCCGGATAACTAAATGTGTGAGTACATTGTATTCATAAAACTTGGAGAAACGTCATGTTAAAAGCAGTGGTTGGTTTTATCTTGGGGATCGTGTTGTTTGGCGTAATTGCCTTCAATATGGCTGACAAAATGATGCTACGCGAGGTCGCAAGCCCGTACGGTGTTGAAGAAACAGCAGCTCGAATTCAGCGCAATATTCAAGAGCTTTCTGATAATGGATGGACACTATCAGGTTTAAGAAACCCTGCTAAAGCGGTCGCGAATTCTGGTACCAATGTGCCACCTGTTTTGCTAATTGAAGCCTGTAGCACTAAATATTCAGGCCCCATTCTCAAAAACGACGCAACACGTATTCTTTCAATTCTAATGCCCTGTACCATCACCGTTTATAAAAAGGATGATGGTAAAACCTACATCGGTCTGATGAATGCCGCTTTAATGGGACGTATGTTCGGCCCTATGGTGGGTGAGATTATGGGGTATGTACAGGAAGACCAGGCGAAATTTATAAAATTTGACGATAGTCGACCTGCGCCTAAGCTGATTAAGAAAAAACCTGGTGGCGGTGCTGCTGGTGGTGCTAAATCAGATGATGGTTGTTAATTAATAGAATTATTTAATCCTGAGAGGATGCGTCATGTCTTTTATTAAAAATACAGCAGGCACATTTGCGCTGATGCTGGCAATAACACTGGGTGCGATGGTTGGGGGAATGCCCACCACTGCCTGGGCAGTTGCTGATTCAGCGGCAGATGCAGCAGCTAAGAAAAGCAAATCTACCGCTGATCACTCCAAGTTTGAAGAGCTGGATGTTGATTTTGCAAGTGGTCCCGAGGTAACAAAGGCCTGTCTGGAGTGCCATACCGAAGCAGCAAAACAGCTTCACGGTACTAAGCACTGGAAGTGGGATTATATTAACCCGGATACTAACCAGCACCTGGGTAAGCATAATGTAATCAATAACTTTTGTACTTCAGTACCTTCAAACTATAAGTTCTGCACAGCTTGTCATATTGGCTATGGCTGGGAAGATGATAAGTTTGATTTTACCGCAGAAGAAAAAGTGGATTGTCTGGTCTGTCACGACACTACGGGTAAATATAAGAAATTACCTGGTCTGGCTGGGCATCCTAACTATGAAGAAATGGAATGGCCACCTAAGTCAGGTAAGTTCAGACCAGCAACTGATCTGGAAAATATTGCAAAGAACGTAGGTAAAACTTCACGCCAGACCTGTGGTGCTTGTCACTTCCGTGGCGGTGGCGGTGATGCGGTTAAGCATGGTGATTTAGACACCTCTCTGGTGAATCCTAAACGTCATCTGGATGTGCATATGGATGCCAGTGGCCTTAACTTCTCATGTTCTGAATGCCATACAGCTGATGCGCATGAGGTTGCTGGTAGTCGTTACCAGCCAACTGCGAAGGATGAAAAAGGACATCTGATTCCTGGTAGTAAAGATGAACGAAATACCGCAACGTGTGTAGCCTGTCATGATAATGCACCTCACAAAGGTGAGTTAAGCAAAATGAATGAACACACAGATAAACTGGCCTGTCAGGTTTGTCATATACCTGCCTATGCGCGTGGAGATCAGTTCACCAAAATGACCTGGGACTGGTCAACCGGTGGCAAGATGGATGAAAACGGTAAGCCGATCAAAATTAAAGGCTCTGATGGAAAAGTGAAGTATGACAGCAAGAAAGGTGATTTCACACATGACCGTTATGTAATACCTGAATATCAGTGGTTTAATGGTGAAGTAAACTGGACCCTGGCGGATGATACTTTTGATCCTAATGAAGTGGTAAAAATCAATTCATTCACTGGTAGTTCTACAGATGGAAAATCCAGAATCTGGCCTACTAAGGTTTTCCGCGGTAAGCAAATGTATGACAAAGTGAATAATAAACTGGTTATTACTAGCTTGTCAGATGATAAGGAGTCAGCACTCTGGAAAAACTTTGATTACACCAAAGCGGTAAATTATGGCATGCAATACGCAGGCAAGGAGTTTAGTGGCGAAGTTGGTTTCGTTGAAACCGAAATGAGCTGGCCAATTACTCATATGGTTGCACCCAAGGAAGACGCGGTTGACTGCTGGCAGTGTCATAAGGAAAACGGACGTTTAGCTAATATTGAAGGTCTATATATTCCTGGTGCGAATAATACACCAATGATTGACAAAGTTGGTTTAGGTCTCGCTGCCATGACACTACTGGGTGTGTTACTGCACGGTGCAGTACGCTACTTTATGCATAAGAGAGGAGGCTAAGACCATGGCTGAAAGAATCTATATATTCAAACGTTTTGAACGCTTCTGGCACTGGACTCAGGCCCTGCTCATTATCATTATGATGATTACCGGGTTTGAGGTTCATGGATTATACACCCTGTTAGGCTTTGAGAGCGCGACAAATGTACATACAATCGCGGCCTGGACTCTGGTAAGTTTGTGGGTCTTTGCGATCTTCTGGCACTTCACTACAGGAGAGTGGAAACAGTACATTCCGACTATGCAGAAAGTGGATGCAATGTTGAAATTTTACCTAACCGGTATTTTTACTGATGCACCTCATCCATTTAAACAGACTACAGTTAGGAAGCATAATCCACTCCAAAGGCTTGCATACTTATTTGTGCTGGCCTTTATCAACCCATTAATATGGACTACCGGCTGGTTTTACCTGTTCTATAGCTCATGGGATGACTGGGGACTCGGCTGGCTAAGTCTTGAGTGGGTGGCATTCTTCCATGTAATTGCAGCATTTATGATGTTGATATTCTTTATCGCACATATTTACCTTGCAACAGCGGGGCATACTGTGACTTCTCATATCAAAGCTATGATAACTGGCTGGGAAGAAGTCGATTAAAAAGGGGGAGCCTGAAACTGCAGAAAAACCTGTGATGGTTATAATATCAATAATAAAACAGGTTTTTCTGCAGTCACTAAATTGAATGGTTTTTCGAGTAATGGAAAAAAAATAAAAAGGATTTAACAACCACAGCATGACGTATTTGGCTCCTGCTTGTCAGGGGCTTCTTTGTGCTAACAGGTAAGGTAATGATACTTAACATTTCCACTATCATAATTGCACTCCTTGCTTTTACGATCAGCAATCTCTCGATTGCAAATACAGCTTTAAACATTCCTCATGTCAGCCAGAAAGCGGTAGATAGTTACCAGTATGATTATGTGTATGCAGGATTCAACAGAGCATTTGCTATTGCACCGGGTGGTGCCTGGGCCTGGAAAAGTGATGAAGTGACTGAAGATGTAGCAGCTAATTCAGCATTAGATGCATGTAGTCAATATACTGAGCAAAAATGTCATTTGTTTTCGGTGAATAATAAAGTCGTATTTGATCAGAAACGCTGGTTTGAATCGTGGGGTCCCTACAAGACAAAACAGCAGGCTTTAAACGCGACGACAGGGACTAAAGTAGGTCAGAAATTTTATAACCTGAGTTTCACTAATCCAGATGGAAGAAAAAAAACTATTGCAGATTATCAGGGTAAAGTTGTCTTTGTGCATTTCTGGGGATGCTGGTGTCCACCTTGTCGACTAGAGTTTGGTACATTGACCGATATGTATAGAGAAATTGAAAAACGTTATTCCGAAGACATAGAGATGGTTGTATTACAGGTCAGAGAGCCAATTGAAACTGCTCGCCAATGGACAGAAAAACATGGATTTACCGAGTTGCCACTGTCTGATTCCGGGGTTATAAGTGATGAAGATGTTGAACTGACACTTGCTGATGGAACTAAAATACTGGATCGTAAACTGGCAAAAGTTTTTCCTTCTAGTTATGTACTGGACAAAAATGGCGTAGTTGTCTTCTCGCATATGGGATCAGTTCATGACTGGACTGAATATATTCCATTTATTAGAGATGTAGTGGTACGATCTAAGAATTAGTCTTACTGATTATTCGACGCTTGAAACTGAAAGCTATCGTGACAGGCAATACAGTTTTGCATGATTTCAGCAAGTTGATTAATCGTATGTTGGGTATCGGAGAACGATTCTGCATCTAATGCAATTTGATCGAAACGACTATGTGTATCAAATCCCAGTTTCTTAAAGCCGATTGGTAATTTGCCAACAAGGCTAGCAGGGATATTGCGTTGAACGCCATTGCCTGAATGTCTGGCTGCTTCAGAGACTAATTGCATATCATTTGTAGCAATCCCTAAAGTTATTTTTTGAACACTTTTAAGAAAGTCACGCATTTCTGTTAGCACAATATTGCGTTCTATGTCGTTGAGATGGATGATTGTTCGGTTATCTACCGTGATTGTAGTAGATCCAAGAATAATAAATTTATATGCACCAATAGCGATAATAAATGTGAGTATGGCGATAACTGCAAAATAAATACTTTGTGTTCTCATTATGAGGCTAGTTCCTTGTAGTGAAAATGGTTGCTTGATAAAAACCGTTTCCAATCATATAGTCCAATAGACTATACATTAATGTTAGTAATGTAAAAATTAATTAATGTCAATTCTACAAGTGATTAAGAAGTAATACATGAGAAAACGTAAACTTATGGTAATTGAAAAATAGGCTTAGTCTGGAAAAGATAATATGTCTATTTTATTGCCTTTAAATTTTACATCTGCAATTAATCCATTTTTATCTCTTAATGATAAAATACGATTATCCTTGTTCTCATCGTCATTAAATGTTGAAAATTCGAGTAGCGGTTCTCGATCTTTTAATTGCGGAGGAGATGTAATGTTGTTTATTCCCCAGCCATCATCTGTTTTTGACTGTTTAAAAGCTAGCGCAGCAAGATTATAGCGTGATTCTAAATCAACAAAATCATCTATATTTTCATTTCCAAGCGCATCAATAAGTGTTTTAATAAAGTCATCATTAAATGTTTCGATAATACGTTTGGCAAGAACATAAGGTTGTTGCTCTGTGATATTTACACGTAATGAGGCGCATTTTTCAATTGTTTTCTTTCTAGGTGGGGGTTTTGTTGGTTCACGTCCTTCAATATAGGGAGCTGCTTTCTCAAGGTATATTTCTTCTGGATTATCCTGAATGGCTTTGGCCAGACGTGCGCCTTTACTATCGTTCCATTCGCGTTTTGCAACAGCAGTTGGTGTAACTCCTTCATCTTTTGCCATTTCAAATAGACAATTAGCATGACAATGCTGGAAGTAATTTTTAATGACAGGCGTTAATGATAGATATGCTTCAATACGTTCTAGTCCACTTTTACCAGGATAACCTGCGCCGAAAGGGGGGGAGGCTTCTATATAATGTCGTAATGATTTAAATGGATTGCCTTCTTCATCATTTAGTTTCTTCCAGCCTTCAACTTTACAGAACTGAGCCATAGCCTCGGCAAATTCTTCTATTTGTCCACCCTGTTTAATTTTTTCATGCTGTGATTGAATTGTAGTGTTTGTTTCTGGAGATTGTTTTTTGCTCATATGGTAATAACTAATTGTATGCGTTGATTATAGAAGGTATTGCTGTACTGGCAATTTCCCTGACATTATATCATTATGTAAGAAAGTTAATTTATGTTTCTAATGATTGAGTGCTTTGTTTATCTTTATTGACATAATGCTTGATTATAAAAAGATGTTCAGAACGAATTTTACTGAGAGGGATGGGGGTTAATAACTCAAGGCAGGTGAAGTTTTTGTCATTACGGATGACTTTTGATTTCAGTGGAAAATGTTTACCATCTGGAAATTTGATATGTACAGATATTTCAGTATTAACTTCTAAAATAACGTCATTATGCTTGAATCTTACGCCAAATTCTGATGCGTCACATACGGTGAATGTATTCTCAGCTAGAAATAGCAAGGGATGATATGAGCGAGGAAATGCTAACCTGAATGATTGACGCTTCTGTTGAGACATAAATTTATCGATAATAATTAAATCTTCTAGTTTTACTATTTGTATTATCTATCAAATCGATGGCTTTGATATATAACCCAAATGGGTTAATTTGTGTGATAAATCATCTTGACCCGGTTATTAAGACATAGATTCAGCTAACTGACCGTGATTGCTGAATTAAATCTCACCTAGGCCAGGTTCTATAATTAACAAATACTACAGTAAGATGTTTGTATAGAGACTGAGGAAATAATTATGAAGATTGAAGATGAAAAGACTCGAATTGAGGATTTTGTCGCACGTGGTAACTATCATGCAGCGATCAATTTGAGTATATCTGCTATTAATGAGTGCAGGAGAAATAAGAACCAGCAAGGAGTAGAATGCTTTCTTGAGTTAATACAAAGGATCATCGATCAGATGAGAGCAGAATACTCAAAAATATAATTTTCTCATCTGATATATCTGTAATTTTACTTTAGTGAACTAACTCATCATCACGGTAGTGTGGGTCAATCCAGCATCTTGGTAATTCTTCACCGGATAAGAACATCAGGTCACTTTTTTTATAGAGTACAGGATCCTGTTTTTCTTCGCCTTCCTGGCTGCAACCCATTACTTCGTCGACATTCAGGTTAATCAGGTCAATAGTATTTGTTACTTCAATCATATGGCCGCTTTTTTTCTGTTTTAATAACATTTCACTCTCCATATATCACTTGAGTTTTAAACGGAACTTTTATGTATATTGTGAGGTATATAAGTAAATTGTTGTTAATTCAAATGCGCTAGACAAGTGGTATGAAAAGCAGTGAGATGACTATATGATAATTATATGCTTCATCTATTTTGATAAATTTACCTTATGATTCCCCTGATGCTGCCAAACTATAGTTTCTTTATAGAAACTAGCTTGATTGCTTTAGTAAGGCTGAGTTACAATGAGTCAGGGATTCAAATTTGGGCATCAAACATTTGTCACTGATAGCCGATTCAAGGAATAGAGCAAGTCTGCATAGTCTCATTCTTATTTTTAGTGATGTCATAATTGGCTAATGGTTAATTTATTAATCATGTATCTGTGAGCTAAATAATATTATTTGCCCGTTATAATAACGATCATGGATAAGGCAAATTATGTTAGTTTATATTACTAATAGAGTACTGACTAAAACACCAATTACAAAACCGCTCACGCTTACTCGAAAGCAAATTGGAACTAAACTTAGAAAGCCTGTATCAGGTCAAACATCTAACGTATCCGGCTTGTCTAAAGGGTATTATAAATCTATAAAGTTCTATCCAAAAGGTGATGAGAAACAATTATTTGATGAAATACCAGATGAAGAGTGTGATAAGCCGTGGTTAGTATTCTTGCATGGATTTCACCAGGATGTTTCTGAAAGCATAGAAAAAGTACAAAAGCTTCATCAGCTTCATGGGGTTAATGTTATTCTGTTTTCATGGCCATCAAGGCCGCTGACTAAAAATATATCAAATAAAAAAGATATTAAAAAGTTTCTCAAGCACTATCTATTGTCATCAGTGGGTTATGCGGCAAGGCCTTCACTTATCAAAACAGTTAAAAAAACAATAATCGATACGATAAAAGATTACTATCTCAATTATGAACCAGCAAGAAAAAATGCAGAAGCATCTGTTAATGACTTCCATTCAGCATTGACTTTGATATCAGAGCATTTGCAGCCAAGAATAAAGTCGAATCGACTGTCTATGGTTGTGCATAGTATGGGTAACTACCTTCTTAAAAATACTATTCAGAGTAAAGGTGGATTACCAATTGTATTTCAACACATTATGTGTCATCAGGCTGATGTCAAAGCTTCAGATCATGCATCATGGATTCCGGCACTTTATGGTTATGTAAATAAAAATATATATATTACTGTCAATAAATACGACTCGACACTTGGTGCATCTTCAGTTTATCGACTTACCAGAGGAATAGTCGATACGGAAAGAATGGGGTCATCTACAAGTATAAAACCAGAGTCAGGTCATCAGGGTTATATTAATAACTTCGTTAAGTATCTGGATCTCAGTGATGGTCGTGGTGTCGAAAATAAACACGAAATATTTACCAGTACATCCGCCAGACTAAATCTTAAAAAACATTATAATAGTGAGCATGTTGCAGAGCCTATTATGGAATTATTTTCTCGTATATTCAGTAGTCAAAATGATGGCTTACCAGGCCGTAAAGGTTCATCAAAATCAGGTTTTTCCTATATGAAAACCAAGCCACATATTTTTAAGCCAGAATATATCGTTGAAGATGAGGATTTATGCCAATGGTCAACAGAGTGGAACTGTTTAATTAAATCTCTTGATGAATTTACCGACCCTTATGAGACTTTTCATGACGATCCAGACTTTGAAGACTTCTGATACACATTAATATAGAAAAGGAACTAACTATGAATATGCCTAAATTACAGCCTCTACCAATAAAAACGAAAGGGCAGAGTCACTGGGTAAGGATTAAGAATTGGTTGACGGGAATTAGACAATGGCAGCTGATAGAAGACTGGCAATACGTATTACCCACAGGAGAAACCGTTGTTGTTCCAAAGAGCTTTGTGTTTGACGGGGCATCCATTCCAAGGCCGCTATGGGGTATTTTATCACCCACTGGTCTATTATTGATACCTGGCCTGATTCATGACTTTGCTTATCGCTACGATTATTTATGGGAAATTAGAACCAGGGACGATGGTACCAAACAGGTTGTAAAATTTAAGGAATCTGCAGGTAGACATTACTGGGATAAGGTTTTCCTGCAAGTGGGTGAAGATGTTAATGGAATGAAACTACTGGATAAGCTTGCCTGGTTTGCATTGCTCTTAGGAGGAAAAGCTGCCTGGAACAATAATCGAGACCGCAATGATGATGATATCCCACTAGCAGCAGTTTAATACAATTCGGTTTAAGTAAAAACGAGTTATTTGTCTTTACTGAATAAAAGCACTTATAATAGCTCATTATCTGTGTGGCAACGTATTAATGAGTGTATTAAAGAGTATTCTGCCTGTTATATTGCTGGTTGGTTTGTCATTTTATGGCTATTTCGCGTTTTATCATATTCCAGAATCCATTCTGGCTGGAATGGCTTTTCTACCACCCTTTCTGGCATTAATATCACTTGGCCTAAGCTGGCACTTTAATCGAAGTCAGTTATTTTTCTATTCACTATTAATCATTATTACTAATTTTCTGTCAGGAGTGGGGTGGCTAGATAGTCAGTTACATGTGTCAGTGGTTGGCGTTTTACTCGCCGTATTGACACTACTATATTCTCTATTACCTGATAGAGGTATTTTCAGCCTGCGAGCGATTCCTGCATATATGATGCTAGTGTTAGCGGCACTGCTATATTTACTTTCTGATCACAAAAGTTTTCCTTTGGTTAGTCATTTACTACTTTCTGAGTGGCTTCCTGGCAGATATTTTGACTGGACGCCTATACCACAAACGGCACTTTATATGCTGGTGTTTGTATCAATTGGTCTTCTAGTCATATATTTTGTACGATTAAATTCCTATATCGCCGCGGCTCTAGGGATTTTGGTTATGCTGAGTGCACAATTACACTTTGGTTCTGATGCTGCAAGTCTGAATGTATTTAGTAGCCTGTCATTAATACTGTGTCTCATAATGGTGATTCAGGATTCATGGCGTATGGCATATCTTGATGAGCTTACCGCACTCCCTGGTCGCCGAGCATTACGTGAAAAATTTCAGTCATTATCAGGTTTATATACAATTGCTATGCTTGATGTTGACCATTTTAAGAAATTTAATGATACATATGGGCATGATACGGGCGACGCCGTATTGAGAATGATCGCAACTAAACTCTCAAAAGTTACAGGAGGTGGAATGTCCTATCGTTATGGGGGAGAGGAGTTCACGGTCGTTTTTAATGGCAAGTCTATAGATCAAGCAATGCCATATCTTGAAGCATTACGTGAGAAAATTGCTACAACACCCTTTGTAGTAAATCGAGTAAGTCGCAGAAAAAACGAGGTGAACAAAAAATCTAAGAGAATTAAGTCTGTGAATATTACGGTATCAATAGGTGTGGCAGATTCATCTCAGACTATATCCTCAAATAAAAAGAAAGTCTCCAGCGCTATTCCATGGGATATTATTAAGCTAGCAGACAAGGCACTTTACCGTGCTAAATCGAAAGGTAGAAACTGTGTAGTGAAGTAACTAGGTTTGCTCAAGAATTATTAGCGAATCACCGATACATAGTTTTCCGCCTCGTATTACCTGTATGCATATGCCACTGTTATAACTTAGTGCTTTGGCCATACCTCGGCCTTCAATTTTATTTAAATATCCACAGGGTGGGCGAGGTTTATCATAACGAAAAATTGCTTCACCAATCTGAAATAATTTGCCTTTTAGGGCAGTGCTCTTGATACCTTCAATCACCAGATTTCGTCGATGTTGACCATTATTAAATGCCAGATCGGTACCCCTTTTGGCCAGTTTTAGATCATGCTCTGTTATAAGTGTAACCTGACAGCCTTCGACCGGATCCCAGTAGCCTGTTTTGTTACAGTAGCGATCCCCTGTAAGCCCTTTATCAGCAATGGCATGAGTATGAGTAAGTGATTGCATTGTAGCGCCGGCATTTGGGGCGATGTATAAACCGGTAAGTGTTGCCTGTGGGTGTTTTTTGAGGGTAAATAAGGGCCATTTTATTGGCATAATGTCTCTGCATCTAATGTGATTTTTAAGAATTATACCTTGTGTAACTGGCTAATTGGAGTGTCGTTGTGCCACATATAACCCTATTTAAAAAAGGTGATTTTACTGTATAACTCATCTTTAGCACCATATTTAATGAAAAAACGATGAAATGACAGCTCAGGCTGTACATATTGATGTATTGATTATGTATACTTCACGTCCCAAAATTATGCACTGGATTTACGTTCCAGCTCGCAGTACAGGTTTATGATATGTCGCGCATTGTTATCGCAGCCTTATACCATTTTGTTACCCTGGATGACTATCAGGAGCTTAAAAAGCCACTGTTAGACCAGATGATACAGTTGGATATAAAAGGCACATTGTTACTCGCCAAAGAAGGCATTAATGGCACAGTCGCTGGAAGTCAGTCATCAATTGATTCACTTCTTAACTGGTTGAAATCCGATTCGCGACTGTCAGATCTTCGTTATAAAGTTTCTTATGATGAGGAAATGCCTTTCTATCGCACCCGAGTGAAGCTGAAAAAAGAAATAGTCACAATGGGCGTTGAGGGGATTGACCCTAATCATGTAGTTGGGACTTATGTTAAAGCTGAAGACTGGAATGAGTTAATTTCGGATCCAGATGTTACCTTAATTGATACACGTAATGGTTATGAAGCTGCAATAGGAACCTTTAAAAATGCAATTGATCCTGAAACAGATACTTTTCGTGAATTTCCCGAATATGTAAAGCGGAATCTGGATCCCTCAAAACATAAGAAAGTTGCCATGTTCTGTACGGGCGGCATTCGCTGTGAAAAATCAACAGCTTATTTAAAGCAACAGGGCTTTGAAGAAGTTTATCATTTACAGGGTGGTATTCTAAAATATCTTGAAACAGTTTCTGAGGATGATTCACTGTGGCAGGGAGAGTGCTTTGTTTTTGATAATCGTGTCAGTGTAAATCATGCACTTGAAAAGGGTAGTTATGATCAGTGTCATGCCTGTCGTCTGCCAATTACGGATACAGATAAACAAAGTGAGAAATATATTCAGGGAGTGAGTTGTCCACATTGCTTCGATAGTAAAACTGATGAACAACGTAAGCGCTTTATGGAGCGCGAGAAACAGATGCAGTTAGCCAGGAATCGTGGCGAGTCTCATATTGGTTCATCGGTTTCAAAATTCAGTAAACAGCGAAAACAACAGAAATTAAAACAGCGTGAACGGGATAAGGAACATAACGAAACATAATAATGTAAAGCTAACAAGCTGGTTGCATTTTATTTGTAAATCACATGATATTATTACGTTTCATTGAAATTAGATTTCTGATACGTGAAATTAACTCTTCCTCGATAACTGGCTTAGTAATATAGTCATTGATTCCCATGTTATATAGGCTAATTCTACGAGATATGTCATCATAGCCTGTAATTGCAAGTATTGGTGTTTTTCCTTTTTCACCAATTATTCGTCTGATTTTATTGATTAGCATCACGCCGCTCATTTCACCCATAAGTACGATGTCGCTAATAATGAGATCATAATCATTATTCAAAAACGCATTCCAAGCTTCATCAGCATATTCAAATGTATCAACTTCTAATTGTCTCGATTTTAACATGTGTTCAAGTATGATGCTCTGAGATTTATCGTCTTCTATATATAGAATTTTTCCTTTGATGGGTTTTTTAACCAATGAAAAGCGTTCAATGTAATTGCAGAGTTCACGTGTATTCGTTTTTTCGAATATATCAGTTATGCCAGCTGTTGATGCCTGCTTAATTAACTGGCTCTCATTTCTGTCTGTAAGCAAAAGAATTGGAATATGTCGATATTTATCTCGACTGCGAATTTTTTTACATAGTTCAATGCCATCAATATCATCAAGATTTTTAGAAATAAAGATACAATCAAAGTCGCCATTATTGATTGCAATAATCGCCTGTTCGCCATTTGTCGCATTTTGAAGTTCTGTCTCTGCTTTGCACAAAACGCCAGTGGCTAGTATATTGAATGAGTTAATATTATCGACAATCAGGGTTTTCATTGTAATGTGATTTTTACCATATTTGATTGTTTTTTATCTGATATATTCTTAACACAACATAGCATAATTATCCAATTCAAATGAATTATCAATAAATTCAGGTTCTTAGCGTGGTATTGTGGCGGTCGGTTAACTAATGGGATTAGCTGAGTTGAAGTAAAGCCTATTGAATCACTGCCAATTAGTAGTGGCTTTAGTATTCGCATCTATATAGTTGCTGAATTAATATTTAATATGTGTGTCGATTGACTTTGTAGTAGTCAATAAAGGATTGAATTACATATTGTTTTTCAATGACATGTATCTGCGTATACTGCTGCATTTATGTCGTATTTGTTGATAATTATTATCCGAAACCGCGACGGATATACTTCGGTGTATTATGTCTTTCCGTTTCAGGCTTTGCCTGATCAGTTTAAACGTGGCTTAGGGCGCACTTAATGGGTTTTACAAATATTCTTTAAAACCATGCTGTTTTTAGAAATGTTATTGGGTTTATCTCATATCATGAGAATGATTGCGAGACAATTAGAAGTAGCTGGGATCAGGTTTGTGTTAAGTACCTATGTGATATTGACATCAACATGAATAGTGCCATCTGGATCGTTATGCTCATGTCGGGCTGATACAGTTGTCACCTTATACATCAGATAAAGTTGTCAGGTGGTGCAGCAGTGTTTTCAGAGTATTTGCAAAATTCAGTCATACTCTCTCAATGATCATAATATTTATATTCGTTACACATAGGGCTTATTTGGTAAGAGGCACCCATATGCCTTTCTAACCGTTATTAATAAAGTTGCGCCACACGCTATGCAAACCTTGTATAATAGGGGGCCAGAAGTAAGAATCCACCCTATGTCTGCTATATCCATTCCTGTTGCCAGAAAAGCATTATTTGATTACCCCAAGTATTGGGCTGAGTGCTATGGAATATCCCCATTTCTGCCAACCAGTCGGCAAGAAATGGATGAACTCGGCTGGGATTCTTGCGATATCATCATTGTTACTGGTGATGCCTATGTTGATCATCCCTCATTTGGTATGGCTATTATCGGGCGCCTGCTAGAAAGCCAGGGGTTTCGTGTCGGTATTATCGCTCAGCCAGAATGGCATTCAAAAGAGCCTTTTGAGGTGCTGGGTAAGCCAAACCTGTTCTTTGGTGTGGCTGCGGGCAATATGGATTCCATGATTAACCGCTATACGGCTGATCGAAAAATGCGTTCCGATGATGCTTACACACCGGGCAATCAGGGAGGGCGTCGCCCAGATCGCTGTTCCCTGGTTTATGCGCAACGCTGTAAGGAAGCCTGGAGTGATGTTCCGGTGATTTTGGGGGGCATTGAGGCATCCCTGCGACGCATAGCACATTATGATTACTGGCAGGATAAAGTCCGACGCTCAATACTGGTGGATGCTACAGCAGATATGTTGCTTTATGGTAATGCGGAGCGTGCAGTGGTTGAAGTTGCCCATCGGCTGGCACAGGGTGAAACCATTGAAAATATCACCGATGTCCGTGGTTCTGTTTTTATACGCAAAGATACACCCGATGGCTGGATGGAGATCGACTCGACGCGGGTTGATCGTCCAGGCAAGATCGACAAGATCGTTAACCCTTATATAAATACCCAGCAAATGACCGATTGCGAGCGACAGAAAAGGGAAGCTGCGCTTTATGGTTCGTCAACTAACGAGCAGGGTGATGCTGTTGTCGAGCTGTCGAGTATCCAGCGAAAGCGACCTCGATTAGATCGCCAGCAAACGGTTATACGATTACCCG
Organism: Gammaproteobacteria bacterium; assembly: GCA_041589455.1. GTDB lineage: Bacteria > Pseudomonadota > Gammaproteobacteria > SZUA-229 > SZUA-229 > SZUA-229. Next base: position 19,086 of record JBFHVQ010000015.1, on the reverse strand, counting down.
CATATGAGAAAGTCAGTAATGATGCGGTGCTTTATGCACATGCCAGTCGAGTTCTGCACCTGGAAACGAATCCGGGTAATGCGCGAGCTCTGGTTCAAAAGCATGACAAGGTGGACATATGGTTAAATCCACCACCCATTCCCCTGACAACGGATGAAATGGATTATGTTTTTGCGATGCCCTATGCGCGGGTTCCGCACCCTCAGTATAAGGCAGAGAAAATTCCAGCCTATGAAATGATTCGTTTCTCGGTGAATATTATGCGCGGCTGCTTTGGTGGTTGTACATTCTGTTCGATTACAGAGCATGAGGGGCGCATAATCCAGAATCGTTCTAAGGAATCAATTCTTGACGAGATTGAGCAAATTCGCGACAAGGTGCCAGGATTTACTGGAGTGATTTCAGATCTTGGTGGGCCGACAGCCAATATGTATCGAATCGCCTGTAAGTCACCGGAAATCGAAGCTGCTTGTCGCAAACCGAGCTGTGTTTACCCCGGTATCTGTAATAACCTGAATACAGATCATTCTGCTTTAACACAAATATATCGTGAAGCGCGAGCCTTACCGGGTGTAAAAAAAGTATTGATAGCTTCAGGGCTGCGTTACGATCTGGCAATACGAGACCCTGAGTATGTTAAAGAACTGGTGACGCATCATGTTGGCGGTTGTTTGAAAATAGCCCCTGAGCATTCAGAAGATAGACCGCTTTCGAAAATGATGAAGCCCGGTATGGGAAGTTATGATCAATTTAAACAGCTGTTTGAAAAATACACCAGACAGGCGGGTAAAGATCAATACCTAATTCCTTATTTTATTGCGGCTCATCCTGGTACCACCGATGAGGATATGTTGAATCTTGCTCTCTGGCTTAAACGCAACGGTTTTAAAGCTGATCAGGTTCAGGCGTTTTATCCATCACCAATGGCAACGGCAACGGCTATGTATCACACGGCTAAAAATCCATTGCGTAGTGTCAATTATAAAAGTGAAACAGTAGAAAATGTAAAAGATCCGGAGCAACGAAAGTTACATAAAGCCTTTTTACGTTATCACGATGCGCAAAACTGGCCTTTATTACGTGCGGCGCTAAAACGTATGGGGCGAGCAGAATTAATTGGTGATGGAGAGAAGCAGCTGATACCAGATCAGCAACCTGAATCTTATGGTGATTATCAGGCTGCACGAAGAAAGAACTCAGCCTCAGCACATAATAGAAGAACTAAAAAGAAAAAAATACTGACACAACATACCGGGTTGCCACCAAGAAAAAAATCATAAAATTGCTGATACATTTTCAATCAGTTTCAAGGTTAATCTTTTACTATAATGATAGTAGTGGCATTAATTATTATCTATATCATTATTTTAAAACAATATGCTATCACTGGATAAATGTGATGCTATCTAACGATATAAATCCTGTAAGGCCTGAAGGTATAGTTATTGCCTTTGTTTAATCACGTTTATATGAGTTTGGTGTATGAAAGATTCAAAAATAAAAGAAGAGACATTTGCCACAGCAAGTGAAGATGTAGGTGCTTCACGGCTGAATCCGGATACTGAACAAACAAGATCGACTTCATATCGTCTTGCTTATAATCATCGTGAATTTATGTTGCGAGATGAGCTAAGGCCAGTGCGTTTACAACTGGAATTGCTCAAGGCAGACCTGGTTCAGGAGGAACTGGGTATTGATTCAAGTGTAGTTATATTTGGAAGCGCTCGTATACCTGATGAGGAGACTGCGCAGAAGGAATTACAAACAGCACAAGACAAACTTGCTTTAGTGCCGGATGATAAAGAGCTACAGCGTCAGCTAAAAATAGCAGAACGAGTTGCAAATAATGCGCATTATTATGAAGAGGCCAGGGCGTTAGCGAAAACCATTACCGAGTATTCACAGACTGATGATTCCTGTCAAATGGTAGTTACTACGGGTGGTGGCCCCGGCATTATGGAAGCTGCAAATCGAGGCGCCCATGAGGCCAATGGGAAAAGTGTGGGGTTGAATATTGTCTTACCGTTTGAGCAGCAACCGAACCCTTATATTACACCAGAGCTATGCTTTCAGTTTCATTATTTTGCTATACGGAAAATGCATTTTTTAAAACGAGCAAAAGCTCTGGTCGCCTGTCCCGGTGGTTTTGGTACCATGGATGAGCTATTTGAGGCGATGACGTTAATACAAACGCGCAAAATCAAGCCAATACCGGTAATTCTAATTGGCAAATCATTCTGGAATCGAGTGTTTGATTTTGATGCCCTGGTAGAAGAAGGCACCATTGATATTACGGATCTGGATATTTTTCATCTGGTTGATAGTGCTGATGAGGCGTGGAAGATCATTCGCGAGTTTTATTCAATCTAATTAGTGCTTAGAAAGTGTACTCGAAACCTGACTGGTAGCTGGTGTCTGTTTCTTCGGTTAGTAGTGCTGCTTCGCTGTCATGAGAAATGTTGATCGAAAGTTTGAATTTTAGCATCTCGGTAATATCCAGTTGTAAAGCAAACTGTTCCAGCAGGCGGTAATCAGAGCCGTCAGATAAATTTGGTTGGTAATAAAGTGTATTTACCAGGCGTGAGTGACTGCTTATAGCAAAATTATATACGATATAGTTATTGAGTCTGCTGATATAGCTAATACCCTGGTCACTAAGTGATTCCATATCCAGTTCTTCACGAGATCGAAATATACCAATTCCAAAGTATGAAGCATGTTTATCCGATTGTAATATTTGCCAACGGAATCCCGCACCTAATAGAGAGCGTTGTTCAAGGCGCGTAAATTCATTACTTTCTAGTTGAATAAATGTCTCCCATGCCTGGGATTGAGTGATGTAGTTGATGTTGCGTGCATGTAAAAATGTTTTGTTCGTGTCACGAGTGCCAGAGAATTCACCATATTCATAATTAGCGACGAGAAAATGTGTGCCATCTTGTAGATACCATTGAGCACGACCACCCAGTCCAGCAATAAACTTATCAGAGTTACCATTCTGGCCGCTAATGTCAAACGCGAGCTTTCCTTCGAAACCTTGCGTTTTTTTATCAGAATCAATACGCATACTTTCTATATTGATAATTGCGTATGACTGAATGGAAGTTAAACAAAATAGTAGGAAAATGAAAATGTGTTTTAATGACATTCTGGATATGATATCTGGCTGCTTAAAGTGCGCAGAATGCTACATGAAATACAATCTCATTTTAAGTTAAATTTAGAATGCTGAAAGGAGTAAGCCTGTTTATTTTCACATGATTTAAGAAAGAGCTCTCTGATTTGCAAAGATATCTCCCATATCGCTAGCTTTGTCACATAAAATCTTTCGATTTGGTAGTCGGTAAGGGTATAATTGCCCTAAATGAAGCGCTTACTCATACTGTCAATCAGCCTGTTTCTACTGCTCGGTCAATGGGGCAGCCTGGAGCATCTATATCATGATCACCATTCAGGTGAAGCATGTGACTATTGTTTGCAGTTAAAATCGCTTGATCAGCTTGGTACCGATACTGCTCAAAATTCGCTGATGACGAATCGTTATCGGTCATTTGAGCAGTCTATCCCACAGTTTATTTCACTATTATCTTCAAGTTTCTTTTCGATTCGCGCACCTCCTTATTTAGCCTAGGTATATTCTTTATATTGTTGATTACGCTGTATTAACAGGGTAATCGTATGTAATGTATTTGATTAGGTAAATAGAATGAAAAAATCAGTTAGATTGCTAACGGCAGCGCTGGCATTTGCCAGCGCTGGCCAGTATGCAGTTGCCGCTCAGGGCGAATTTAATCCGGATATTAGCTTAATACTCGATGGGCGCTATGGCGACTATTCTAATGATAGTGATTACGAATTACCCGGCTTTATGCTTGGGGGCGAGGCATCACGTGGTGAAAAAGGCTTTCATCTGGGCCATAACGAGTTAGTGATGAGCGCTAATATTGATGACCTCTTTTTCGCCAAAATGACCACCGCAATCGCTGAGCATGAAGGTGAAACCGAGGTTGAGCTAGAAGAGGCATTCATTGAATCACAGGGCCTGGGATATGGTTTAACGATTCGTGCAGGCCGCTTTTATTCCGATATTGGCTATATGAACAACCAGCACGGTCATGCCTGGGATTTTATGGATGCGCCACTAGTTTATATGGGGCTATTTGGTAACCAGTTGATTGATGATGGGGTTCAGCTAAGCTGGGTCGCACCCACTGATGTCTACTTCAGGCTAGGCTTCGAATTCACTCGGGGTGAGCGTTTTCCTGCAGGCGGTGCTTCGAATGATGGCAAGGGTGCCAGCACCGTGTTTGCCAAATGGGGTGGTGATCTCGGCGTGAGTCATGCCTGGCAGTTTGGTTTGTCTCACTGGAGTGCAGACATCGATGGTAGAACATCGGCGGGACATGCGCATGAAGCGGCAACAGAAATACCTTCGTTTAGTGGTGATAGCTCGGTAAGTGCAGTTGATTTTATATGGAAGTGGGCGCCCCAGGGTAATAAGCATGAGACCAACTTTAAACTGCAACTGGAATACTTTCAGCGTGATGATGATGGCACTATCGAGCTGCTAGGTAGTGCCCCACTCGAAACGACAAGTTATCAGGGTGAACAGACTGGCTGGTATCTACAGGGCGTCTATCAGTTTATGCCTCGCTGGCGAGTGGGTTATCGTTATGATCGGTTAAATGCCGATAATACCGGTGCCGATGCAGCGGTTCTGGAAGAGGCCGGTCTGGATGATGAAGGGCATACTCCGGAGAGATCAACCCTGATGATTGATTATTCGCGCAGTGAGTACAGCCGCATCCGTTTTCAGTTTTCGCAGGATGACAGTTACGAAGACAGTGATAACAGCTTCTTTATTCAGTATATCGTGACCCTGGGTGCTCATGGTGCTCACCAGTTCTAGGGAGAGCTGAAAATGAAACCTGTTAATCATTATATACTATTGATTAGCCTGCTGTTTTTTTATACACCGGTACAGGCGGCATTAAATGTTTTCGCCTGTGAGCCGGAGTGGGCATCACTGGTTAATGAGCTGGCTGCTGATAGAGCCGTAACTTATTCTGCGACCACGGCTTATCAGGATCCGCATCATATCGAGGCTCGCCCCAGTCTGATTGCAAAAGTTCGTCGTGCCAATCTGGTGATATGTAGTGGTGCTGAACTGGAAATCGGCTGGTTACCGGTGTTGTTACGCCAGGCAGCAAATGCTGATGTATTACCTGGCAGGCAGGGTTACTTTGAAGCAGCGGCCATGGTCGAACGGCTAGATATCCCTGAGGTGCTGGATCGTTCTCAAGGCGATGTTCATGCTTCAGGTAACCCTCATGTACATCTTGATCCGCGCCGGATTCATACGATTGCCAAAGCCCTGACGACTCGACTCATTGAATTAGACTCAGATGGTGAAGCGTTTTATAAAAGCCGCTTGCAGGATTTTGAACAACGCTGGCAAAGCGCTATGCAAGTATGGAAAAGCAGAGCCGGGTCACTTAAGGGGCATCGCGCCATTGTGCATCATCGAGACTGGGTCTATTTGTTTGACTGGCTGGGTATCGAGATTGCTGGCGCACTAGAACCTAAACCCGGCCTGCCAGCCAGTGCCGGGCATCTGGTATCTCTGAAACAGATGCTCGACAAACAGCCTGTGTCGATGATTGTGCACACGATATACCAGAATCCACGTGCGGCAAAACGATTGTCGGGTTTAACCGCTACGCCGATTGTAGAGCTGCCATACACAGTGGGAGGTGGTGAGGCAGCGGATGATTTGTTTGGCCTGTTTGATGTCACTATCGACAAACTGTTAAAGGCGTTGCAATGAGCTGGCAGGCACTTGATTTCACAATCATTGGCCCAGCCTTACTGGCGGGTCTGTTAATAACTGCAACCCATGTGCCACTCGGCTACCGTGTGTTGCAGCGAGGAATTATCTTTCTCGATCTGGCAGTGGCACAGGTAGCGGGACTGGGGATTATCATTGCCTATAGTTTTGAATTTTCACCTAACGGTTTGGAGATGCAGCTTATTGCAATAGCTGCAGCGGTGTTGGGAGTACTGGGCTTGTATACCACCGAAAAAATATGGCCAGAAATTCAGGAGGCGATTATTGGTTCGCTATTTGTACTGGCATCCAGTGGCAGCATTTTATTACTGGCAACAAACCCACAGGGTGGTGAACAGTTAAAAGAATTACTCATCGGTCAGATTTTATGGGTGACTTATGAGCAGCTAATCCCTGTTGCCATTCTCTACGGAGTGATTCTTTTGTTGTGGTTTGGTTATGCCAGAAAAGCGTCATCATTACACTTTTATCTGCTATTTGCCCTCACCATAACGGCATCGGTTCAACTCGTTGGTGTTTACCTGGTGTTTGCCAGCCTGATTATCCCCGCTTTGGCTATCCGAAAAATAAAAAGTCATAAGTTATTTTATGGATACCTGATCGGTGTAACTGGGTACTTAACCGGTTTGCTATTTGCTACCGTTCTGGATTTACCCACAGGAGCAATGATTGTATACGGTCTAACCTTTATTGCATTAATGTTTGCAATTGGCACAGCTTTATTAGCAACTAAATCTGAATAGTAGGGCAGTGAGAATATTTCACGCCATTCTCAATTCAATTGCTAAGCAATACTGATATCACTGGATAAATAAACATCTTGAATATGATTCAGTAATTTGATGCCATCTGTCATAGGTTTCTGGAAAGCTTTGCGCCCAGAAATCAGCCCCATGCCACCAGCACGTTTATTGATGACGGCTGTGCGAACCGCCTGATGTAAATCATCGTCGCCAGAAGCACCGCCAGAATTAATCATACCGACGCGTCCCATAAAACAGTTAGCAACCTGATAACGTACAAGATCAATCGGGTGTTCTGAGCTGAGTTTACTATAGACTCCATCATGGGTTTTACCGAACTTAATCATTGTATAGCCATGGTTATTTTGCGCCTGCTTTTGCTTAATAATATCGGCATCAATGGTGGCTGCCAGGTGGTTGGCCTGACCAGTCAGGTCGGCGGCAACATGATAATCTACACCATCTTTTTTAAAGGCACTATTGCGCAGATAGGCCCAGAGTACAGTGACCATGCCCAAGTCATGTGCGTGTTCGAAAGCTTCAGATATTTCCTGTATCTGTCGACGAGATTCAGTAGAGCCAAAATACACCGTAGCGCCGACTGCTGCAGCACCCATATCAAAAGCCTGGTTGACGCTTGCAAAAAGTGTCTGGTCGTAGATATTGGGATAGGTGAGTAGCTCATTATGATTAATTTTAACGATAAAGGGGATTTTGTGTGCATAGTCACGAGCAATTGAGTTCAGTACACCTAAGGTTGAAGCAACGCCATTACAGCCGCCTTCAATGGCTAACTTAATAATATTCTCTGGGTCAAAAAAATCAGGGTTTGGTGCAAATGATGCACCAGCTGCATGTTCAACACCCTGATCAACAGGTAGTAATGATAGATAACCCGTGCCCGCCAGGCGACCATGGTTATACAAAGCATTTAGATTGCGTAATACAGAGGGTTTTCGGTTTTTGTGTGCGACGACTCTTTCAATGTAATCACTACCCGGTGTATGGATGGTATCTCTAGGTATACCTGTGCATGTGTGAGTGAGCAAAGACTTTGACTCACTACCGAGAAGGGTTTCTATATTAGTCATTTCTGTCTCCGTATTAGTTGCGTCCTCATCATATCTTGATCGAGTAGATATATATTTAGTATTTTAGATCATAATTTAGACGTATGGCCTGTAAGGAGTAACCTGAAGAAAAACAGTCAAAATAAAAGAATTCAAGGCTGATCGTGATCTTATGGTATTGTTACTGTGTTTAAATAATAATCTATTAATTAGCATTAACTGTAATAAGGTTTGAATAAGGATATGTTAGACGATAATTACTTAAATGATGTTGATCATGGAATAATTAATAATAATATTTTTATAGAACAAATCAGGCAGGTATATAAGCAAGTTCCCATCACAATAATAGGTCCGATTTTTGGAGCATTTGTGACAGCTGCAATGCTAAATAACCATGTTCCTATATCTTATATAGTAAGTTGGTTGATGTTGATTTGTTTTTCATATGGCTTGTTTATATGGCCATGGTTATATGTCAGGAATAATGGTGTTTCAAAAAAAAATGTACACCGATTAGCAACTCTTTATACCAGTATAAGTTGGATCGCAGTTTCTTGTTGGGGATCAGTTAGTTTCTTTCTGTTTGTACCTGAGTCTTTTAGTGCACAGTTATTGCTTGCTGTTGCAGTGATAGTCGGTATTTCGGCAATCATGTCTTCAACTATAATATATAGCCCAATTTTTTATACAGTTTTAGCAATGTCATTACCAATGATTATTGTTTTTTTTGTTCAGGGAACGGATATACATTATTATTTAGCGATAGGCTGTATAGGATACACAGTGATGTTGTTTTTTTTACACAAAAGCTTGCATAAATCAATGATCGATTCACTTAGGTTTCAATTTATAAATCAACAGCTTGCCTTTAATTTGAATACCATGAAAGAAATAGCTGATCAGGCTAATATTGGTAAATCAAAATTTTTAGCTGCAATCAGTCATGACTTAAGGCAGCCAATTCATGCGCACAGTTTGTTTCTTGGAGAGTTGAAAGATCAATATAATAAGCATCATATTTTCTCAGATTTAATCAATAAACTAGAAATATCATTAGAATCAATTTCTGAACTATTTAATACCCTGCTTGAGCTATCGAGGCTTGAGTCTGGTTCTGTCAAACCTGATGTACAGTCCTTCACCTTGTATGACTTAATGAGTCGAATTGAGAATGAATATAATATAAAAGCAATAAAACACGGGGTTGAATTAAGGGTTGTTAAATCTAATGTTGTTGTGCGTTCAGATAAAGTGATGTTAGGACGGATAATTCGTAATTTGCTGGACAATGCAATTAAATACAATGCACAAGGAAAGGTACTTATTGGGTGCAGAAAAAAAGAGAATAGTTTAATTATCCAGATTTTAGATAATGGTGTTGGTATTGGTAAAGATGAACAAAAATATATTTTCGATGAATATTATCAGGTTAGAAATAGTAACAAACAGAAGAGTATTGGTGTAGGTTTAGGTTTGTCAGTAGTTAAAGAGCAATGTGAATTGTTAGGCCATCATATTTCTTTGTCGTCTTGCCACAATAAAGGTAGTGTTTTTTCAATTGAAGTTCCTGTTTCAGACGATACTAGTATTAAAGGTGTAGAGTATTTAGATGGGTTGATTGATAATGATCTAAAATATTCAAATATAATTGTCATTGATAATGAGGGTTCTAATCAGAGCGCAATAGCTAGTATTTTATTATCCTGGGATTGTAATGTGACTGTTGGTTATAAAGTGGAGGATGTCCTAGAAAAGAGAAATAGTGACTGGATTCCAGATATCATAATTTCAGATTATAATTTGAATCATGGCTTAACTGGCTTTGAAGCTATAGATAAAGTACGGAAACTTTATGGCGATAAGGTAGGTGTTGCTATTATTGCTGATGATATAACAGAAATAAATAATAATGATTTACTAGAAAGAAACATTCCCGTATTACAGAAGCCTGTTAACCCTGCTAAGTTACGTACCTTATTAAGGTTTTTGAAGTGAGGATATCATGCCCGCTTGCTGTGCATGTAAAACAGCCTGTGTTCTATTTTTTGCATTCAAATGATTAAGAATTATTGTGATATGTGATTTCACTGTATGTTCAGTTATATTCATCATGCGTGCAATTTCCTTATTGCTTTTTCCTTTAGCTAATAGTTGAAGTGCCTCGGTTTGGCGCTCAGTCAATGCTGATTCAATTGTTGAGTCGTGATCTCTATCTGGGTTCAGTGCCTGTTGTGGTATATAAATTCCCCCTGACATAACTAGTTCTATAGCGCTGTAGAATATTTCATTTGGTGAAGATTTTGGAATATATCCATTTGCACCAAATTCCAATGCGCTTTTTATATGCTCAATATCTTCGGATGAAGAGAGCATTATAATCGGTATACTAGGTGCTTCATGTCGGAGTATTTTGATTGTTTGTGTACTGGATGATCCAGGCATGAAAAGATCAAGAATAATGAGATCAAGATCTAGGTTATTTTTTACGGTTGTTAGTGTATTAGTGAAATTAGTTGATTCTAATATTTTTGCGTATTTATTATATTTATTGAGAACAAGCTTGATCCCCTGACGAATAAGATCGTGATCATCAGCAAGTAATACTTTCATTGTGATCCTTTTATCATCCATAAGTATGAGGAATTCTACCTGTATTTGCGACTAATGGGTAATTTACAGTGCTTTTTTCATTATTTAACCTTAACCGGGCTCTGGAAATACTGGAGTCAGTATTAACCATGAAGTTGACATAATAATGAATCAGTAAAAGGATATATAATGAAAATTCAACAATTAGTGGTAACCAGTTCTATTTTATTAATGGCAGCCTTGTCATTCAATGTAATCGCTGATGATGCCGTTTGTGGTGATGTAGGGCAAGTATTAATATCAGTCGCGGATTTTAATGGTGATGGTGAAGTCTCAGGAAGAGATATTGCATTGTTAGCAAGAGAAATCGGTAAAGGTGGATATTATGCATTATATGATAGAAACGCTGATGGTGTTCTGGATAATCTTGATGTGACTTTAGCGTCAAATGATATGGGTGCTGTTAGCTCACAGACAGATCAGGAGTTAGCCCAAATGTATCAGCGTTTCAAACATTTTCAAACTATCGATAGCGTTGAGCAAGTAGCAGCAATGGGCTATCAACCTGTCGGTAGTGCATTGGCGTTTCATGGTCAGCACTGGACGAATAATGCTGGTTTTCAATCAATTGGTGGCTTACGCGAAGCTGATTCAGCGATTGCAGAGGGCTTGAATCTGGCCTTTAAAGGGACAGAAATTTCCGCGCTTTTCTGGGGGCAGGGGGCTGTACCTTTGTTTTTTGATGCCTCATCACCTGGCGGATATAGTTCACTGGACTGGGCAATTGATCCATTCGGTCAAAACCCTGAAAGTGAATGGGTTTCTCAACCTGTTCAGGCATTCGCCACGTATCCACCCGATTTTTTCCCTGATACAACAGAAGACACCTGGCATGCTCATGCCGGGCTTTGCATAACGATGACGGATGAAGGTGAGGGGCCCCAATGGAATAATTATCAACATACTACTTATGAATATTGTCAATCATTGCCCAATCTGGCAAAGATTGATGTGAGCCTTATTAGCACCGGTGTGCCAGGTGGCCCCTTTGTGAATCTCTGGGGTAATTTCTGGATGCTACATGCCTGGTTATATAATCTTAATCCTAATGGTGTGTTTGCTAATTCTCATCCTTGTATTGATCCAGATGCTCAATCAGAAGCTGAGTTAAACGGTGACAGAGTTGTGCCACCATTCTTTCAGGATCATCATAATTAAGTAGTTAATACTGGCATGGGCCTGCGACAGTAGTGGGCTTATGTCATTATCTTGATTGCTAGTGTTTATGTATTTATATGAACCTGGTTATGTTGGATTACATTCTAATCATTCAATTTATACTGTAGGTATGTCCATAAACTAGTGTTCGCATATTGAGATTAGTTACAAGGTAGAGATTTTCATACAGATATGCTGAGATGTCTGTATTGTACAGAATGTCTAGTGGCGCTATGAGGCGCTAAATAAAACATTACTTTAATCAATCATGATATGCCAGATAGTGTATATAATAATCGGTTCATGATGTGTCACTAAAGTGTTATATTGCGTGTTGTATATATTTTGACAAAAATGTAAGTAGATACTAGATCAGATGTATGCATTAGATTAATGATGTGTTTTCCTTATTAAAAGATATTTATATAATGTAGTGATGTTTCTTAATGTTTGTCTAGTTATGAACTAATCTAGAATGTATGGATAAAAGTGCTATTAATACGAGTCCATTGAGCTATAAAGTAGAAAAGTGATGTTAATTGATTTTTATAATTTTCCTGGTCTCAATAAAAAAAACAGTAAATCAAGAGATATTTTGAATAATGTCTGACATGGAACCGTTTCATTCATGGCTTAAATTAATATGCCAGATGATTCCAGGTATCAAGCAGGCAGTATTTGTTATCTCTTCATATGATAAAGATTTATCCTGCGATTCGATTCAGTGGCCTGAAGATGGCCTGATTGACAAGCGTATCGTTGAGGAAGCCAATGAATCGATTAAGCATATGAAGCTTGTTGATAAATTATCTACATCTGAAGTAAGAGAAGATTCTTCTGCTGAAACTATTATCGCTTATTATTTTAGCAATATTGATAACTTTTCAGGGTCGCTATCAATTTTACTGGATGTGAAGCCATCGCAGCGTGCAATTGTTATTAAAATGTTGCAGTGGGGAGAAAAGTGGCTGCAACTATTGATTCAGCAGCATAAAACTAAGACTCATGCTATTGATCGAAGCGATGTAAATAAAAGCCTGCGGGATAGATTTTCTAATTTTAATCTAAAGTCATATAAAAGTTTATTTTTTGTTTTCGTACTGATGATTTTGCTATCACTGCTGAATGGTACTTATAATGTGACCGCTCCCGCCAGTCTCGAAGGTCGTATTCAGCGGGTTATTGTTGCGCCATTCGATAGCTTTATTCACAATGCCTATACACGAGCAGGTGAAAATGTCTCGACAGGAGAGGTTGTGGCAGAGCTTGATAAGCGTGATCTATTAATAGAACAACAACGCTACTTGGCGCAGAAAAACGAATTTAGTCGTCAATATCGTCAGGCGCTGGCGCAACGAGATATGGCACAGGTGGCTATATTCAAGTCACAGATGCGTCAGGTTGAAGCGAAGCTCAATCTGACGCAAAAGAAAATCCAGCGATCCAGCTTGGCTGCACCAATTGACGGTGTCATTATATCGGGTGATTTAAGTCGTTCTTTGGGTGCCCCGGTTAAAGCGGGTGATGTGCTATTTGAAATTGCACCACTGGATGAGTACAGGCTGGTAATGCTGGTTGATGAAAAGCAGATATCAGATGTAAAAATTAATATGCGTGGTGTGCTTAATTTGAAAGCGTTACCTGCAATAGATCTCGAATTTATTGTGAAAAAGGTGTCGCCCGTTTTTGAAGATAAGGCAGGCGGCATTGCATATCGTGTAGAAGCTTTGTTTGATCAACCACATGATGCGCTTAGGCCCGGTATGCAGGGTGTGGCCAAAATTGCTGTTGCAGAGCGTAGTTATGCCTGGATTTACTTTCATGAGCTTTACTATGCAATTCGTTTCTGGTTGTGGTCATGGTGGATTTAAAGCCAACAGCTGAAACGGATTTGTCCGACTTTGAACAGTCCTGGGAAAACATTGCGAGTGCCAAACTGGTATTGTCGGACTCAGTGCACTTTTATCAACATTGTTACAGAGGACAGGACTGGATAATCATAGCAGACCAGAAAGATGAAAATTATTTTCGTTGTCAGCTGAATGCAATGCCGTTTTTGAAACGACTTGATGGCGTCCACAGCGTTGAGTTAGCCTTAAAAGAAGCGCAACAGACTAATTCGGGGCATCTTTCTAAGCAGGATGTGGTATTGCTAATTGCGAATTTACATGCTGCCAGATTGTTATTAAGCTCAGAGATGGATGAAGAAAATGTGCCCAGATCGAGTCTGTTTTCCATATTTCACAATGGTGCATGGAAGCGGCCATTTGCCATAAAGCTTTCGCTGTTTGACCCTGACGGATTATTTAAAAAATTACTACCTTATATAGGGCCATTGTTCAGTCTTCCAGTTTTTTTTCTCTGGTTGCTTGCGGTGTTGTCAGCGCTAGTGTTGACAGGCTTGCACTGGCCCGAGCTTGTAGAGCATGGGCAAGCACGGTTTAGTGACCCAACAAACCTTTTCTGGTTCTGGCTTATTTACCCTGTGATCAAGGCTTTGCATGAGTTAGGTCATGGGTTTGCAACGCGCTTGTGGGGTGGGGCAGTTCATGAGATGGGAATTATGTTTCTGGTTTTTTTTCCAGTGCCTTATGTCGATAGCTCTGCTGCTCATCGCATTAGTCAAAAACATCGACGCATCTTGGTCAGTGCTGCGGGCATAATGGTTGAAACCTTTCTTGCCGCATTGGCAATGTTAATCTGGTTGAATTCTGAAGTCGGCTTAATGCGTGACCTTGCTTTTGATACCATGATCATCGCGGGTATTCTAACCCTATTGTTTAACGCAAACCCGTTATTGAAATTTGATGGTTATTATGTTTTTAGCGAGCTGATTGAAGTTCCAAACTTGGCGACACGTGCTAATCAGTATCTTGGGTATCTCATTAAGCGCTACCTGTTGGCGTTTCCTCAAGTCCAGACACCTGTGACAGCAACAGGTGAGGCTGGCTGGTTATGGAGTTATGGAATTGCATCGGGTATTTACCGGATTTTTATTACTTTATTTATTGCTTTCTGGGTATCTGGTCAGTTTTTTATTGTTGGGATAATGTTGGCTGTCTGGGCGATTGTGTATCAGCTTTTATATCCTCTTCTCAGGCATCTGTTTCAAGTAAGTCAGCTGTGTTATCAAAATCAGCGATTAGCTCGAATGGGGCTGCTTTTGGCATTATCACTCAGTATGCTCGCTCTCGTAATGTTAGTACCAGTGACGCACAGTAGTTATGCAGAGGGTATAGTGAATATGCCAGAAGATGCATTAATACGATCAGGCACAGATGGTATCGTGCTTGATGTAAGCGTGATAGATGGCGCTCAAGTTAAGGCCGATGTGCCTTTGTTACGACTAGAAAATATCGAGCTTGATACACGTCGTGATGAACTGCTCGCCAAATTAGACGAAACACGAGCACGTCAAAAGCAAACACTGCTGGACGACAGAAATCAGGCAGAAATTTTTAGAGCGCGTATAACCGCTATCGAGACTGAGGTTCAAGACGTACAAAATCAACTAGAAAGTCTGCAGTTAAAAAGCCCACGAGAAGGTGTGGTTGCCTGGAGCCGAGCCGAGGATCTACCTGGTCGCTATATCAGGCGTGGAGATATTCTTGGTTACGTTTCAGATTTTAAGTACATGACTGCACGCGTCGTGGTAACTCAAGCTAACATCGAGCGTGTCAGGCGTGACACAAAGAATATTCAGGTCAGGATAAAAAGCCATCCTGGTGAGGTGTACGAGGCTCAGTTGGTTGGTGAACAGCCTCAGGTTAGCGAGCGCCTGCCTAGTCGATTTCTGGGTTCGGCTGGGGGCGGTGAGGTTGCTATTGATGTACGTGATGACGAAGGCCTACGCACTCTGTCCGGCATCTATGCGCTAGAAATCTTACTCCCCGGTGTACCCAATATGTTGGTTGGTCAACGGGTTCATGTGCGCTTTAATCATGCAGACACGTCCCTTGGTCGACGTATTGTGGAGTATTTATCTCGTCTGTTGTTGCAGGAAAATATCTATTAAACGGTTGCTGTTGATATAGAAAGTGAATTATAAAATCAAAAATAGACTAAACTTCTCTTAAGTTTCTGATTATACTCTTAATTTCTATATGTTAATTGATTGTCTTATGAGTAATCCTGGTTACCTTCAAAAACTATTGTTAATGACCTTTAGTCTGGCTATGTCTAGTCAACTCTATGGGAGTGATGTCACCAGAGAATACAGCGCGATTCCTGCAGTGGATTGCGTGATTAATCCCAGTCAGGTCATTGATCTTGCTAGTCCCGTACGTGGGGTAATTGATCAATTACTGGTAGAGCGGAGCCAGCAAGTGGTCGCTGGACAGGTAATGGCTCAGCTAGATGCTAAAGTTGAACGAGCAAATGTTGAACTAGCCACTTATAGAGCGAGCATTCAGTCGGAGATTCAGTTAGGTGAAATTAACATGAGTTTTGACTCTAAGCGTCAGAACCGAGTTGAATCACTGCACAGAAAAAGGGCCATCTCAGATGACATCGCTGATGAAGCTGAGAGAGAAGCCAATGTGTCTCGCTGGAATCTCCAGCAAGCACGTGAACTGGCTGAGGTGAGACGGTTGGAATTACAACGGGCGCAGGCCCAGTTAGAGCAGAAGTTTATACGTGCGCCCTTTACGGGGTACGTGCTGGATACGTTCAAGAACTCTGGTGAATACGTAGAAGATCAACCCATTTTACGTCTGGCGCAGCTTGATCCGCTGGTGGTCGAAGCCATTGTACCCATGGAAAGCTTTGGTCAGGTTAAGGTGGGTATGCAGGCTGAGGTGATTCCTGAAATATTGACGGATAGAAAGTTCACAGGGCAGGTGATCATTGTAGATCGAATGGGCGATACCGCGAGTAACACCTTTGGTGTGAGATTGGCTATTAGTAACCCTGATAATAGTATTCCCGTAGGTTTGAAATGTCTGGTCAAGTTTTTTAATCAGAGTGATGAGCAAATTGAACAGCAGGCGGCCCAGTATCGAGCCGCTCTCAAAGAGAAAAAAGCGATTCAGGAAAAGGCAAGCGATGAGTTTGTTCTGGATAACAGATCACCCGAGGATGCCCCTCATGGCCCGCAGAATATGGAAGAACCTATTGGTGCTCTCGCCTTAGATCTGAAGGAGTCTTCTGGCACAGAAAACTCGCTAGAAGTGGCCGATGTAAGCACTCAGAGCCCTCTGGGATACCTGGTATTGATGCCGCAAGGAGAATCCGAAAACCTAACCCGAGAGCTTTTAACAAAGTTGCGGAAATCAGGTATTCATGATCTTCAGAAAGTCGACTATGGTCACTATAAAGGCATGATTATGCTGGGTTATTTCAGTACGCCTGAGAGAGCAGAGAAACATATACAAAGACTTGAGAGTTTAGGTTTTGGTGCTTTTATTCGTGAACGGTATTAAACGCCTTATTAAACGTGTTGCATTAAAGTGCCTATTTAAGACAATGGTCGTCTATTGAACATGATTCCTTCGAAAAACTGGAGATTCATTCGAAAATAACCTGTTTATAAGCCATACTTAAACTAATAAAGGTAAAAGAATCGAAACAGCTTCGGCATTCGAATCATTGCTGTTCGTAAGCAACTAAGAAGCACCATTTCTATGTCGAAGTCCTCCAATAAATCATCACAGAACAATGTCAGGAAGGTGGCTCAGCAATCCAGTCTGGTGTTTGAGCGGATGGAATCGAAAATCTTACTCTCTGCAGATGCACTCGGAGGTGTTCTGCCCGTTGACCCCTTTGATGATAATGAAACCACTCTGAATCTTGAGCAGAGTGTCAGCTGGCTCGATAGCCCCCTTTCCAGTGATCCTGATGGCTTCTCACTCGATGGCATCTCCCTGGATGCGCTTGAGGGTTTACTTGCCAATGACTCTGGAGGCGAAGAACTACGTCAGGAAGTCATTTTTGTTGATGCCAGCACGCCTGACTACCAGCAACTGATAGAAGGCATACGCCAGGATGCAACGACTCAGTACCATGTGCTGGTGCTGGCATCCGACACCGATGGTATCGCACAAATTAACGAGAGCCTCGCACAGCAAAGGTCGATCGATGCCATTCACCTGGTCAGCCATGGTAATAGTTCGGGTATACAGCTGGGTGACAGCTGGCTGGCGGTGGATTCATTAGCGGCTTACAGTGAACAACTGGCCAACTGGTCAGGTGTCCTCACCGAGCAGGCCGATATCCTGATTTATGGCTGTAACCTGGCTGCAGGTGCAGACGGCCTGGAGCTGATCACCCAGCTGGCAGCACTCACCGGGGCGGATGTTGCTGCCAGTGACGACCTGACTGGTGTAGCAGCTTCCGGTGGCGACTGGGATCTTGAATACAGTACCGGTGAAGTCGAAACACAGGTGGCGATTTCGCAGGAGGCCCAGATAAAGTGGAATTTTACCCTTGTTCACGACGGTTTATTGCTTGCGACAGCGTTGGATGTGAGTGGTAGTACCACACCCGGCCTGGCCTCCTGGACAGCGGGTGAAGTCATTGAATTTGGAGATCCTAACTTAACCTTTGATACCGCTGGCACACCGGTAGATACCACCGATGGCACATTCTCCTCAGTGATTAACCTGGATCTGTTTGATCCCAGCGGTAGTGGTGGTGATGATGATGTGTATGTATCGGCCATGCACTATGTGACGCAGAACCTGACCGTGGGAACAACCTCAACCTTTGATCTACTGGCGGGTGATTTAATCCTCTCAGTCTCGCCATCACCGGATGCCACCGAGACATTGATCAGTAATAACTCTATTACGGTGGATAAAAGTGACGTGTTTGTATTTCGCCCTGATACTCCGGGTGATTACAGTGTCGGCAACTTTTTTATGTTGCTGGATGACCTTACTTCCGGCGGTAAAAAAGTCGCGGGGATAACACTGGTCGAGTCGGAGACCGTGGTTGGCTCCACAACATTAAGCGCAGGCAGTTTTCTCTTTACACAAAAAACCGATGGTATTCTCCTGGGCAATGACATTCATGTATTTACCGATGTTGAAGTGGGTGCAGGCACCACCATTGGTACCACCAAGGTACTCATCGATGGTGCAGATATTGGCATTGCAGATGAAATTCTCGGCATTGATTTAATTGAAACCAACACCACCATTGGCGGTACAACATTAAATGCGGGCACTATTCTGGCGGCGTCAGCGAAAGATGCGAGCGTCGGTGATAATCTGGAGCCGGTGACAAAGTACGATGTTTTCTCCCTGAACATTACACAATCAGAACTCGATGGGGCAGATACCACCGTGGGCGATGCCACGCTATTTTTTGATGGCAGCGATGTCAATCTGAATGCCATTGGTCAGGAAATTAACGCACTGAGCCTGGTGGACAGTACCGGTGGTGGCGGTAACAATCCGCCAACGGCCAGCAACCTGAACTCAACCTCTGCTTATAATGAGGGTGATGTTACCGTTCCCATTACGGATATCGTTGTCAGTGATACCAATACCGGTGACATTATCACCGCCACCTTAACCCTGATCAACACCGCAACCGGCGGATTAAGTGCCAACGATGGCGCGACCTATAACGCCGGCACCGGCGTGTGGACGATTACAGACACTGTAGTGAATGT
>JBFHVQ010000014.1:0-47702 GCA_041589455.1 Gammaproteobacteria bacterium | reverse complement strand
CAAAACCAACGACGAGTTCTTCGACCAGATGAAAAAGGGTTAAACGCGACCGTTTGTACTTATGTACAAACGCAGCGCGTTTAACGCCCGGCCGGGAGCCGGGCCGGTTCCCGGCACCATGGATGGTAGCTTGTCTTAATTTCTCTGACAGAGTAATAATCTAAAAAGAAATAGTATTTTCAAGCGCGACCGTTTGTACTTATGTACAAACGCAGCGCGTTTAACGCCCGGCCGGGAGCCGGGCCGGTTCCCCGCACCATGGATGATTGTTAGTCTTAATTTCTCTTTTTAATATCAGTTGACTCTAAACGTTATCTATTTGATCTGTGTCTTGTAGCTGAGTAGCATTATATTGTTATTTATCTGGCTTAACTATAATCTTGATATAGGCTTTTAATCAGTATTTAAACTTAAGTGCCGGATATTGAAATTGTTTGAATTATTAATCTTAATTCTTGTTGCAAATGGCTCACCAGTAATCGTTAGTTACTGTTTGTCTAATAGATTTTCTTTTCCAGTGGATATGGGAGCAAGTCTAAATAACAGACGGCTATTAGGAAAATCAAAAACCTGGCGTGGAATAGTCTCGTCTGTTTTTTTTACTGTGACAGTAGCGATAATTTTAGATCTAGGAGCTATGAATGGTTTGCTCATATCTGTTGCTGCAATGTCTGGTGATCTGGTGTCGAGCTTTATTAAGCGGAGACTATCTATGCCCTCCAGTAGTATGGCGCCGCTTTTAGATCAGGTGCCAGAATCATTGTTTCCATCATTGTTAATGGCGGAAATATTTTCATTGAATTCTTTCGATATTGTTATAGTTGTTGCATGCTTTGTTGTTCTGGAATTAATATTATCAAAACTGTTATATAAAGTTGGAGTCAGGCGAAGACCTTACTGAGAAAATGACAGCACAGGATATCTATAATTTACCCAATCTGGTTAGTTTAATCCGGCTTCTGATGGCGCCAGTGCTTCTGGTGTTAGCAATTTTACAGCAACCTGAGTGGTTTATCTGGTTGTTGATGTTTACGGTATTTACGGATGTGCTTGATGGTTTCCTGGCAAGAACATTAAACCAGATTACAGAAATGGGGTCGCATTTAGATAGCTGGGGAGACTTTGCGGTTTATTTTGTCATGGCGGTTGCAGCATTACTGCTATGGCCGCAAATAGTTTTTCGGGAAGTAATCAGTTTTGTGGTTATTGTAATGAGTTTTACCGTGCCAGTGATAATAGGCCTGATAAAGTTTAAGACTATTACCAGTTATCATACATGGAGCGTAAAGCTGGCGGTGGGCTTAACGATTATCTCATATATATTATTATTTTCAGAGATTGCTAGTTGGCCATTTCAGGTGTCGGCATTTATGTGTGCCTATGCAGCGATAGAAGAAATTTTAATTAGCTTGATATTAAAACATGAGCAAGTTGATGTTAGAACGATGTGGCATGCAATGAAACATAGTCGGGACTGAAGTTTAAGCTTATGCAATCAGTCGATATATATAGCGCAGAGTCCGTTTAGACACGAAAATAAATCGAATAAGAAATAATTACTGGCGGAGTTAATTAACTAATTTTTAACTAAAATATTTTCATATTTATAATTTTTGGCTTTATAGCTAAGGCATTAAATTCCTCCAAGCAAAGAATAGGCAAGACCGCATAAAGCACATGTAAAAATCAGACTAACAATGCCTGTTTTAAACCTGAATAATGCGATAAAAGCAGCAATACCGATAATTAATGAGAACCATTCGAAGTTGCCTTCAAAGCCATCAGGCCAGAGGACATGGTAAGCGAAAAACAGGGCTAAGCTGAGGATAACACCAACCACTGCAGCGGTAATGCCGGTTAATGGTGCAGTAAACTTAATGTCGTTTCTGGTTGCTTCTACTGCAGGGCCACCTATTAAAATAAATAGAAATGAAGGTAAAAAAGTAAAAATAGTGGCAATTGTAGCACCCGCAGCACCTGCCAGGGGTAGCAGTTCCGGACCAAATATTTCGTTGCCCCAGGCACCAACATAGCCTACAAAGGCGACAACCATAATCAGTGGGCCTGGTGTGGTTTCTCCAAGAGCAAGCCCGTCTATCATTTGTGAACCACTTAACCAGACATAGTGCTCAACCCCGCCCTGATAGACATAGGGAAGAACTGCATAGGCACCGCCAAAAGTTACCAGTGCCGCCTTTGTAAAAAACCAGCCCATCTGGGTAAGTGTGCCTTGCCAGCCATATTGCTGGGTAAGTACTACCATTAATATCATCCATAGAGAAATACCAATTAGTGAAAACAGAATGAGTCGACGCCAGGTAAATTTCGCATAGTGTGGAGCGGGAGTGTCATCATCAATAATTGCCGGTAATGATGTGCTGTTGTTTGATGCGTGGTGGTGCCCTGATTTGAAATAGTCTGGTGCAATATATGAACCGGTAATACCGATAATGCCGGCAGCAAGTACTATAAAAGGAAATGGTAAGTGAAAGGCAAAGATTGCTAGAAAAGCGAGTAAGGCCAGACTACGAAGTACATTGTTCTGTAATGCGCGCGAGCCGATACGGTATGCCGCAAAAACGACAATAGCGGTAACTGCAGGCTTAATGCCGTAGAGAACACCTTCGACAACGGGGAGGTTGCCAAAGGCCAGATATATCCAGGTCAGGCCAATGAGTATGAAAAGTGAGGGTAAAACAAAAAGTATACCGGCCATAATGCCGCCCCATACACCATGCATTAACCAGCCAATATAGGTCGCTAACTGTTGTGCTTCTGGGCCAGGTAAAACCATGGTGTAGTTGAGTGCATGAAGGAAACGATTTTCAGAAATCCAGCGACGTTTTTCAACCAGTTCCTGGTGCATCATACTGATTTGCCCTGCCGGGCCACCAAAGCTGATAAAACCAAGTTTTAACCAGTAAAGAAAGGCGTTAAGGAAAGTAACAGGTGCCGGCTTATCGAGTGTTGTCGAAGTAGGTGTGTGCAAACTTGCATCCTCTAATTTATGGAGTGATGCGAAGTTACCGCAGAGCGCATCGACAAATAGGCTAGTTGAAACTGTCTGCTATCAAAAACGTATGCAAATGAACTTGCAGTTATGTCTCAGTTAGTGGGTTTATCTGCTGCTGATCTATTAGATTCTACTTTATCCTAAGATCATTCACAGCGCTAATAAAATATTTAAACTTGAATATTGAAATTAGAAAAAAGGATAATTCGCAGTAACGGGTGAGTATGATATTTAAATTACTATATTTGAGGCAGTAGAAGAGTGAAGATGCAATAAAGCTGGAAGATTTGTAAGTAACGTAGATACTAATGTTATTGATGTATCTACGTTACTGTATCGATGGGTTCGAATAATTACTTAACTTTCATTCCGGGTTGTGCGCCATCATCAGGATTCAGAATCCATAAGTCTTTTCCACCAGGACCTGCGGCAAGTACCATACCTTCTGACATGCCAAAGCGCATTTTGCGAGGTTTCAGGTTTGCTACCATAACGGTTAGCTTTCCTTCCAGATCCTCAGGAGCATAGGCTGTTTTGATTCCAGCGAAAACATTACGGGTTTCATCGCCAATGTCCAGTGTTAGCTGTAGAAGCTTGTCGGCTTTTTCAACGTGTTCCGCTTTTACAATGCGTGCAATACGCAGATCGACTTTAGCGAAATCTTCGAAATCAATTTCATCGGCAATTGGTTCATTCGTAGTTGATGCTTTGGCGCTCACATTTTGTTGCTGAGTTACTTTGATATCTTCTTTAGATGCATCAACAATTTTATCAATCGATTCCTTTTCTACACGCTGCATGAGTGGTTTGAATTTGTTAATCGGGTGATCCAGTAGTGGCTTTTCGATATCGCTCCATGATAGCTCTCCGCAATTAAGAAAGGCTTCGGCCTGTGTAATTACCTCAGGCAATATTGGTTTGAGATAAATACATAGCAGGCGGAACATATTGATGCCCTGTGTACAGATGCCATGAACTTCAGCTTCCATACCTTCTTGCTTGTTTTTAGCCCAGGGCTCTTCTTCGGCGATATATTCATTGGCTCGATCGGCCAGAGCCATGATTTCTCGAATGGCCTGGCTGTATTTGCGTTCTTCAAGGTGTTGTGCGATTTGTTCACCCGCATTAACCATTTGTTGTTGTAACTCTGGTCGAGGTAATGTATCGGCCAGCATGCCGTCATGATTTTTCTTAATAAAGCCTGCAACACGTGATGCTATATTGACGAATTTACCCACCAGGTCGGTATTAACCCGTTGCTGAAAATCTTCAAGGTTGAGGTCGATATCATCAACCCCGGAAGATAACTTCGCAGCATAGTAATAACGCAGGTATTCGGGTTTCAGATGATCAAGATAGGTACGAGCCTTGATAAAGGTGCCTCGCGATTTGGACATTTTAGACCCATCTACGGTTAGGAAACCGTGACAGAACACTTTGCTCGGAGTGCGATAACCTGAACCGCTGAGTACCGCAGGCCAGAACAGTGTATGGAAATAGGCAATATCCTTGCCTATGAAGTGATACAGCTCGGTTTTATCGCCTGATTTCCAGAATTCATCAAAGTCCAGTCCTTTATCAGCGCACAGGCGTTTGAAACTGGCCATATAGCCAATGGGCGCATCCAGCCAGACATAAAAATATTTGTCGGTGGTGTCCGGGATTTCGAAACCCCAGTAAGGTGCATCGCGGGAAATGTCCCAGTCTTTCAGGCCAGATTCAAACCATTCACCCAGTTTATTGGCGATTTCTGACTGAACGTGTCCAGCTGTAGTCCACTGTTTCAACATGTCTTCAAAGTCGCCCAGCTTGAAGAAGTAATGCTCAGTGTCTTTCTTTATGGGTGTAGCGCCTGAAACCACTGAATAAGGGTCTTTCAGGTCGGTGGTGTCATAGGTTGCTCCACAGGCTTCACAGCTATCACCGTACTGGTCCTGTGCGCCACATTTAGGACAGGTGCCCTTGATAAAACGATCTGGTAGGAACATGTTGGCTTCTGGATCATAAGCCTGGGAAATGGTGCGTGTGGTGATATGGCCGTCATCACGTAGTGTGCGGTAGATACCCTGGGACAGTTCGCGATTTTCATCCGAATGCGTGCTGTGATAATGATCGAAGTCAATCAGGAAATCGCTGAAATCAGACTGATGATCCTTGCTGACGGCCTCAATCAACTCTTCAGGGGTGATGCCGTCCTGACGTGCGCGTAGCATGATAGGGGTACCATGAGCATCATCAGCACAGACGTAGTAACACTCATGGCCGCGCATTTTCTGAAATCGCGCCCAGATATCAGTTTGGATATATTCCACCAGATGTCCCAGGTGAATGGGGCCATTGGCATAGGGCAGGGCGCTGGTAATGAGGATCTTGCGGGCTGTGTGTGTACTCATGGGTGCTCATTATGTCGATATTGATACAGGCGCGTAAAGTAGCATTTTCACGGCTTTTTTTCACCTTTCTTTGAGTAAATAAGGCGCAACGGAATAAATCCACAGCTTTATCCCGTATTAGCCAGTCGGCTCATGAATTATAATAACCTTTCATGATGGAGAATAGATGAATAGTGATGCAGACATTAGCCCCCTTTAGTGTAAGTGTACATGATCCGAAGCCGAATCTACGAGAGCTTCACCTGAGCTTTACTAGTGAATTTCAGCAAATGCCGGTGGAGCAGAGGCTGGAGTCTATGAGGGCCTATGTAGAAGTCTTGATTGATCAGGCTAAATCCCTGCAGGACCAGAATTCGCAACGTGGTGTGGTGACGCTAATTGAAATTATCGAGCAACTGTTGCCACATATACAGTCTGAGAGTCTGCCATTACATGAAACGCTGGTAGTTGAAATGGGCGATGCCGCCGAGGGATCGTCGCTGGAAGAGCTGCTAGCTTAAGAGTAAAAATATGAGTGTTAAAAATAATTTATCTGAATTAATAGAACGACTATACCGTGAAACGGAAGGTTACGCTGAGAATCCGTCCGATGCGCAACTATGGTATAACCGGGGTTATGCGAATGGTGTAGTCGCTTTCTTCAAGGCGCAAGGGTTTCAAAAAGACCTGCCTTCTATCGTTCTGGATGCTGAAAATCTGTATAAAAATGATGGGGTAATGGAATGGTTTAAAGCTTATCACCATGGTTATGAAATGGGTGAGCGAGAATCGGCAGAAGTATATGAGTTGCATGGCTAAAATACTGTAGATAACAGTAGTTACTGTTTCGCTCTATTTGCACCGCGTGAATGCAGTTTTTAATTGTGCTTCCCTATGAGCTTAAGTCAAATTTCTGTTTTTTAATTTCATGCTGCCTGTTGTAAAAAAATAAACTACTTACTTTTTTATTAAGTTAACATTCTGTCTATCTTTTTTTAATTTCTTTCCGTCTATATCTCTGATCAGAATGAATGACACCCATAGGCGAAGAATGCTTTGACAGTTATTAATCACTGGGCTTGTTTGCAAGTTAAAAATCGAGTGCCTTTTACTGCGTGATATGAAATTTGTATCATTGGAGTAATTGTGAGTTTATAGAGAATGACTGTTATGCTTAGTTGTTTTAGTTGTTATACCTGGAGGGTTATGTTGTAGCCTGAAAATTTACGCATATTGATAACGCCGTTATCAAAAATCAGGTATTGTCCCTTTATGCCATGTAAAACACCGGATACTTCGGGTGTTTTATCAAAATTAAATGATTTAACTTTTTCAGGGTACTGAGTCACCGGGTAATTAATAGTCACAACATCTTCATCAGTGAGGATGTTAATCGCCTGTTCGTCGAGATTGAGTTGTAGCGCATGGATGTCAGGCTGGCATAGATCAAATAGCTCATCGCGTCGTGCTTTCATGTCAAGTTCTTCCGCCTGGCCTTTCAACATTTTTTGCCAGCTTGTTTTGTCGGCAACATGATCTTTAAAAATAACTTCCACCAGCCCAGATGTCAGGCGGTCCCTTACACGAAAAATGGGAATTGCCTGTGTTGCGCCCTGATCCATCCAGCGAGTGGGAATTTGCGTGCCTCGTGTAATACCAACTTTTAATCCAGACGAATTTGCCAGGTATACATAGTGATCCTGCATGCAGTGCTTTTCTCCCCACTCAGGTTCTCGGCAGGTGCCTTCTGCGTAATGACATTTTTCTGGCTTGATAATACAGGTGTCACATTGTGCCAGTGATTGAAAACAGGGATAGCAAAAGCCCTGACTAAAACTTTTCTTGGTTTTGCGGTCACAGGCGATACAGTTTATTGTTCCACTATAATGTAAATGGATCTCAGAGCCGATGAGTGCGTTCATGTCTACGCGTTGTTTACCCACAGGTAGATGATATTGAACGGTATCATTAAGTTGAGTGTGCATTTTTTGAATATTGCCGGTGTATGTCATACTGTGTTTCTACTTTTAAATTGTTCTGTATCTTACCATAGGCTTTTATGAGAGCGGTTTCGATAAGATTGAGCAGGTAAAATCAAGAGTTCATTAATATTAATATGGTAAAGTTTTATGTCTGATGAAAAAAATGAAAGTGTCTACCCTATTGCTAACTGGGATATGGGGCCAATCGTAGAGCACGGCGTAATTGTGTTTCGTCCTCACTATATTACCAGTCCAGGGCAATCACTAGAGGAGGCTCAAATCAGTCGCTATTATGCGATGACGTTGTCACAGGCCCAGGAGCTAAAAGGTGCGCTGGAAAATGCCATCGCCATGCTGGAGTCTCAGCAAGGCGAATAGTTGGTTAAGTGCTTCAGGCATTGAGTTTTCTGGTTACGTGGTCAGCAAAGCCGCTGCCAGCCTCGGCATAGAAGTTGAAGGCGGCATCAACACCGGCGGCTTTTAGCTCTAGCCGGTCATCTTCGTGTTTGGCGATAGCCGAGATAACGCCTTCATAGTTCATTGATTTGAGACGTTTAACGGTGTTGAGTACATCCTGATGGTTTGGCATTGCGAGCATGATCAGTCGAATATTGCCAATGTCTACTCCATCCCAGAAGTCGATATCTTCTGCGTCGCCGAGAATTATGTTATCCCCCGCTGCCTGATGCCGCTCTATCTGGTGAATGTCCGAATCGATACCAATCACCTTATCGCCATACTTTTTCCGCATTGCGGCATAAGCGCCACTGCCGACTCTGCCCATGCCGAGAATTAGAATTTCTGAATCACCGAGATTGGGTATTTCATCACCCGGTAATCGTTCGGGCTTCTCATGTTTCGCCAGCATCTCATCCATCCTGTCATAGAATTCATGTGCTAATCGGTTAGCAACGGAAGAAATGACAAAGCTGATTGCCAGAGCTATCGCAATAATAACCAGCCAGCGCTGTTCTATCAGGCCTGCTGAAAAACCAACGGATGCCACGATCAGGCCAAATTCACTATAGTTAGCAAGGCTCAGTGCACTGAGGAATGAGGTTCGAGAACGCAGTTTGAATTGCACCAGAATAAAGTAAAAGAACACCGCTTTTATTGGAACCATAACCACAACGAGTGCAAAGGCAACGATAATATCCAGCCATTGTGGAGACGCATTGATGCCAATCGACAGGAAGAAACCAATCAGGAAAATATCTTTAAAGCTGATCATTTCCCGGGCAAGTTCGGAGGACTTGTGGTGACTGCTGAGCAGTATACCAAATGCCAGTGCGCCAAGATCGCCTTTCATTCCGACGGAGTAGAATAGCTCGCTTCCTGCTATGGCGGCGAACAGGCCAAACAGTACCAAGATTTCTCCATGGCCACTGCGTGCCAGCATATAGCCAATAGCAGGGCGTAACAGAGGAAGAGCTAATAAACCAAACGCATATATTGTCGGGGTTTTATCTGTCGCCATAGTAAGAAACAGAACTGCAATAATATCCTGAATTATCAGAATACCAATGGCTACCTGTCCATGTCGGGTTTTGATTTCAGTGCGGTCTTCAAGCACCTTAACTGCAAATATGGTGCTGCTGAAGCTTAGTGCAAAGGCAATCACGGCGGCTGAGGTCCAGGTAATGTCCATATACCAGCTAACGCCCATAAGGGCTGGGGTAACCAGCATTAGGCCGAGAATGATAACGGTTAATAGCATGTGTAAACTGGCACCACCCCAGACTTCCGGTGCAATCAGATTGGGCAGGCGTAACTTAAGGCCAATGGTGAAGAGTAATAACAGGACACCTAACTCAGCCAGCTCTTCGATGAGTACGCCACCTTCGATTCCAAAGGCGTGCAATACAAAGCCTGCAGCAAGAAAACCCACTAACGGTGGAAGTTTTACAATTTTGGCGATAAAACTAAAAATCAGTGCAAATAATAGCCAGAGTGGATCCATGTGAATTTTCGTCAGAGTTAGTGTGAATCGAATTGTTGTTTTAAGAAATTAACAGCAGTATATCAATAGTTTATAGTTTTTTTACAGGTGTTTACAATGAATCAATCAGACCACTAATAACAATATCGTCATCATTACTGTTCTCTACAGGCTTCCAGCTCATGTCTGGTTGCAATGTATAGCTTCCCTGAAACTGTTGACCGTTTGGTTGCCAGTCATCTGGGCTCAGCATAGAGAAGTATAGTCTGCCGTTATCTTTGAGATACAGGTGATAAGTCTTACCAGGGATCTTTCTGAAATTGCAATTGGCGCGGTGTAAGCGCTGGGACTCCTGAGCCTCTTGTAAAATACTACGCGCCTGTTGTTTTAGTTGCTGCATCTGCTCGGCAATTACTTTGAGCCGCGCATGGCTGGTGGTGTGGATCAGCTGGTCAGCCTGTTCAATTTCTTTTGCCAGATCGACCAGGTCAAAACCGGGAGCAAGGCGGCTGACCGGATATGGAGAAGAGTGGTCTGCACCCTGATGCTGTTCAGGTTTGGTTTGTTTCTGTTTACTCATCCTATCTATTCTGCCCGCGACAGTTGAAAAATGCAGCTGCTATTTACAGTTGGACGGTTATAATATGCTATTTAGCTGATGTAGATTGATTATGACTGAAAAAGTATTTGCGGGTTGTGTGTTTGACCCGGCGCAGGCGGATAAAATGCTGGGTAAAACTGTACTGGTTAGCCTGACCTGTATGAATGATTACGGTGATCTGCAGGCATTTGAGCAATTTGCCGGTAAGATACTGCGTATTACCAATGAAGATGGTCTGGTTGTTGAGCGACAGGATACCCAGGAAGAGTTTAACTTGCCGCCAGATCTGGACCACTATGAGGCGGCCAAACCAGGTCAGTACAAGCTGGCAGAGTCAGAGGTCGTAATTGAGAACCCTGACTACCTGGTAGAATGGGATATTTACCCGCCTGGTCAGGATGGTTAGCGAATAATTGAATTAATGACCTGGCCAAGCGCATGGTCAAAGATGGAGTGGTCGGCAATAATACGTGATTTGTTTTGATCCAGTTCCTCGACGAACTCGTTGGCAAATTTTTCAATCACTTTGTTGCCATGACGATCAACAAATACCAGCTTCGCTTCGTCGAATAAAATGACGGAGAGCTTAACTCGGCGCAGCGCACGACCTTCACCATTGTATAACTCGAACCATACACCCTGTTTAACATCGCGAGGCAGGCGAGCAATTTGTACATGTGGAGGATCGCCTTCATCTTCAGGAATTTCCTCTTCTGTCTCCTCGAGAATCTCATCAATACTGCGCTCGGCCAGGCTAAAGTCCGGTTCATCCTGGAAAAATTCAGATGATTCAATCAGATCAGCGTGTATTTCCCTTAACGCGGTAACAGAGGCATCGATGCTTCCAGGGCTCAGCTTGGTAGTGAGTAACTGGGTTTCGATATCATTAATCAGCATATCAGATTCGTTATTAAGATGAACCCATTGTTCGGAGCTGGCAATGGGTTGCACACTGTAAACAAGATGTTTTAAAAGGGTAACGATTTCATCCCATTGTGTGCTGTCCTTACCATAGCGAATAAAACGCTGGAACATTAATGAGGACAGTTGCTTGAGTATTAATGGCTTGAGTTCTTTAGGGATTGCTTTTTTATAAGTGTGGCGTTGCAGCTCATTAAGTACCACCTGACGAGCATGCTCCTTGAATATCGCCTTCTGGGTTTCCTCTTCCTGCTTAACAGTTTTATCGCTTTCGATGGTCATCAGGCGATTGAGGGCAGTTAATGCCGTATTGAAGCTGAGCAGATTCTGGTCGAAGGTGGTTTGTAGCTGATCGATGATGAGCTGCATGGTTTTGTAGAGTGTGTTTTCTTTGTCTTCGATACCAATACCCAAATGTGCAATGGTATCGAGAACGTTTCTGCCCACATGTTTGCTGCTCTGGAAAAACTTACTGTCCAGCATGGCTACCTTGATCAACGGAACCTGTAATTGCAGCAATAGATTTTTAACCGCCGGTGAGATATTGTCATCACGAAGGAAGGCACCAAACAGCATTTCTACAAAATCGATGGTGCGTCCGTCGATTGCATTCAGGGACTTGCTCATCGAAGTCTGCCCCATTTTCGCCATACTGTTTAGCAGGGCGTGCTTGAAGTCA
This sequence comes from Gammaproteobacteria bacterium, assembly GCA_041589455.1. Lineage (GTDB taxonomy): Bacteria > Pseudomonadota > Gammaproteobacteria > SZUA-229 > SZUA-229 > SZUA-229. The sequence continues at coordinate 36,195 of JBFHVQ010000014.1, read as the reverse complement.
TCGGTTTTAATCTGGGTTTCACCCGGCACATAGCGAGGTACGTAACTGGTCTGCAGTGAAGTCAGTGCCTGAATAATGTCTCGTCTATCATGGAACTGTTTACCGGTTGTTTTTTGTGTGGTGCTCGCGCTAACATCATCCGTTTCACCATGGATAAAGTTTTTGATTGCCTTAGACACCTTTTCGGGGTCTTTCAAGTCGATAGGTGTGACATTGCTATTGGGTGTGTCTGAATCTGAGCTCATGATTGTATTTTTTATAACTGTCCGGCTGTTTATTTATTATATCTATGCAATTTTAGTCGTAACAGATCAATAGTACAGTTAATTCTACCGCTTGTCCCCTACTGAGCCACATATGAATCGGAAACATGTGATACTTGCATGTGCATATGGTTTTTAAGTGAGTGTTTTTTGATAGACTTGAACTTAATTGTTTTAATAGATTGGTCCCTATGTTTGTTTTAAATGATATTGAAATACTGCCGGAAGACCTGCAGAACCTGCCAGAAAATACAGCGCATAAACTGACGTTTAAGGTTGTTTATACCATTCAGGATGTGCCAGATACATTTACAGGAAGCGTTTATGAGGATGCGGATGGCGATTTGGGTTTGCATCATTTTAATCAGCCCAGGGGTAATGTACGTAAAATTATCACATTGAAAAATAAGCTGGCTGAAGGGGAATTTGAAGGTATTAAACAGCAGATTTTTGCCAGAAGTCGCGGTGAAAATCTGAGTCTGCCTCAGCAGTTTGCATTGCAGGTGAAACGAAGCAGGCGTCCTGGCCGTTGATATATTATTAAATTAGGACAAATCCCTATTCCACTGGATTTTGGAAGCACATCACAGTCGGTGTGAGCGATAATACACCTGTCTCACAGAAAAATTAACCATAAGCTGGAATAGTTAGCGCCCCTTAGAACGACTACACCGGGACTATGCTAACGAAATACATTTTTGTGATTGGGCAGCTTTTCTTGCTGTTGTCGCTTTCCGCCTGTTCATTCAATCAACTGGCTACGCGTGTCTCTGGCCATTTAATAGAGCAACGGATTGCTGCGATTAACCGGCAGTCTAATCTGCCACAGGTTAAGATAGAGTTGCAGCAGAGCATTAAGCGGCTGGAATCTCTGCTCGAGACCGGTGTTAATAAAAAAACATTACATGTATACACGTCCCAGGTGTATTACGCCTATGCATTTGCCTTTCTGGAGCATAAAGACCAGCAGCGGGCACGAAAATATTATGCCTCTGCACTATTTCATGCTCGACAGGCGTTATTACTTTATGGACTGACAGATAATGTATGGTCGGGTAAGCAGCAGCGGTTATTGGAGCGATTAGGCCATCTACCAACAGATTCTGTTTCTGCGCTCTACTGGGCTGCACTTAGCTGGGCAAAGCTGATTGAGCTTGAACAGCCGAACATGTTATTGCTGAGTCAGTTGCCGAAAGTGGTTCTGTTAATGGAGCGAGTATTACAGCTTGATGCAGGCTATAACCACGGCGGTGCATATCTGTTTTTTGCCGTTTACTGGAGTAGACCGTTTTATCTCGGTGGGAACTCGCAGCTTGCTCAGCAGTATTTTGAGAAAGCACGTGATGCGAGCCATAATCGGCTGCTGATTGTGGATTATTTACAGGCGCGCTATCTGTATTATGGTAAAGAAGATAAAAGTCATATAAATCAAGTTCTTACAAGAATAATTGGCGCGCCTGACAGCCCCTGCCCAGAACATACCTTATTAAATACAGTGGTGAGATCGAAAGCCTCAAAGTGGCTGCGATCTGGTCGAACCTGATTATAAGTGAGGTATTTGCATTAATTAACCGCGAAGATTTTACAAATTACTCTTGAAATGCCCCTGGATATCCCCATATAGCCCTGACGTTATACAGCAGGTGGCTATACCAACAAAGGGTAGGGTTAATTAACTCGCAAGCTGGTGTAGAATGCGCATCACTAACATAAAGCCCGACCATGCCGGGCTCGATATATTCAGGTTTTGGAGTAAATGCCATGAGCGTTTCACAGCAACAGGTTGAAGAAGCAATTGCAAAATATGTTGATCCTTATCTTGAAAAGGATCTGAAAAAGGCCAATGCCGTTAAGGCGATTGAAATTAATGGCGCAGAAGTCGCTATTAAAGTTGTACTGGGCTTCCCAGCTAAGGGCCATTACGCAAAAATCAGTGAAGAACTGACTAAGCTGGTCAGTGCTCTGGATGGTGTAGACAGTGTTAAAGTCGATATCAGCCACGATATTGTTGCACACTCGGTACAGTCTAGCCTGAAGCCATTAGAAGGCATCAAAAACATAATTGCAGTGGCCTCGGGTAAGGGCGGTGTTGGTAAATCTACAACAGCGACTAACCTGGCGCTGGCACTGAGAGCCGAAGGCGCTAAAGTGGGTATTCTGGATGCAGATATTTATGGCCCAAGTATCCCGCGTATGCTGGGTATCACTGATCGTCCTGAGTCACAGGATGGAAAAACACTGGACCCAATGATGGGACATGGTATTCAGGCGATGTCGATTGGTTTCATGATCGATGATGAGACGCCCATGATCTGGCGTGGCCCAATGGTTACCCAGGCACTGGAGCAGCTACTGGTTGATACACAGTGGAAAGACCTGGATTATCTGGTTATCGATCTACCACCAGGAACCGGTGATGTGCAGCTGACACTGGCTCAGAAAGTGCCTGTAAGCGGTGCAGTTATCGTCACAACACCACAGGACATTGCGCTGCTTGATGCGCGTAAGGGCCTGAAGATGTTTGAAAAAGTAGAAGTGCCTGTACTGGGTATTATCGAAAATATGAGTGTGCATATCTGTTCTGAGTGTGGCCACGCAGAGCCAATCTTTGGCCAGGGCGGTGGTGAGCGCATGTCAGAAGACTATGATGTGGACTTCCTGGGTGCCTTACCACTGGATATGTCAATCCGTACCAACGGTGATGAAGGCACACCTTCAGTCGCGGCGGACCCTGATGGCACAGTGGGCAATATCTACCGTGAAATTGCGCGTCGTACAGCAGCCAAGCTGGCGTCACAGGCAAAAGACTACAGCAATAAGTTCCCGAATATCGTTATCGAGAACAACTAGTCAGTCATTGTTAACGATGAAGCCTGATCAGCCGGTTTTTTAATGGCAGGCAGATCAGGTGATAAAAACGCTTAAAGATCGTGTTAGAATGCCGCCTCTTGAATCGACAGGGCGGCATTTTTTATGTCAGCTAACTAATTGGGGAACCGGGGAAATAGCGTTATGAGTATTAAGTCTGATAAATGGATTCGCCGTATGGCAGAAAATGAAGGGATGATTGATCCGTTTGAACCCGGGCAAGTACGCTATGGCGCCGATGAGCACCGACTGATTTCCTATGGTACCTCCAGTTATGGTTATGATGTGCGTTGCGCCAATGAATTCAAGATATTCACCAATATTAATTCAGCGGTTGTTGACCCCAAAAACTTTGATGACAACAGCTTTGTTGATGTGACGTCCGATGTCTGTATTATTCCCCCAAATTCATTTGCACTGGCTCGTACCGTTGAATATTTCCGTATTCCTCGCAGTGTATTGACGGTGTGCCTGGGCAAGTCTACTTATGCGCGTTGTGGCATTATCGTGAATGTCACACCGCTGGAACCTGAATGGCAAGGCCATGTGACACTGGAGTTCTCGAATACTACCCCGCTGCCAGCCAAAATCTACGCAAATGAAGGTGTAGCGCAGATGCTGTTTTTCGAGTCAGATGAAATCTGTGAAACCTCATATGGAGACAGAGGCGGTAAATACCAGGGGCAGACAGGCGTTACGCTACCTAAAACCTAGGTTTTCAACCGATCCCTGTCAGAATCATTTGCCCGTTGAGTCAAAGAGAATTATCTGTAGGGCAAATGGTGTTTTATCACGTTAGACAGCAAGCTCGTCATGCTTTGTAATGCGTCTAATGTCTCAGTACTCTTCCCCCTGTTTTATACAAAAACTGTTATCTCTAGCTGTTTTTATTGCACAATATCTCTGTAGGTATCCCATAATGTTGAAGTCGGGCACTGAAATGCACTATGATTTAGCCAGCATTCGGTCAGCGTTTCTAATTACAGATTGAAATCGCTCGAAACCGATTAAGGATTTGCTGCTATACATTACAATAATATCGCTTTCGGGAATTGAAAGCAGGGCGTTAGATGAGCCTGTTATTTTATAATCGAAGGGCCTTTCATTTGTTAAAACTAGAAAAACTTATAGAGCGAAGCACCAAACTGGGAAGTTTGCCGGCGATAGTCTATCGCGTATTCGAAGTTATGGATGACCCCAAATCAACCGCATCACAAATAGGAAAAGTGATTAATGATGACCCGGCACTCACTGCACGCCTGTTAAAATTAGTGAATAGCCCATTCTATGGCTTTACCGCTAAAGTGGATACGGTCTATCGAGCGGTGGCCCTGATTGGCCATAAAGAATTACGTAGTGTGGTTGTTGCGGCTTCGGCTATCAAGGTGTTTGATGGTATACCATCGGAGCTGGTGGATATGCCAGCCTTCTGGAAACGTAGCCTGATGACCGCGGTGGTATCAAGGGTATTAGCCGCGTTTAAGCGTGAAAGAGAAATAGAGCGATTTTTTATTGCGGGTTTATTGCATGATATTGGTTCGTTGCTAATGTACCTGCAATTGCCAGAAGAAATGACAGAAGTTCTACGTCAGCAGGAAGAAGGGGCGTATCGTGCCGATGTGGAAAAAGAATTACTTGGTTACCATCATGCGGATGTTGGTGGGGCTCTGTTGAAAAAGTGGAATTTACCACCGCTTATTTGTCAGGCAGTTGCCCATCAGTTATCACCTGAGCAATCGCCTGAAGCGGGTCGTTCCGCAGCGCACTTGTTATCACTGGCTAAGGCCATCGTTGACTGTCACCTTGATGTAGATGATGTAGGGGAAGAAAGCTGTATGGTGGATGATGCTTTGTGGTCAGTGAATAAACTGGACGCCGAAATGCTGCCGACAATTCTGCAAAAGGTCGAGCAGCAGTATGAAGGTAGCAAAGATATTCTTCTGGCTTCCTGATGTGTGGCTGACCAGAGATTCAGTCAGCCGCGAGAATCAAAAAACTAACGTAAGCTAATAATGCGCCAGTTTTGTGACTGGGCGTAACGCAGTAGTTCTTCATCTGCATCTACCGCCACCGGGTGATCGACCTCTTTAAGTAATGGCAGGTCATTGTGTGAGTCACTGTAAAACCAGCTGCCTTTCATATCCATATTATGCTGTCTCATCCACTCATGCAGGCGTTCAACCTTACCCTGTTGAAAGCAGGGAATACCCGCAATGCGGCCGGTGTATTTGCCATCGACAATTTCAGGCTCAGTTGCCAGCAGGTTTTCAATGCCGTAAGCGTTAACAATGGGCTGAGTAACAAAGCTATTGGTAGCGGTTATCACTACCAGCGTGTCACCCTGTTGACGATGCTTTTCAATCAGCTCAAATGAGGCAGGGCTCATAATCGGTTTTATCTTCTGTTCTACGAACTGCTCACGATAAGCGAGCATTTTGGCATGATCGTTATGAATCAGGGGCTGTTGTGAAAACGCCTGGAATTCATGAATATCCAGCGTACCGCGTTTGTATTTTTCATAAAAACGGTCATTTTCACGTTGATAAGTCTCTTTATCCACAATGCCCTGCTCGGTGAGAAATTCGCCCCAGAGGTAATCGCTGTCGCCAGCCAGTAAGGTGTTGTCCAGGTCAAAAAGTGCTAATGCCATAAAAAATCTCGTGTTTGCACTGATAAGGTTAATGAATCGGTCGCATAGCATGATAGATTTGATCTATAGTTAGCTAGCAGAGAGTGTATTGTAACTAAAACATTGCATGACGCTCTGATTTTTGAAAAAATCTATTTTAGGTATAGTAAAAGGTACACGTAAGTGATTGATTCTGACGGATTTAGGCCGAATGTTGGCATTATTCTGAGCAACCCCGAAGGCAAGGTCTTCTGGGCTCGTCGCTCAGGTCAGAATGCCTGGCAGTTTCCTCAGGGTGGAATTCATAACAATGAAACGCCAGATCAGGCGATGTATCGTGAGCTATTCGAAGAAACCGGTTTAATGCCTGAACATGTTGAGCTGGTCGGTAAGACGAGCAAGTGGTTGCGTTATCGATTACCCAAGTGGATGGTGCGTCGTGATAGTCATCCTGTTTGTATCGGCCAGAAACAGATCTGGTTCGTACTTAAGCTGGTGGGCTCTGAAAATAACTTCAATCTCAGCACCAGTGACAAGCCTGAATTTGATCACTGGGCCTGGGTCGATTACTGGCACCCAATGGATGAAGTCGTATTCTTCAAGCGTAAGGTCTATAAGAAGGCGCTGACTGAGCTAGAGCCTCTGTTATTCAGGCAGTTAGATGCCTGATCGCCCTATACGGGTTTTACTATCGCCAGAATAATTACCACAATTAAAATGAGTACCGGAAACTCATTAAACCAGCGATACCAGACATGAGAACGCTGGTTTCGATCGTATTTAAAATCTTTTACAAGCTTCCAGCAGTAGCCATGGTAAACCAGAAGAATGGCAACCAGTGCCAGCTTGATATGAAGCCACAGCATGTGCTGATAGCTGGCCCAGGCGTAGTCATACAGCATCCATAATCCCAGTAGTACGGTAATTAGTCCACCCGGTGTGGTGATGCCATAAAACAGCTTCCGTTCCATGATCTTAAAGCGCTCATTACTGATTTCGTCTCTTGCTTCTGCGTGATAGACAAAGAGACGAGGCAGGTAAAACAGGCCGGCAAACCAGGTGACCATGAATATTACGTGAAAAGCTTTAACCCAGAGCATAATAAATCCAGTAAGTATCAACTGATGGGCATCTTAACGTGACATCAAGTTCAGGCCAAGTTAAGTTTGGTGTCTGATTAATGAGACGGCAGAGGCGAAAATTGTTTTGTGTCAGCGGTTTAATACTCTAATTGAGGGGCATTCTTTACTGATTCTATCCAGTGCAGATACGCCACATTGATTGTTATTTGCCAGAGCTTTTCAGATATGTGAGTTAGCACTCATCAAGCCTGTTTCTTCAATTGATTGTTGGGCTTTCTATAGCACTATCTTCTGGTATGATGTTCCGGGTTTTAAGTCTATACTTACGCTAATTTAATCAAACACTTGCTAAGGCTTGTTGAGATAGTGTTTGAGTTTTACTAATTGCATTGAGGTGATCACATGATCAAGGCCGGGATTGTCGGCGGCACGGGTTATACCGGCGTTGAACTATTGCGTTTATTAGTTGCACATCCTGAAGTGGAGTTAAGTGTTATTACTTCTCGTTCTGAAGCGGGGCAGGCTGTGTCAAGTCTCTATCCCAACTTACGTGGTCATGTTGATATTCTTTTTTCAGAACCTGATCAGGAAACCCTGTCACAATGTGATGTGGTGTTTTTTGCAACGCCTAATGGCACCGCCATGAAAATGGTACCGGCACTATTAGATGCCGGAGTTAAGGTTATCGATCTTGCAGCAGACTTCCGCCTGAAAGATACTGAGGTCTGGAAGCATTGGTATGGTATGGAGCATGCTTGTCCTGATGTGCTGGCTGAAGCGGTTTACGGGTTGCCTGAAATTAATCGAGCTGCCATTAGAGATGCACGCATTATTGCCAACCCGGGATGCTACCCGACAGCAGTCAGTCTGGGTTTCCTTCCCTTGATTGAAAACAAGCTGGTCGATGATCAGCATCTGGTCGCTGACGCCAAATCTGGTGTTAGTGGTGCTGGCCGAGGTGCCAGTGTGGCAACCTTATTGTGTGAGGCAACGGAAAGTGTCAAGCCCTATGGTGTTGATGGACACAGGCATTTACCTGAAATTCGTCAGGTGCTGGGAGGTGTCGCCAGTCATGATGTTGGGTTGACCTTTGTGCCTCATCTGATGCCGATGATTCGGGGAATTGAAGCCAGTCTATATGCGGTTTTAAAAAATGACGTTGAAGACTTGCATAGTCTGTATGTAGAGCGCTATGCCAATGAGCCATTCGTTGATGTATTGCCACCAGGTACGATGCCAGAGACGCGTAGCGTAAAAGGCTCTAATATGTGCCGTATCTCGGTATTTAAGCCCCAAGGAGGCGATACGGTTGTGGTCTCTTCTGTTATTGATAACCTGGTTAAAGGTGCTGCGGGTCAGGCAATACAGAACATGAACTTGATGTTTGGCAAGGATGAAACATCAGGTATTAGCCAAGTTGCTTTATTGCCTTAACTAAAAATAAGATTACCAATCGGTATGAAACTAAAACCTGTACAAAGTAAGTATTTAATCTCGATTCACCAGCCCCGCCTCTGGTTGGCGGCTTTATCGAGTATCCTGTTAATTGTTCTAGGTATAACCTGGTTTGCATTTGAGTATGGAAAACATATTGCGGGTTTTGATCAGGCAGATTATGACCAGGAGATAGAAGTCTTAAGGCAGGCGTTAGATCAGCAAACGTCTGAAAAGGAAAAAGCTTTGCGTGAAAACGCCAGATTGTCACGTGGTAGCGACATAGACAAAAATGCTAGTAGTAAGATGAATGATTCACTAGCAGCCTGTGAAGATGAGATGCTTAAGGTAAAGGAGGAGTTAACATTTTATCAGAATCTGGTGGCACCAAGAAAATCAGCAAGGGAAATCCAGGTTAATAAAGTTGTTATCACTCCAGGCAATAAAGGGGTATATACTTATAAAGTCGTACTTATTCAGGTGGGTCGACATGATCTGGTGCAAAGAGGCACAGTTGAACTATCCTTTGAGGGTAAAAATGCCAGCGGTGAGCAGGTTCGTTTGGACTTACCAACAGTGTCAACGCAGAAGGCAAGTAAAAAGCAGCGTTTTGGATTTAAATATTTTCAGAACTTTGAAGGTGGTATCAGATTTCCGGAAGGATTTACGCCATTGTCTATGTTCGTAAAAGCACTGCCAACGAGTAGTAAAGTGCCCAGGATTGAGCAGGTCTATCACTGGGATAAATTAATAGCTGGAGGTAATGAAGCCAATGTGGGGCAAGAAAAAGTCAACTAAGATAGAAACCCTCATCGGAACGGCGATGGAAATACAGGGTGATCTGATCTTCTCCGGCGGTTTGCATGTAGATGGCAAAATAGTCGGCAATGTCATTGCTGAAGATGATTCTAATTCGATGCTGGTGCTGAGTGATCAGGGGCAGATTGAAGGCGAAGTAAAAGTGCCTTTTGTGATACTGAATGGCCAGGTAACCGGTGATGTTTATGCCAGTGAGAGAGTTGAGCTCTCCAGTCATGGCCAAGTGAAGGGTAATGTTTATTATAACTTGCTGGAAATGGCGATGGGTGCTGAGGTCAATGGTAACCTGGTTCACTGCAAAGACGAGAAAAAACTTCTTGATTTTCAATCAGTTGCAGGCAAGGGCGAAGAGACTGAGGCAGAGCCGAGTACTTCAGCAAGCTGATAAGGAGTTAGGATAAAACTTGACTAAAATACTCAGGTAATGGTACTTTTAGTCAATTACAGCATAACAGATTTATTTGGAGAGATTGAATGACTGCTGAAACAGCTGATAGCGCGATTCCTGCGCCGCTGGATTTCACCGATGCCGCTGCTGCAAAGGTAAGAACTCTAATTGAAGAGGAAAAAAATCCAAATCTGAAACTGCGAGTATTCATCTCTGGTGGTGGGTGTTCAGGTTTCCAATACGGCTTCACCTTTGATGAAGAGATCAAAGATGGTGATACAGAAGTCGAAAATGGCGGTGTTACTCTGTTGATTGACCCAATGAGTTTCCAGTATCTGGTTGGTGCAGAGATCGATTACAAGGAAGACCTGCAAGGTGCGCAATTTATTATTCGCAATCCGAATGCACAGACTACCTGTGGTTGTGGTTCTTCATTCTCACCAGCATAAAGAACTAAAGTGAAAGGCTGCTAAACTGCTTTTTTAGCGAAGATCTAAAGCCCTGCTGCAGATAGTAGCAGGGCTTTTTTATGCCTCTCAATAAGTCTGACGTTATGATTGATCGTATATTCAGCGATGAATTAAAACCAGAATGAAAAATAAACACGAAGTACGGTTGCTGAAAAGCTGTATAAAGGCTCTGAGCCAGGTTGCACGCCAGTTACTCGTATGTCCCTGAAATTGTCATAGTCAAACTGGATATAGTCGATAAATAAATTGGCTGTACTACGCTCAAACAGACCAAAATTTCCTATAGAGTAAGTTGCACCAATTCCAAAGGTGACATCTGAGTAGGTGCTTAATTCTTTATCGCGAGCATAAAAAGTCTGTGTGCTTACTGCTGGCGAGTCAAACAGGTCGCTATAGAAGTTAGCTTGCTGTTGAGAGTAAAAACGAAGGCTGGCTTCAAATGTCCAGTGTTCATCCAGAGGATGGATGTATCCGATATCAAGCGTATCCGCCTTGATGCCCCATGAGTCTGTAAAATAACGATAGCCACCATGAATTGCAGCTCGATAAGGCAGATAATAACGGAGGTTAAAACTGGCCGCATTACTGGTACGAGTGCGAGGATATAATTCGTTCTGAAAAATATAGTTTAGTGAATCACCGGGATCGACAAGCCTTACTTGACGATAGGGGTTATTTAAAAAGCCTTCATCAGTAATATTGTCATAAGCCAGTGAGAGTATCAGTTTTTTGGTAAGAATTTGTCCGATAGAAAGTCTGAAATTCTTGAATTTTGAGAATTCTTCGAACGAAGGATCACCGGTTCTTGTCACAGTGTTATCACCTATCGTGTACGCAAGGCTTACAGTCGTTAAGCCACCAAGCATTTCCTGTGATATAGCGAATGACTGGGTTAAAGCATCAAAATCGTTTTCGGTACTCTGTGTATAGCTATAGCTGATGGTCGAGTTATCATTCAGGTAGTCAGCAGAGACGGAAGTTTGAGTCCTTTCTTCAGAGTAAGGGCTTGCTTGCGTAATAGCGTCGATCGAGGCACTTGATATACTGTCGACATAGTAATTGGCGGTGAATGACACCTTGTCATCGAAGCCTTTTCTAACCAGTACAGATGGTCCGTCGATGGTAATTCCGCCACCGTCATAGCTGTGATAGAGAACATCGGCACGATCTTCAGGAAGCACGGCGGCTTCTACTACCGGCAGTAAGAAAATAAATGGAATGAATTTGGGTAGAAAACTAATTGCAGCCACAACCACCCCCGGTTGCTATTCCGGCACCACGTGCGCCTTCTCGTGCATCATAAACATGTTCCATATAGGAACTGGATACAGGATTAGCATTCAGGTTCATAACTTCATCCGCCAGATGCGCTTTTTCATAAGGCTTTATCCAGGGTTCAATTGTGCAGGCACTTGAAAAGATACTAAATAAAATAATTAAAGTGGTGGTTGATATTTTATTCATTCAATAAATCTCTTATCAGTGACTGGGTCTTCATATGCTGAACCAGTTTGTCAGCGCTTAAGCTATGTCTGATTTTTCCATCTCGATCAATCAGGTAGTATTCTGGCACAGCTTCGATGTCATAGAGTCGAGTTATGTCGCGATCATCAAACAGTACCGGGAACTGTAAATTATTTTTATGAGCAATGCGGAATGCTTTTGACATATTATCGATATTAATTGCCAGACTGGTAAAACCTTTGTCTTTATAAGTTTTTGAGTGTTCATTGAGAATACCAAGTTGCTGAATGCACTTGCCACATTGAGTGCTCCAAAAGCCTAGTAATATGACGTTGCCGCGTAGCTCTGATAATTTAATGTTCTTAGAGGTGTGACTTTTCAGGGTGAAGTTAAAGGCATTCTTTGTGATTTCGCTTTCAGCATAAACATGACTCTGCCAGCATAATGCAAGCAGCAATGCACTTACGTATGTTATTAAACTGGATGGCATTTTCTGTTTTGTATTCAGTTTCATAATGACTAAAAGTACATTCCCATACCGAATGATATTTCTATATTATTACTGAGTTTATCAGCGCCTAATGCATCAATATTAAAAGTGTGGTCGCGTATATCAAGACTGAATGAAAAATTGTTTGATGGTACAACCCTGAAACCAGCACCAAAGCTAAGGGTAAAGTGATCTGAGCCAGCAAACTCAGTATTACCAGCCCCTGCGTATAAGTAGAAAGCCGTATTATATGTTGTGTTTTCTGTCATAAAAACTTCACCAGGGAACAAATCGTATCCCAGGCCGATAATATAATAGGTGTACTCCTTTTCGTCATCTGAGAGTATGGTTGTACCTGGAAGTAAAACTTCGGCGCTACTGGTGCCGGCAGTTGAAAGTCCGACTTCGGTATTAACGAAAAAACTTTCTGATAAATGATATGAAAGTTTAAAGCCGACTAAAGCATTTGTTTCGAAGTCTTCAATGCTTAATAAACCAAGGCTCGCTATAATTTCAAAATTATCAGACTCTATCTTAGCTTCATTAAATTCCATACGCGCGATTTCAGGTCTAATCACAGGCGAGATGGATTTCTCATCGATTAGTTCGACGGCAAAAGCTGAAGGCTGAGAAAGTAACAGTAATATGCCTGATGCGTCTAGAAAAAGGCGGCGAATCCTATTTTCCATTCTTGCAAATCCTCGTTGTCATCATTGTTGCTGGTGGCGGAAAAAATAAGATATTCACTGTATTCAAGCCTTAATATTATTTTTTGGGTGATATGTTTACGCAAGCCAATACTAACACTTGCAAATTCACTGGTTGGGTCATTATTTGCCGCAGCTGTAGCTGAAGTTGTGACATCTATTATACCGGCAGCAATATGGAAAAATGGAGAGTATTCCCATCCGGTAAAAGGTTGCATCACCAGGCCAAATTTATAAAGCAGAGTACTGGAAATGTCACCAATTGATTTGGACAGACTCAGCTCTGTCGATAAACCTTCATTAAACTGATAAGAGCCATAAGCGGAGAATACAGGTGCGCCACCAAAATCACCAATCAGGAGACCAGACTCCCATTTGCGGAAGGTAAAATCTTCATGGGTGATTTCTGAAAAGCTGACAGGTGTGTCATCAAGTGAAAGCGTTTTGCTTAGCTGTTGCTGAGGTACCCAGCCAGCTTTCCCCTTGATGGAACGAACTTTATACCAGCTGGATCGTTGATAGAGAATTTCAATAGTCGAGTGGCGTTCCATAATATGGAACACAGGGTAGCCACTGCCCGGCCCGGTATGTAGCTCGATAAAGGGGTCAGCAATTTTGACCATTTGCAGCTGATCCTGTTCAGCGGCATAACTGCTTATGCTTATAGCAAACAGCATAAGTATGATTGTAATAATTTTATGCATAAAAACGCTTAGTTAGCTTGTCCAATAAGCAAGCTGAATTCAGTTTATAATTTTATCGATTAATTTTCAGGGACCAGAGGGTCAAATGGGTTGTTAAAGTATTGTGCACCAATATCAATCCATTCTGAAATTAAGCGTAATTCAGCGGGTGTCAGCATATTAGCATGGTTTACGGTTGCCGGCGACAGGCTGGCGCCAGCATCTAGTTCTGTTTCAGTTAGCTTCTCAATAAAGGGGCTGGTTCTTGCGCCTGATGGGAGTATTGAGGGTGAGAGCTCGAGATCAGGGTCGGGGATATCCTCAAAGGTAGGGTTGCCATCAATGTCTAAAATTTGATCGCCATTGTCATCGAGGGCGGGTACAGAAATGGTTCGATCCACCAGCACACCACCAACCAAATCTTGAAAATTATCTGTAAAAAGAAGTTCTCGATAAGACTCAATGTGCTGTACTTCTTCATCGGATACATCCGATGATAAGTCCAGCTGTGCTGCGGGCAACATGGTAGCTCCGCCACCGTCCTTAGAGTTGTGGCACGTGGTACAGGTATTAGCTCCGCGGTCTACTTCCCAGATTGGTTGAATATGCTCCTGATAGTTAATGACAATTCTGCAGGTGGCATTCCAGTTGTTCTCACATGCTGAGGTGGTGGGTGCAGGTGTAGTTAAACCGTCTGTTGTACCTCTATATGTAAAGCTATAGGTATTATCAGGTGTACGTGTAGCTGGGTCTGTCCACAGATCGTTATAGATAAGATTTACGTTTGGTGTGATTGATGTTTCATTATTCTGACTGGCTTCTGCTCGATTGAGTGCCTCTGCCATCGTATCACCGCTATCAGCAAAATAGGGTGCCATAGTCGCTGGATTAATTGTGTTGCTATAGATAAAACCGTCATTGGGTGCGCCCGGATTTATACTGGGTGCCTCTGCGTCAGTTCTTGCATGCGCTAAGGGTAGATCTGGTGCGGTGGTTGCATGTGTGTGGCAGCCAGTACATTCCAGTGTGCCACCAGCTTTGACCTGTAACCAGTTATTGTGACGTGCGCCAATTCGTCTGCCCTGATCATCTAGAATATCAAAATAAAATGCGACATCTGCGGGTACTTTAAGCTCGACTGAACCATCGGGTTGAATCATGCTGTAGCCGATGATCTCTTTCATTCGTAAGCGAGTGTTTGGGCCAAATGCTCTACCCGATAAATCTGGTGGGTCAGCCAGATCTGGGTCATTCCTTAGTGGAAGGCCCACGGCTTTAACAATGCGAATAAAACGTGCTGGTCGTTGAGTCGCGGTGGCGATGGTGGGGTCTGCGTAATCCATAACCGAAGAAACAGTGGCATCACTGCAGACCGTGAAGAAGCAGTTATCAAATATCTGATTACCAAAGTCATATACGCTACGGATTTTGAGTAAACCAAGGTTCTCGCTTTCCAGTGTGCTATCAACATTCTGGTCGACCAGTATGGTTGGTCTTGTCTTCGGTTGTAATGCCACCGGGTTGGTCAGGTATTTTCCGGGCTCGGCGATAACTAATGGCTTTTCTGTATGCGCATTCAGATCGTAAATCCAGATTCCATAGGAGGGGTGGCTTTCGATCGCAGTCGTATCAGAAAGATAGGGTTCAATACAGGGGTGTGTTTCAAGCACTGGCGTATTGGGATCGTTTCCAATGTCAATATCAAGCTGGCAGATACCCTTACTTACCAGGATTCTATCGCTGTTATCCCTTAACGGAAAAAAAGATGCGTAGCGACCATGCAGGGAAATTTCACCATCATTATTAATGTCAGATTGAGTTGCCTTACGAATCGCTGAAGAGGTGAATGCACCCAGATTGGAGAAGGTTGTCTGGTTCAAGTCAATAAAATTACGCACATCAATAATAACCAGGTCACCACCACCGAATGTATCATCATAAGGTCGTGTAATAGCCATGACTTCACCATTAGTTAATTCCTGGGGTGTTATAAACTGGATAGTGTTGTCATCGGCATCCTGGTGGCTTTCGTCGTGTGTGCCAAAGTAAGGTTGTAGGTCGGTTCCATCAGGTGCAATGGTATACAGACTCATACGATTTTCGCCGTTAAAACGATTCCAGCGGCTAAATAATATTTTTCCATTGTCGAGAATTGAACTACCAAGATCGTGACTCTGATTAAATGAAATTTGTTGAATGTTTGAGCCATCAGCATCCATTGTATGAAGCACCAGTGACTTAGTTCTTCTATTTTCATCGACATGGGAAAATTGTGGTTTACTTAAACTTTCATCAAGCAATATTGAACGAGATCGGGTTTGTCGATTGGATGAAAAAACAATTCGGCCATCAGGTAAGAAGTGGGGCGCAATATCGTCGCCTTCATCATTTGTGATATTTGACTGAATAACACGACTCAGCGTTTGAGAGTCAACGTCATAAGTATATATCGACCATTTAGGGTCATCATTATCATTGGGGTCTGGGTCTTCGGGTAATAAGGCAAAAATAATTTTTTTACCGTCGTGAGACACGCTGATATCTCTGACATCACCCTGTCCATTGGTGATTGAGCGTGTAATGTTTACTTCATCAACTGTCAGGCTAAAACGAGGTTTAAGATAAACGTCTCCACCAGGAGCTGATTCAAGTGGTTCGCGTATATCCGGTTGAATAAAAGAGCCATCGTCTTCGTCTATTTGGATAGTGCGTTTAGCATAAACAAGGGGCGTTTCTTCAATACCGGGGTTAAAGCCGTCGCCTGGAGAGGTTTCGCTACACCCGCTAATTAACATGAGTAATAAAAAGCTAAACAGTAATTGAGATCGATAATATGATGTTAGTGATTTTACCAGGTTAATATTAAACATAGTGTTTAGCCTGTCGCTGTAATCCTTAATGAGTCGTCGGTGGCATTAAGCCACTGGAATAATGCATCTTGCCGTTACTGTCGATAATAATAGCTTCGGTGTTCCCCAGGGAATTAACCAATTGTAGTGCTTTTTGAGTTCCCATAACAAAAGCAGAGGTCGATAACGCATCAGAAACGAGTGCATCATCAGCTAAAATGCTTGCGCTCCAGGTGTGCTCAACAGGACGGCCATTGGTCGGCTGGATAATATGATGATAACGTTTGCCAGATTGTATAAAGAAACGCTCGTAATCACCTGAGGTTGAAATTGCTGTGTTACTAAGTGGCAGGCTCACAACAACCTGGTCTTTATTTCGAGGATGTTGTATTCCCATGACCCAGGGTGTGCCATTTTTGTCGCCGAGAATACGGCTGTCACCACCAGCGCTGACCAGGGCATTTTTGATACCGCATTTCTTAATGAGTTGTATCGCATTATCGACGGCATAACCCTTGGCGATTCCGCCCAGATCAATTTTGGTTGCTTTATGTTTGAACTTTACGCTGTGAGTAGCTGGATCAAGAATGA
The DNA here is from genome assembly GCA_041589455.1 of Gammaproteobacteria bacterium. Lineage (GTDB taxonomy): Bacteria > Pseudomonadota > Gammaproteobacteria > SZUA-229 > SZUA-229 > SZUA-229. The sequence goes on along the minus strand of JBFHVQ010000014.1, from coordinate 19,458 downwards.
TGTTTCTGTAGTTTATGGCGCCAAGCGCTTGTTCGATATTTGTATCATCAGGTTTCTTAGACTGACGATAGTCATAAAGATAGCCAATGCTGGCATAGGTGATATCGAAGGCACCGTAAGTCAGTTCAGAAAAATAAATCGAACGTTCAAGTAAACCAAATAGTTCCTTGCTTACGATGGTAGCTTGCTGATGAGCCTGTAAATTCAGTTTGGAAAGTTCACTGCTTCGGATATAGGGGCTCATCAGGTTATCTATGCGATGCATTTCACTGAAAACGCGTTGGCTACAGGTTTCAGCTGTGAGCTTATCTGTACTAAAGAGTTCGATCTGAATATTGGTGCCCATAATAGCATCCTGATATTTAAACCAGGATGCCTGAGTGTTAACAGAGAACATTATTGCCAAGAGAAGTAGCAATATACGCGGCAAAAAATGCTGAAACATCGTTATCGAATAGCAGCGATGAAAGCAGTTATAAAACATCGGGTAACGGTCTACACCACTATCGGTGAAAACGAAACATACTGTTCATAATTACCCAGGCCATGTCCGGGGAACAGGGTTGAAAACTGGTTCAAGTCGCCATTAAGTGACATGTAGTTGGCAATGACCGTATTTACCAGCAGATTAACGTTATTTGCAGCAGGTGTTGATGACGTTACAACCGAGCCATCGGAAGAAAAGCGTCCAATCTGCCGGTGGTCGATTAAACCGGTATTGCTATAAACGCTGATATTGGCATTCGGATCAAATACCAGATAGAACGAGCAGGCAGTTGATGAGTTATCACCCGTCCACTGACCTTTACCGCGGCCTCCCAGCTCACCTGAGCTGGGTAAGCTGTCATCGATCATGCCGTTACTGGCAACGGAACCATCGCTGAATACATAAATCATGAGTGGCTGGCCCATGCGTTGTGCATACTCAAGGCAGGCACCAATACAGCGCCCAGCTCTGAGATCGCGGTTTTCGCCTGCCTGGCGATCACCCGTGTGGTAGTCATAACCACCCATGGTAATACAGCCAGCACCCGCATGACCGTCAATAACCATTTTCATAACCGAGGCGGTTTTGCGGAATTCGCCATCGTCATCAAATTCCTGCTCACTAAAAATGCCGCTGCTTCCAACAATTGTGCCGGTTGAATTTCGGTCATCAGGATCGACATCAACACCTGCGAATCGTTCTGCAATATCTGCTGCCTGCAGGTAGCCGCAGCGAACCAGGTCTTTGATAACTTCGTCTTTTGTGGGTTCGATATTGGGGCTGACGCCACCAAGTTTTATCTTTTTATGACTGATGCGTGCCATGGACTCCATGACGGCGGTAACATCTTCCGGTGAGCTCAGAACAGCTGTCAGGTCGCCGACATCCACCATACCAGTGACATCACTGGGGCGATCGACCTTGCTTGGGCGTAACTCGGGGTTGATAAGGCCAGGAGGGGACATGGAGTTGCCTCCTGATTCGGAGTTACGTGAACCGATTAAAGAAACCACCCCGCCAGCGGCACCGGCCGCTGCGATACCATAAAGTGGATTATGTGTGTTGTTTCCGGTGTCGTTGTCTGAGCGTGCAGCGATTACCGCACCGTCTACTTTGCCAGGTGTAATCGATGTGTATTTATCCAGGATACCAAATAGCATCGCACTGTCAGAATGAAATTTTAGGCCTAACTGGCTATTTACAAAGTTGCCATCACTACTATTGAGCATGCCTGTTGCAAGTGTGGTATCGCTAAGCCCGGGAATAATATCTCCCGGAAGACCCATTTTGTTATATCCGGAGGTGCCTAGGAAATCCATTTGGCCCCCGCCCTGTCCCACCAGGACATTGGAGCCGGCAAAGTTGGCGCCACCGGCCAGGTCGAAGCAAATAAAGGGTATTTTACCCTGGCCACTTGCCAGCCCACCGATAGAGCAACCTATATCGGTAGCGAGTGCCTGTAAATCGCCAGCAATGTTGGATTCAGCGAATACCGATCTGGGGTTGCTAAAAAGGCTAAATACGCCCGTTGCTGGAAGTATCAGGCCTGTGCCACTAATAAAACCCTGCTTCAAAAATTCACGTCGGGTTCGGGGCTTGCTGTGATCCGCGTGACGCAGTGGATCATTGATTCCCAGTGGTTTGTTTTTCTTGATCATTCGAGTTACCTCTTAATTTATCCTGTCAAACCACGTTTATTGAATTAACGTGAGCGCGCTGCCCAGTGTGGCGGCACACATGGCTTTAGCGATTTCTTCGGTACGGTTAGTGGTGTCACAGCCGGGTAGACACTGAGTCATCGTGGTTACCAGGCTTTCATAAGCATCACCGGTTAATACATCATCAAGGTCCTGAGTGTTTGCATCACCCAGTGCAGCTTTAATTGTTGCATCATCAGGCTGTGTATTGCTCAGGTTATTCGCAGGTGTCACAGTATCCAGATTGCTTAGTTTTTCTAGTAGTGGCTCAATAATCTGGTTTTGTGATGCGTTATCAAATGCACTTCCAGCCGTTGCATTGAAATTAAAGCCTGCAAATAGGCGGTCAGGGTCATTGGATGCCAGTACTTTATCGGCATTAACCGCCTCATTGCAGTAACTCATCGCCAATTGCGCGACTGCCATCTGGTGTGATGAAAGGAATGCGCTAATGTTTTCTATAGCGGGTAATTGTTGCTGATATGTAGTGTAAGTACTACTTACAGCGCTGTTAGTCACCGGAATGTTAGTTGCTAGTGACATAGTTGCATTGATTTCTTCGAATGTTTTCACACCAATGTCGGAAGCGGCCTCAGGGTCCGCCGCGGGAACCGGAATAATCGGCTCAGCCTCAACACGAACATTGGTCTGACCACCCAGTCGTTCGAAGGTGAGGAAGAACTCATCAGCTTCAGGGCCTTTCTCAAGCGCGATAACCGTGCCGAGTGTTGAGAGTATCTGTCCATCTGGGGTGTAGTCGGTAGCGTTTACAGTGGTGTTAACATGACCAAATACCTGGCCCGAATCGGCTTCACGGCCATTAACACCTATGCGGATACCTTCTACTGGAATATCAGCGGCTGGGCTGTAGCCATCCTGCAGACTAATAAAACGAGGCTGATTAAACAGATATGCCGTATTATCAAACTGCTCGACTTCAAGCATGACATAGGTATCACTAATGGTTAATTGTTCGGCAACAGAGAACAGCATAACGTATTTCTGTCCTACACCCAGTTCATAGTTTTGTGTGATCTGATCCTGAGTTAACGCGGCATTATGAATGGCGACCATACGTAGTTTGCCGCTCCATGCATTGCTGCCATCAACTTCGCTGCCCAGTACAAAAGCATAGTTTTCATTCCAGTCGAACAGGCTGCCGTTAACGGCGTTGTTCATGTCGGCATCATCGGTGTATACGCCATTGACATATATTTTCTGGCCTGCGACGGGACTGAATGTCATAACTACATGTTGCAGTGACGCCTGAAGGTCTTCATCGTCATCATTGGTCATTAATGAGGGGCGTGCTTCAGCATCGGTATTGCTGGAACGATTCATAAATTCATAGTTATAAAGTGTCTGGCTCATTGAGAAGTTGCGTGCTGTATCACCTGCTGAGTAACTAATGATTCGTGCATTCTCCTGGGTCACATTTGCAGGTATGACCCAGGCTTCGATCGAATAGCTATTAGTTAAACGAATCATGTCCGCCAGCTTTTTACTGGACGTAGTAGATGCCTGAGCCTTGGAGCCTTCAGCAATATCGATGCCGTAACCCAGGACCCAGTCAACCGGACCGGTAAAGTCGAGATCCATCGCAGGCTCTACACCACTGGTGTCAAAAGCCATTGAGCCTGCTCCTGTTTTAAATTCCCACAGGGCGATCTGGTCATCTTCATAGCGACTGCCACCACTAGCGAGGATGGCAGTAGATAATGTCATTGCTTTGCTGGTGACCAGTGCCGGATCGATTTCAGTCAGCGCAATGCCACCTGCAAATTGCTCGATAGCAGTCAGCATGTCGTCAGCATCGCTGCTACAGTCGGTCCAGCAGTTATGCAGCTCAACCAGACGTGAAATAAATCGAGAGTTTACAGGAGTGTCGAGGTCGATCTTTGATTTCGCCGCCTCAAAGGCTGAATCGACGTCAGCACTGGCAAAGAAAGGCGACTGCGGGGTTGCCGAAGTGTCCGAGTGACAGTCTGCGCAATGAGCGGTAAGTAATGGATAAACCGTTAGCTCAAAGCTGTTTGGGTCATTGGCTTGTGCAGTTTCCGGGAAGTTGCGACTGTCGCCAGGATCGACTAGTACAGGTGCAGAAAGCTCTATGGTACGACCACTGCTGGAATCTGTACCGCCAACCCAGTTGTTAATGTAACTTTCGATGATGGTTGCACAGACAGCGGCAGAATCAACCCAACAATTGTGACCTTCGGCAACGCGAGTGACCACTCTGGAGTTAGCTGGGTCGCTTCGGTCAACAATGAGCTGGCCCTGATTATTGGTTGAAATGGCTTCGGAAAATGCAGTGTTTACATTATCGAGATCAACAAAGGCAAAATCTGAGGCATTGCCACCATTTGTGTGGCAGCTGCCGCACCTATCCTGTGGTGAGAGTTGGTCCCAGAACTCGGCTTTAAAGTCTTCAACTTCACTGGTTATAGGGGTCGGGCCAGAATAGATTTCCTGCTCCTGACCATCATTAACTAGAATCGTTTCAACTTCCGCGCTATTACCACATGCTAGCAAACCCGAAACCAGTACGGATAGAGAAATCAGGCGAGTTAGCGTCTGTATCAACGGCTTGCTATGCCTGTGAGCATCTAATATAACGTGTTGCTCTTGTGTCATTCTATTACGTCTCCAAATAATTTCGTCAGCAGTGTGCAGTAGTCTTAATTAACTACTGGGGTTCCTTGCAGTAGTCTGCGAGTTTGGCAAACACGTTTTTCATGTTATATCCATCGTTCATGAAGCTGGTGGTTATATTGTCAACGGCGAGTCTGTCAGCGGCGTAATTGTCTGGATCATGCAGGCAAACAGCCTGAAATGCTTTTTTAACCTGGCAACGACCAAAGGCTTCGCTGTTTGCCAGTTCGACCCCCAGACTTTTTGCACCACTGCCTGAACTATGGCCGCGGCTATCAATTTGCACCCCAGTCATTGCCTGGTTGCTCCAGTTGAGTAGTTTGTTCTGGCCGTTTCTCCAGTAATTAACCCAGCTGTCATCCGTCGTGACGTAACCATGCTTGAAGTTGTTGGCATTAATCAGGTGCTTGGCTGTCACTAGGCCAGGGGTGTATTCAAGCGCCTCAGTGTCATTGTTATACTGGTAATAGGCATAAGCACCTGCCATGCCATCCATGCCTGCGTGGCAACCAACACAGCTGAATATATAAATGCGACTATCACCACCAGGGCTGCGAGAGACATCCTGGCGAACACGATCAGGGACACGGCTGACATCTTTCAAGGGCTCAAGATCGGTACAGAGGTGGTTCATTAAGGTGAAGCGGAACATGGCACGGTTAGTGCCATCTTTAAAGAATGCTTTTGCGGCGGCGCGAGTTGTCATAATACCTGCGGTTGCATTATCCGGGAGGCCGTTGACTTCAGTCTGTGTCTTGCGTTCAAGGATGGTGTTATCAGACAGGTCGCCTAAAACTGGGCCAAGCAGTTCGAGTTGTTCATAGTGATCATTATTATTATTTGAAAAGGCAGCAATGCCACTGGCATTACCCGTGTAAATAATATTGCCATGTAGTACTTCACGAAAGTCTACATCGTCACGAATAATGCCAATTACGGTGGCGATATAATCGTTAAGTGGCGTGAATACGGATTGTTCTTCGTTGGTCCAGGGTGCAGCGTAATTCTTTAAAGTAATGTTATAAAACGCCGGGTTTTCCATAGCCAGATGTGCAGCGCCCTCTACATTGTTGGAAATAATGAGTGTTTCCATAGAGTCAAGAACGCTGTTGGATGGGGGGAGCCCTGTAAGGCGGTCATGGATGCGGCGTGCCTGTTCACGTTCGACAGTGCCAGCATTGATGGAGCCAGTACCAGCAGTAATAATCACAAGTGACAGGCAGAAGGAGCGGGCCAACAGGGACAACCTGATAAGCTGTCTCATAAAACGTATTGATTGCACGTAAATCTCCTATTCTTTACATTACGTTATCTTATCTTGGTTTCGAAGATAGTGCTTTACTATATGGCATGGTAGTTAAAGACGTAAGATAACCAAATCACTAGTAATTTCCATTTAGCAACAATTTGGTAGGTTTGTTTAACCCAGTGATGTCGCGAAAAAACTGGGCTACTCTGCATTATTGCATGTATAGTTTACATCAGAGCGTATCTTCAAAAAGTGAACTGTTTCTAGTTTATTGTAAAATCGTTTAAAGGTTTTTTTTACTTTATAAAACAAGGCGGTATGGTATTCTTGGAGAAGTTACTGAAAGCTGATCTTCTTAGAATGTGATTCAGTGGTATCAATATTAAATAAGAGCTTAATAATATATTGATGTGTTTTTTATAGTGTCAGGTCATGACTGAAGGATGTAGCGTGAAAAAGTTTATATATTTGCTTCTGCTGTTTAGTGTCTTTTTTTCGGGAGGCGCCCTGGCTGAAGATGCCGATGATAAAGAACCGGTGATTGCTGGTGATATTGAGCATCTAAAATCTCAGGTGCTAGAACTTAATCGTGATTTATTTGTGCTGGAAGAAGAGTTGCTATTCTCAGCAAATACACAGGTTAGTGTATTTGTATCAATAGATGCAGATCGTTTGTTTGAGCTTGACTCAGTGCAACTCAAAATTGATGACAAGGTGGTTAGCAATTATTTATATACCGAGAGGGAGGTAAATGCCTTGCATAAAGGAGGTGTTCAAAGGTTATATATAGGGAATCTGACTTCAGGTGAGCATGAGCTGATTGCCTTTTTCACAGGCAAGGGGCCAGGTGGTCGGGATTATAAAAGGGCGACAAGCAAGGTTATCAATAAGTCTGATCAGGCTAAATTTATAGAGCTAAAAATTGTCGGTGATACAACAAAGGAACAGCCCGCTTTTAAAGTCAAAGTTTGGGAATAAGACTTTAAAGACAGAGCTCTGTTTGCGCTATGCAGCATCATAAAATCAGAAAGAACATACTTTCTTTATTGGCGTGTCTTATCATGCTAACAAGTGCATTCGTCTATGCGAAAGATAAAACCTCGCATGAGGTGGAAGATCTTGACTATGGTGTATCTCTCTATAATTTCTATCAGGATAAATATTTCTCCGCTATTACTAGTTTGTTAGTGGCTGAGCATTACCAACGGATAAGTTCAGGGAGCTTTTATCCGGATTTAATGCTTGGTGGGTTGTATCTTGCTTATGGGCTCAATGATAAATCTGCAGATGCACTGAATGAGCTTTTAACGGATAAAAATGTGAAAGTTACGGCAGAGATTCACGATGTTGCGTGGTATCTCTTAGGGAAAAACTTTTATCTTAAAGGAAATAATCATAGGGCAATCGAATCATTAGAAAGAATAAAAAATGACTTAAGCCAGGAGTATGAAGAAGAAAAACTATATCTGCTAAATATACTTTCTGTCTATACAGATAATGCAGAAGCAGCGATTAAATATCTAGAGCTATTGCCGGATGAATCTAAATGGAAAGGCTATGCCAGATTCAATACGGCCAGTTATCTCATCAGATCAAATAAAGATACGGAATCTGGTTATCAACTATTAAAAGAAATGTCAGTTGAAGAAGTCAGTGAGTATGAGTCACTTGTTTTGAAGAACAGGGCGAATCTTGCAATGGGTCTGGTTGCACTACAGGAAAATGATTCGAGTTCAGCGGCGGGCTTTTTTGAGAATATATCTCTGCAAAGTTTTGAAACAAATAAAGGTCTTTTAGGTCTTGGGTGGGCGCATTATCGAGATGATAATTACGCTGAGGCGATAAAGCCATGGATGAGCCTTGCGACGAATCAGAAAGATTCTGATCTGGCAATACAGGAAGCCCTGATATCTATTCCTTATGCATTTGAAAAAATGCAGCAGAAAGAACATGCTTTGTATCAATATGATCTGGCACTGGATAGTTACAAATTTCAATTAAAAGAAACCCGAGATCTGATGGCTTTCCTGAAAGGTGATCAGTTTATTGAGCAGTTAAGTCCAGGTAAGCTAGGTAGCGAATATATACCTGTCAAGTATATAGTTGAAAATTTCAACCCGCTTATCAATCGTTATATGTTGTCCTTGATTATCTCGAAAGAGTTTCACAGGATGATAGAAGAGTATCAGCAAGCTAAATATCTGAGGTATCAGTTGGACAGTTGGCAGCATGGATTGCCGGCCATGAAAATGATTCTGAATGAAAAGCGTAAGACACATAATCAGAAATTAGCGAAAATTGTAAGTGATGACAGTCTTAAAAAAGTTAACAAACTTTCCAGTCAGCGTGATGATTATGCTCTAAAGCTAGAGAAAATAGTAAAAGATGAAGATACGTTGGCACTGATGACTGTGCATGAAAAAGAAATGATGTCTTTGCTTGATAATGTGAAATTGAGAAAAGACAGTCTGGACTCAGGGGATGAAGAGGTTGCAGCAATAGCAGAAAAGTGGCGCCTTATGAATGGCCTGATGAAGTGGAGGCTGGAGTCTGAGTACCCTGAAAGGTTATGGGTTGTTAGAAAAAAACTCAATCAGCTAGATAAGGCTGTTTTAGAAATGTCGCAATCAGTCAATTCATTGAAAGCAGCATGGAATACTGCACCAGAAGACTTTGCGAGTTTTGATGAGCGAATAGAAAACAAAGAAGAACAAATAATAGCACTTAAGCGTCAGGCCGAAGACTCCATAGAATGGTATCAAAGTAAATTGAGAGGTATGTTTGTAAAGCATCTGAGAGATTATAGAAATCAGTTAAAACTTTATCATGATCGAGCTTTGTACGCTAAAGCCAGGTTGTATGACTCGTTAATGGCGCGTGAATGATATGAAGTTAACGAAAAAACTATATCTGGTTGCTTTAATGCTGATGCTGTCAGCATGCTATGGCACAGAATCTAAAAAAGTCCCTACTATAGCAGATTTATCCAGTGCGCCGGCTATAACGGAGATAGCTGAAAGTGTTTCACCTGTTAGAACCCGTGCAATTGAGTATTACCAGGCCTATTTACAGAAAACGGAGTTTAGGACGCACTATGCTGAAGCCTTAAGACGTGTTGCAGATCTTGAGCTTGAAATCAGTGAATTAAATAAAGGCCTTGAAGAGGATGATAGTGCTGGGCTGGAAATCATGGGATCCTCTATTGAGCACTATCAGACATATCTCAGAACCTATCCAGGCCATGAGACTAACGACCTGATTCTATATCAACTGGCAAAAGCATATACGATGCTAGGTGAAATCGAAAAATCCAAGCTTATTATGGATGAGATTGTTCGAGATTATCCTGAATCAAGATATATGGATGAAGTACAGTTTCGACGTGGCGAGATATTTTTCGTTGATCGGGATTATGAAAGTGCAGAAAAATCATATAGAACAGTTGTAGAAAAGTATAAACAATCTGGATTGTATGAAAAGGCGATATATAAACTGGGCTGGGCGCAATTTAAACTTTCCAGGTACGACGACTCTATTAAAACCTATATTGGTCTGCTTGATTTAAAACAAAGTGAAAATAAGATAGAAGCACTAGGAATTGCAGAGAATATAAAGAAGTCCGAGAAGGAATTTATTGAAGATGTATTAAGAGTAGTTAGCCTGTCGTTGTCCTATAAAGGTGGTTACCAGAATATAGAAAAAATACTAAGAGGGAAGCAGGGAAGAAATTATGAGCCATTGATTTATAAAAGTCTGGCTGAGCTCTATATTAAAAAGGAAAGATATAGAGATGCTGCGGATGCATTCCTGGCATACACAGCCAGGTACCCAATGTCTGAGCTTTCTCCTGGGTTTCATGAAAGTGCGTTAAAGGCTTATATTGATGGTGGAATCAAAGAGAAAGTGCTGGATACAAAAATCCAGTATGTAAAGAGCTACGGAGTGAGGACTCCATTCTGGAATGCGCATACTGTTAAAGTAAGAGCTAATCTTGAGCCGAAGCTGGTAAAGCATATAACTGAGCTGGCAAAGCATTTTCATTCAATAGCTCGGAAAACCACAAAAGGTGGTGATTATAATATTGCGGCAAGCTGGTATAGAGTATTTTTAAGTTCATTCCCGATGCATAATCAGGCTTCATATATGAATTTTCTGCTGGCAGAGTCTTTGTTTGATGCGCGAATATATCAACAGGCTGTTATCGAGTATGAAAAAACAGCGTATAGATACAAGCCACATAATAAAAGTGCCGAAGCCGGTTATGCTGTTCTGCTTACATATAATGAAATTATAAAAATAAATCTGTCACAGAAAACAGCAGTGGATGTGAGCAGGCTTCAGAGTCAGTTGTTAAATAGCCAGATACAGTTTAGTAATGCTTTCCCTGATGATAAAAATGCGCCTGCTGTAATTACTAAAACTGCAGAAAGCCTATATGCTGCGAGAAAATACGACATGGCAATTGATTTTTCGTCAAGAATTATAATGTCTAAAAAGCATGTAGATAAGGCGTTGAGAAAAACCGCTTTGATAGTTAATGCACACTCAAATTTTGAACTGGCTAGGTATGATAATGCGGAGAAGTCTTATGCTGCAGTAATTGCGTCTCTGACATCGCATTCTAAAGCAGATCGTAACTTACGTCATGAGTTAACCGAGAAAATGGCAGCGAGTGTCTATAAGCAGGCTGAGCAATTTAAACAGGCAAATAATGATCAGTTGGCAATTCATCATTACCTCAGAGTGGCTGCTGTCTCGCCATTATCAGAAATTCGAGCGACTGCGGAATTTGATGCTGCAACGCTATTGATGAAAGCCAATAACTGGAATGAATCAATCAAGGTGTTAGAAGGTTTCAGAAAAGTTTTTCCCAATCATAAGGAGTATGTCGTAGGAGTTAGAACCAAACTAGCGTATTCATATAAGCAAGTAGGTGATTACAATAAGGCAGCACATGAAATGCTTGCATTGTCGAAAATCTCTATGGATAGAAAAGAAAAAGATGAGCTTATGTGGGAAGCTGCGGACAGTTTTGAAAAAGCCAAAAATAACGCCAAAGCGATTGAGGTATATAAGTTATATGTCAGAGATTCGGCTAACAACTTCACGCGAATTATTGAGTCGTATGAAAAGATAGCGACTTACTATAAGCTGGCGGGACAGGTTAAAAATGAGAATGTCTGGCTGTCTAATTTAATAAAGGTTGAAAGTGGTGGTGAAAAAAGAAGAACGGACAGGACAAAGTTTCTTGCTGCCAGTGCCAGCTACAAGCTTGCGCAAACAGATTTAAAGCTATTTAAATCTGTGGCAATGGTGGTGCCGCTTAAAAACAGTCTGAAGTCAAAGAAAAAACGAATGAAATCTGCAGTTAATGCTTTAAAGGGTGTTCTCAACTATAAGGTTGCGGAATTTACAACAGCAGCAACTTATCAACTTGCAGATATATATAGTCATTTGGCGGTATCTCTTATGGAGTCTCAGCGACCTAAGGGTTTGTCAGATGATGAGCTTGAGCAGTATGATATTCTGTTAGAAGAGCAGGCGTACCCATTCGAGGAAAAATCAATCGACATCCATGCGTCGAATATAAAGCGCACCCGGCAGGGTTTGTATGATGAATGGATAGAGAAAAGTATGCAGGCACTGGCAGAAATACAGCCTGTACGTTTTGCTAAACAAGAGAAAATTGAGCCTTATGTTCTCATTACTCAATAAAATAACAGTTGTTTTAATGCTTGCAGCTACGGTTGCATCCTGCTCGATGACGAGTGGGCAGCGTTCTGCTGGTAATGACTGGAGCAAGGTGCCAGAGACTTATATTAAAGCGCTTACTGCAGCTAAAAACGACAATGATGATGAAGCAGTAAAGTATCTGAAAGAGACGATTGTTGCTGTGCCGAATTTTTCGCCTGCATATACTAACCTTGGATTGCAAGAGTTAAGCTCAGATCGTCTAGAGTTAGCTGAAAAATATTTTAAAAAATCGATTGAGCTTTCGCCACATAACCCGGTTTCATTTCACTACCTTGGAGTGATCGCCCGCAAGCAGGGTGAGTTTGATGCGGCGCTTGAGATGTATAGAAAAGCTATCGAACAGGAGCCTCGTTATCCTGCTGTATATCGAAATGCAGGTGTATTGCTCGATCTTTATATGTATGATTTTCCTACTGCACTTGAGCATTATGAGCGTTATCAGGAATTAACAGGCAGTAAAGATTCTGAGGTATCAAAATGGATTATCGATATAAAGCGTAGAATTAAAAAGGATGATGTTTAATGAATATGAAACATGGTCTTATATTTGTTGTGCTGTTAGGGCTATCATTGAATGGTTTCGCTGAGGAGCGAATTACAATGGATGGTTTGAAAGTTATCGGTAATAAGGAAATGCCGAATATACTTTATATTCTGCCCTGGCAAACCGCAAAATTACCCACTATGGTAGAGCTGCCATTGTCGGGTTTAATAAAAGACGCATTGCAGCCCATTGATAGAGAATCGGTTTTAAGAAAAAAGTTTTATCAGGAAATAGTGCAGGGCGCTGTGCCTGACTCTGCTAATACTGTTGAAGCTAAGTAATTTATCTAAATAAAATATTCGTATTGGAATAAAGCAGGAGAGAAAACAATGTACGACGAAATAGTCAATTTTATGCAGACCGGGGGGGTTTTTATGTACCCGATACTTGCAGTCCTTGCATTTGGCATGGCTATAGCCATTGAGCGCTATATATATTTGACGGCGATTAAGGTTAATAACAGACGGATTTTAACCAAGTTAATGCCGTTGCTTCAGGAAGGTGACTTAAATCAGGTATATCAGATTACCTCTCGATCTAAGGTGGCTATCTGTCAAATGCTGAATTTAGGGATTACTCGTCTCAAGATTAAGCCTCAGCGTGATCAAATAGAAATGGCAATGGAAGAAAGTTTGATGGAAATTATTCCGCGACTGGAGAAGCGAACACATTACCTTTCTATGTTTGCAAATATCGCTACCCTGTTAGGACTATTGGGTACCATTACAGGTTTGATTAAGGCGTTTACTGCTGTGGCGCAGGTGGATCCTTCGCTTAAAGCTGAAATTTTATCGAGCAGTATTTCGGTGGCAATGAATACCACGGCATTTGGCCTGGCTGTCGCCATACCATTAATTATTATTTTCTCAATACTGCAAACTAAAACAACAGAAATTGTTGATAGTCTAGAGATGGCAACGGTTAAGTTTATTAACTTGATTATGATGAAACAATAAAAGTGTCTGATCACTATGAATAGAAGAAAACGTAATAAAAGAGAGACCCAGGTTGAGCTGAATATCACAGCTTTTATGAATCTGATGGTTGTGCTTGTACCGTTTTTATTAATGACAGCCGTTTTTACTAATATAAGTGTGCTTGATTTAAAACTTCCTGGTATGGGAGGGAGTCCGTCTCAATCTAATAAGAAGCCTGAGTTTGAGTTGCGAGTAACTATTCGAAAGGATCGTCTTGAATTGTCAGATACTCAAGGTGGCTTGATTAAAAAAATACCAGTGACCAGAAGTGGTCATAACTATGTGTTATTGAATCAGACTCTGCGACTTATAAAATTCAAGTTCCCCGAGAAGAAAAGAATAACTATTTTGTCTGAGTCATTTACATCTTATGAGACGATAGTCGAACTAATGGATGCAGTGCGCGAATATCAGACATTGCAGGATAATGAAGTGGTTGCTCTGGAGTTGTTTCCAGATGTTTCAATCGGTGATGCGCCAAAGATATAGGCAGTAATAATTATGAAAGAGTCTAGTCGAGCAAAACGTATGCAAAGACACCATGAAAGACGTAACAATAAAAATACGTCTTTAAATATGGTGTCGTTAATGGATATTTTTACGATTCTTGTTTTTTTTCTGCTGGTAAGTGCGGCCAATTCAGATATTTTACCAACGCCTAAAAATGTTAAGTTACCGCTATCTACCGCCGAGAAACTACCTAAAGAAAACCTGGTTATTGTCGTAGGTGAAAAAGACATATTGCTACAGGGGAAAAAGGTTGCTGAAGTTTCAAGGGTGACCAAGTCTAGTCAAAATATAATTCTTCCGCTGATGGATGCATTGAAAGCTCAACTAAAAGGGCAGTCTCCTTCAGGTGCGAAATCTCTGGTGAAGAAGGGCGTTACAATAATGGGAGATAAGGAAATACCGTACATTGTTTTGAAAAGACTAATGATGACCTGTGCGGCGTCCAATTTTACAGACATATCTCTTGCGGTGAATAAAAAAGCGATGGATAAGGTTTAATTATGTCTAAACAAATCGCATGGGATGTGCCGTTTTTGCCATGGGTAGAAAGTGAAAATGACAGGCGCTTCAGGAAAATATTATATATATGCGTAGCGGTTTCCGTTTTGCTGGGTCTGATTGTGCCCTTTCTACCCACGTCTGAACCAGAGCAAAAAGAACTGAAAACAGTTTCGCCAAGACTAGCCAAGCTTGTGCTAGAACAAAAAAAATTACCACCGCCACCAGTGCCTAAGCCGGCTAAAAAAGAAGCAGTCAAGAAAAAGCCAGTTGTTGAGAAAAAGAAACCGCTTAAGCCTAAGCCTGTTGTTAAGCCTAAGCCGATATCACCTAAACAGCAAAAGGCTCAGGAAGTGGCGGCCTCTAGTGGCCTTGTGGCTCTTAGTGATGAGTTGATGGATATGCGTGATAGTTTTGATCTTGAAGAGTTTGAGGATCAGCCATTATCTACATCAGGTAAAAAATCTGAGGTTGCTCTTGGGAAAACGTCGGTTATTTCAAGTAAGGCATTGTCACAGAGTAAAGGCATTAATACTGGTAGCCTGACCAAGTCGACTGCGGGTTCTAGTCTGGCATCACGGCAAACTACGGCAGTTAAAAGTAATATTCAAACCGGTGTGGCCAAAAAGGTTGCTCGAACGGCATCTGGAAAGTTGACGCGACCGCAGCATGAAATCGAAAGCGTGTTTCAAAAGAACAAAGGTGCAATTTATAGTATTTATAACCGGGCCTTGCGAAAGGACCCGAGCTTGCAGGGTAAGGTGGTTATTGAGTTAACAATCGCAGGTAATGGCAGGGTGACGAAAGCAAGGATTGTTTCAAGTGAGCTAAATAATCCATCGCTTGAAAGAAAACTACTGGCCAGAGTTAAGTTGTTTAAGTTTAAGCCGAGTAATGCGGCTGTAGTGACGGTTAAGTACCCGATTGATTTCCTGCCTTCATAGCTCTGGATTATTAGGCGGGGGTAATCGAGCCGAGTATTAAAGGCCTGCTGGCACCTGTAACTTCTGGAAGGTTACCGGGTTTTTGATGGATGGTTTGCCTTGCGAGCCATGCAAACGCAATGGCCTCTACCCAGTCAGGGTGGATACCATATTCTTCGGAGCTTTCGATGCTGATTCCGGAGAGCCTGGACTTTAGCTGGGCAATTAAATGCTGATTGTGAATGCCGCCGCCGCAGATAATCAGGCGGTCAATATCTGGCATGTGTTGGTGAATGCTAAGCGCAATGCTCTCACAGGTGAAAGCGCTCAAACTGGCTTGTACCTGTGCGGCTTCTAATTCGCTAAATTCTGTTAATTGCTGGTCCAGCCATTGAAGATTGTAATGTTCTTTGCCGGTGCTTTTGGGTGGTGTTTCATGTATAAAGCTATCGGACATTAGACGCTCAACAAGCGCAGTATGCACCTGCTTACTCGATGCCCATGAGCCTGCTTTGTCATATTGTTGCTGCTGATGGCGATATATCCAGGCATCTAAAAGTGCATTCCCCGGACCGCAATCAAAGCCATAGCAGGTGTTGTTTTTTCCGATATAAGTTAGGTTGGATATGCCGCCAATATTTAGGATTGCGCGATTCTCCTGTGGGCTATGGAATACCTGTAAGTGAAATGCCGGTGCTAAAGGTGCGCCCTCACCGCCAGCGGCGATGTCTTTTCTGCGAAAGTCTGAAACAGAGGTAATGCCAGTGTGAAAGCTCAGTTGGTGTGCGTCACCAATTTGCATAGTAAAGGGTTGCTTGCTTCTGGGTTGATGCCGGATAGTCTGACCGTGTGAGCCAATTGCTAATATCTGCTGAGGTGTTGTTGCCGTTTTGTTAAGAAGTTCGTTCACGGCTCCTGCAAATAATTTGCCTAATTCTGTATCTGCCTCTCCCAGCATATCGATATCTGCTTGCGGATGGTTTTGTGAAAGTAGGAGCAGTTTTTGTTTCAGGGTGTCGGGTAAGGGAAAGCAGTTGCTTTCTATCAGACGGATATGATTGTCTGAAAAATCCACTAGCACACTGTCAATGCCATCCATGCTGGTGCCTGACATGAGTCCAATATAGAGCTCGCTCATAATTACTGGTCGTTCAAAGCCAGTACGTTACGAGATAGTACATCCAGTTGGGCAAGGTAGCCTTTGGTGGAAAGGATAAAGTTGTCACGATAAATTTCTGGTATTGGTTTTGTGCTGGGGAACTTCACAGTTAAAGGGTTGCGATGAACCCCGTTGACACGAAACTCATAATGCAGGTGTGGTCCAGATGCGAGCCCGGTTGAGCCAACATAGCCAATAATTTGTCCCTGAGTGACGCGACTACCAGAACGAATTTTGCGGTTATAGTTATTAAGGTGTGCATAGAGTGTGGTGTAACGACTACCATGTTTTAATATAACGGTTTTACCGTAGCCGCCTTTTCTGCCTTTGAAGATAACCTTGCCATCGCCGGATGCGCGTACTGGTGTTCCTGTGCCGGCAGCATAGTCCACGCCTTTGTGGGAGCGGAATTTGTGTAGGATGGGGTGGTAGCGTTTTAGGCTGAAGCCGCTGCTAATGCGGCTGAACTTAACCGGACTACGTAGAAAAGCTTTTCTTAGACTGTGGCCTTCTGGTGTGTAGTAGCCAACACGGTTGCTTACAGGGTCGGTATATCGCAAAGCGCGGAAGGTCTTGCCCTGGTTAATAAACTCTGCTGCCAGGATATTGCCGTCTTCAATTTTTGAGCCGTTTTTAAACTGTTCTTCGTAGATGATAGTGAAGCGGTCGCCTTTACGAATATCGAGTACGAAGTCTATGTCCCAGCCGAATATATTTGCGAGCTCCATAGTCAGGTTCTGTGATAGTCCGGCTTTGGAAGATGCTAGAAACAGTGACGATTCAATTTCACCGCTGGCATAGGCCGTGCGAACCTCTATTTCATGTTTATGGAGGTTTGCGACAAGTTCGTCTCCCTGGCGCTCTACTTGCAGGTAGTTGATATTATCTATCTGATAGTTCAGGGCAATTAACTGACCCTGGTCATTGCTCATGATTTTTATAATATCGCCGGGGTGGATGCGGCGTAGCTCGTCTGTATTACTAAGCTTCATTAGTTTGAGTAACTGATTAGGCTTCACTTTGGCTCGGTCAAACAGAACAGAAAGGCTGTCGCCGCGTTTTACTTTTAAGGTTTGCCATTGGTTATCATCAGCTGAGATTTCAGGCAAAGCTTTGGCTGGTGTGGTCTCTAGTAGACTCAGTCCATTAAGCTCTGTGTTGGATGGTGTGTTTTCAGGTAATGGCAGATGTAGCTGAATGGTGGTGTTTTGTTGTGTATCTGTTGAACTGAGCTGGGTTGAGCTTAGGGTGTCCTGTTGTATAAGTTCAGACTGACTAATTTGAATTTCATCTTCAGTGTTGCTGCCAGTTGTTGCTAGCACGGCGCCGATCACCGCACAGCCACTTGCCAGTAGTAACCAGCGCAGGCCGTTATGACGCTTGTTAGGCTCTGGTTGCGAGCGGTTTCGAAAGTCTTTGTTTATGAAGTTGTTGTAATTCACGGATTTGTCAGTAGTTTTTTAAGTAAAAATAGCCTGAAATGGAAGGAAAATCAATTCCTGCAGCAGAAGATTGTATTTTAATTATATAGTGATGCAAGCAATGAACGATAAAAATGCCGGTTTAAGGCGTGAATGGTGGCTTTGGGATGGCAAAAATGCCATTTTAATTGCTATTTATGTGGTGCTCTTGTATAACGCCAAGCCGAATCATTGGGTGAAAGCCCACTACCGATAGTCATCTGAAGAGTGGAGTCATTATGTCATCTGTTGACGAAACACTGGCGCTGATCAAGCGTGGTGCAGAAGAAATTCTCGTCGAAGAGGAGCTGGTAAAGAAGCTTGAGGCGGGTAAGCCGTTAAAAGTGAAGGCGGGTTTTGATCCCACGGCGCCTGATTTGCACCTTGGACATACCGTGCTTATTAATAAGTTGAAGCAGTTTCAGGATCTCGGGCATGAAATCCTGTTCTTGATCGGTGACTTCACGGGCATGATCGGTGATCCTACCGGTAAAAGTGCAACCCGCCCGCCACTAACAGAAGAACAGGTAGCGGCGAATGCGGAAACTTATCAGTCTCAGGTATTTAAAATACTGGATAAGGACAAGACCAGCGTTGTATTCAATTCGGAATGGATGTCTAAAATGAATGCAGCTGACATGATAAAGCTGGCGGGCAGGCAAACCGTGGCCAGAATGCTTGAGCGTGATGACTTTAAAAAACGCTATAAAGCGGAACAGAGTATTTCGATACATGAGTTTCTCTATCCTTTGGTGCAGGGTTATGACTCAGTTGCGCTGAAAGCGGATGTAGAGTTAGGCGGCACTGACCAGAAATTTAATCTACTGATGGGGCGTGAGCTGCAGAAGTACTATGGGCAGGACCCACAGACAATAATTATGATGCCGCTACTTGAAGGGCTTGATGGCGTTAATAAAATGTCCAAGTCCCTGAATAATTATGTCGGTATCACGGATGCGCCAGGTGAGATGTATCAAAAAATATTATCAATGCCGGATAGTATGATCTGGCGTTATTATGAGTTGTTAAGTTTCCGTAGCATGGATGAGATCACGGTACTTCGAGTAGAGATGGAGTCAGGGCGGAATCCAAAAGAGATCAAGATTGAACTCGCCAAAGAGTTGATTGCAAGGTTCCATAGTGAGGAGGCTGCAGCCAGGGCTGATAAAGGTGCCGGTAATATTATTGTTGAAGGTGAAGTGCCTGATGATGTCCCTGCGATAGAGTTATCGTTGGAAGGCCAGGAAGATTTGCCAGTATCTGCCGTAATTAACAAATCAAACCTGGCGCAAAATTCTGCTCAGGCCAGGGACATGTTGATAAATGGGCGAGTGAAAGTGGACTGGCAGGTCGTTGATGCTAAGCACAGGTTGGTGCCGGGTGAATATATTATTCAGGCGGGCAAGAAAAAAATAGCGCGTGTTACCCTTGTTGAATAGGGTCAGAAGAGGGTAGTTGAAAAAATATTTCAAACTATTGAAAAAAAGCTGTTGACGCCCTGATTCAAATCTGTAGAATGCGCGTCCTCGTTAGGGAGAACGGCCTGCT
>JBFHVQ010000013.1:0-48757 GCA_041589455.1 Gammaproteobacteria bacterium | reverse complement strand
TCTCGGGCCATAATTTCCCATTTGGGAGTGATGAAATAACCATAGTCAATCATCAGCGCTCGTGACTTGTTGCCGTCTTCAGCTGCAAACATTAGATCACCGCCTTTTACATTACCGGCTGGTGCGACGAAAATCATACCGTCAGCAACTGTGTATGCCAGATCCAGACGTTGTCTTGCTGATAATCCAAATAATGCACCCTGTGATCTTATTCCAATACCATAACGTTGTCTGTCATATTCTGTTTGGCTTGGGTCAGTATCAAAAACTCTTGTGCCATCCTGTAGCCAGGTATAATATTTTATGCCATGCTTCCAGGGGCCTTTTCCACCAGGCAGGTTTTTCTCAGCAGATATATAGAAATATTTTTCCAGCGGATCCTGTGGGCGACCAGATTCATGGATGCCTGCGCCTCGACCCAGCATAAATGCATATGTGTAGTCCCATTCGTCGATCTTGTAGCTATTAAAGAACATAGCTCCCCAGTCTCTAGCGCCATTAAAGCCTTCACTACTATTAACAGGTGTTCCAATGGTTGTGTTAGTTCCACCGGTAGGCGATGCTCTACGGTTACCAGTTGCAAAACGTTCGAGTAATTCACGCGCAGTGAAGTCTGTAAATTCAATATAGTCCTGGGCTACGATTCCCTGATACAGTTCTTCATGCCCTGGTGTTTTGAACAGGCCAATTCTAATACGCGTACTGTCTAAATGATTAAAGGTGAGACTGAAATGGTCGAGGCCCATTTTTCTCAGGCGGCGATCTGCAAACTCATAAGTTAGAAGGTTAGGAGCAAATTCGGCAAGAAAAAAATAATTCATTTTACGGGTAAAGTCGTTTTTCATAATGCCTGTGAAATTTCCACGGATACCGGCTCGCGCTCTACGAAGATGAATATCTGAATCGTCTTCAAAGTAGGGGGGTATCATGGTGGCTATAACGCGCTTACCCGTATTTGGTCCAAGGCTGATTTCGGGGCTCAGGTCACGCGTATAGCTAGGCTGAATAAAGAAAAAAGGACGATGTGTTACTTTTTCAGGTTCCGTCCCCTGAAGCATAAGCCAGTTAACCGCGAGGACAGGGTGGGTAATACCAAATGTTAATAACAAAATTAGAAAATACTTATAGCGCATGCTCATTTATCTACACCGATAACATTTTGTGATTTTTTATTAAGTGTAGACGAGAATATATAGAATGTTGAATATTAGTGTGGGTTACAGAGTTTCTATTCTGCTTTTGTCCATTTTTTAGGGAAGTTGACAGTAAACTCGCTGCCGACGCCTTCAGTGCTTTTCACATCAATAGTACCGTTATGTTGATCAACCAGGGACTTAACGATATATAGTCCGAGGCCAACACCATCGCTTGAACGAGTGTTTATTTCACCAACCTGTTGGAATTTATCAAATATATTGGGTAGTTCCTGAGCATTTATTCCTTTGCCATTATCTGAAATCTTTATTTGAATAGTGTCACCTAAATCACTTGCACTTATCGTGACTATACCGTTATTTGAGAACTTTATTGCATTTGAGATCAGGTTGACGATGATTTGTTCTATTCGATCAGCATCTGCAAATAAGGTTATGTTATTTGATATATTGAGCGTGAGTTTAACGTCGTTATGCTTTGCCTGGTTTTCCATTTCTTTGGCGATTTTTAGAATGATTTTTCCTATATCGCACTCTCCTGGCAATAGATCAATGGTTCCTGATTCAAGCTTCTGTACATCAAGGATATCATCGAGTAACCTGAGCATGCGATTGCATCCGTTATTGGCAGCTTCAATCATCTCACTCATTTTGTCATCCATCTTATCTTTGTAAATAGAATTAATTAACCCAAGTGAACCTCGAACAGATGTCATTGGTGTTCGAAGTTCATGTGAGATGATGGATATAAAATCATTTTTTAATTTATCATTTCGCTTATGCCCTATTTGTGCACGTTCTGCAAGAATAATGTTAGAGCAGGTTGCCATAAAGGGTTTTAAAAAATCAACGACCTGCTGGTTATAACCTCCCTCTCGATTAGAGATACCAGCTGAGCCGACTATTTTTCCATCGGTAATAAAAGGTAATCCAAGGTATGCATCTAGGGATGGATGCCCTTCAGGTAAGCCGCATGCTCTTGGGTCATTCATGGGGTCATTTGCAATTACAGCTTCTTCGTGGGTAATGACATATCCAAATAAAGACTCCATGTTGTAGAAGTCTAGCCCGGTAGGTGCATTCTCTTCATAGAATTTACGTGTTGCATCATTCCAGGCGATGTTAGAAATCGCATAGGTTTTTAAATAAGGTTTATTGTCAGGTGTATGTAGAACTTCTCCGATATAGCCATATTCGCTTCCGGTTAGCTTTAAGAGCGAAATTAATAACTGGTCAAATATTGCTCGACAGTCACCCTGACTTATATAGGCGGCTTGTGCTGTGCTGATTACTTCCAGTAATTGTTCTTTGTCGAGAGAGTGAGCAGAAGTAGACATGTTTATATTTTCTAAAATATAGTTAATCTTCAATATATAGCATACTACTATTAGATCTACAGAAGTGAATATAAGAATTTAACTAAAATAGATCGCTTTTAGTTGAAGCAATACATTATTAGGTGCAAATTTGTTATTCTCGATACGAGTATGTAGTTGCCATAATAATAACCTATTATATTTAGTGGTGTTTTAAAGCGATTCGATTATTAATATTCAAACTATTTATAGCTGTAATATTTGATAATGAGTTTATAAAGTTCAATTCGAGTGAATTAGATGACGAGTATTTTAGTCGATTGCATGTGATTTATACGTGTGTAGCTAAATCTGGCCATTTTTAGCTTGTTTACTTTTTAGTCGCCACCAATAAAAAAGCCACCCAATAAATGGGTGGCTTTGTTATTGGTGGAGACGGCGGGAATCGAACCCGCGTCCGCAAGCACTCCGCTTTAGGCTCTACATGCTTAGATCTCGCCTTTTAATTTAATTCTTCAGACTCCGGCAAGTCAGGATTCTGAAGAACGAGCCCGTTTAGGGTTTAGTGGTCTGAACTCAGGCCGAACAGAGCACGATCCTGTATTCTATGACTCCCGAAATCCAGCGCCTACAGGCAAGCACTGGCCGGAAGGCAATCTACTGGTTTTTAAGCAGCGATTGCGTAGTTGTCGTCGTTGGCAACTATAAGTTTGCAGCTGTATTAACGAGGGAATCTGCTCCTCGACATGCACCATAAAGTTTTGTTACCCACGTCGAAGCCATGTCGTCCCCGAAACTGAGTTTTCAACTTTGCACCTTAAACGACTAAGGTGCCTTAAAGACAGATTTTACCACCCTTAGTTCAAACTGTGTTGAATTATTAGAATGAATTTACCTGAACTCTATAAACATATGTTGGGGTAATTTAATCGATTTCAATGGCTATGTATTAATGGGTGTTATATGTTGCTTAGTCACTATATACGGTCTTTCAGGGCTAATATTGGGTTAATGTGGGATATTATATTAGAGTGCCTTTCATTGTAACTTATCGGTATATCTAGTCTAAGTTTAGATTAACAGGCTGTTTTATTATGTTCATTCACACCCTTGGCTGGATAGTCTTTACTGTTATGTGAGGTTAATTGAGTTTGTTTGCGGATAATGAGGATCAGTTAGGTCCAGCTTTGTTAAGCTGCAAGATTAGCCTGAAATCGTTAATGAGGTAATTCAGCACGGATAACACAGGCAATGAATAATAAGAAAACCTTTGTTTTGTTACGTGGGCTGGCACGGCAGCACCGACACTGGGGCGAATTTCTTTTTCAGCTACAGGCGACTTTTCCTGAAGCGGAGATATTAACGCCTGATCTTCCTGGGAATGGTGACAATAATCTTATGTCTAGCCCCTTGAGTATCACAGAAAGTCTCGAGGTAGTGCGCCACCAGTTGCGCAATAAATATAATACGCCGTTTTACATTATTGCACTGTCACTTGGTGGGATGGTGGCCATGGAGTGGGCGAGTCGTTATCCCGGCGAATGTGCTGGAGTTGTATTGATGAATTCCAGTTTTAAGGGCTTAAGTCCATTTTATCAGCGTCTGAGACCTGCTAACTATGGGCGAATAGTCCAGGTTCTGGTCTCTCTGAGTCCGCTGTATCAGGAATGTCAGATATTAGGGATGACATCGATTCGTCACTATAAAAACCGTCCATTACTGGAGCAGTGGCTAAGCTATGCAAGGGCGCATCCGGTTAAGCGTATCAATATCATACGGCAGATAATCGCCGCCAGTCGTTATCGGCTTCCTCTTCAGAAGCCACCTGTATCTATGTTAATCCTGTCATCACGACAAGATAGACTGGTTAATCCGGCATGTTCACAGGCGCTGGCAGAACACTGGCAGCTACCTCATATGATACATTCGGAGTCAGGGCATGATCTGGCTCTGGATGAAGGCCAATGGGTGTGTCAGCAGATAAGCGATTGGTGTGACTGAGTGCTGGCTGCTGAAACCTTTGGTTGAAATCAGCTTTTTAGTTTATAAGTCCCTGGCATTGCTATAAAATTAGCGGCCTAAAATTTAACTCATTTCTGTCTGAGGCCATCAATGCATTACTTCCGTGGATCCCCCGCGCTTTCCAGTTTTCGTACTGAAAAATTACTCGAACAGCTTAAAAGCCAGATTCCGTCAGTCTCTCATGTTTACGCGGAGTTCACCCATTTTGCAGATGTTGATGGTGACTTAACGGTTGAGCAGACTCAAATACTGGAAAAGTTACTCTCATACGGACCAGCTTATTCAACTGAAGAACCAGAAGGAAAGTTGTTTCTGGTGATTCCACGTTTTGGAACCATCTCTCCCTGGGCGTCAAAAGCCACGGATATTGCGCATAATTGTGGTCTTGAGTCGGTGAAGCGATTGGAGCGCGGTATTGCATACTACATTAAGGCGGAGAATGAGATAAGCGATACTGAGCTGGCACATGTGCGTGGCTGTATACACGACCGTATGATTGAAATGGTGTTATCTGACTTTGCGTCAGCTGAGGCCATGTTTCAACATGCCGAACCTGTTGCCGGTAGTCATGTTGACATTCTTTCGGGAGGCCGCGAAGCACTGGTAGCCGCTAATACAGAGCTGGGACTAGCGCTGTCTGACGATGAGATCGACTATCTTATGGCGTATTTCGAATCGGCTCAGCGCAACCCCGGAGACGCCGAGTTAATGATGTTTGCCCAGGCAAACTCAGAGCATTGTCGACATAAAATATTTAATGCGGACTGGGTGATCGATGGTGAGGCGCAGGATATCTCACTGTTTGGCATGATCCGTAATACATACAACAAGTCGCCTGAGCATATCCTTAGCGCCTATCACGATAACTCTGCCGTTATTGAAGGGCATATGGCAGGGCGTTTCTTTGCCGATGTAGACACGGCGGAATATGTGCTGCATCAGGAATCCATGCCAATTCTGATGAAGGTTGAAACCCATAACCATCCTACGGCGATATCTCCATTCCCCGGAGCGGCGACGGGCTCCGGCGGAGAAATCCGTGATGAGGGGGCGACCGGGCGTGGCTCCAAGCCAAAAGCGGGTCTTTGTGGTTTCTCCGTTTCTAATTTACGCATTCCTGGCTTTGAGCAGCCCTGGGAAACCGATCATGGTAAGCCAGAGCGTATTGTTTCGGCACTGGATATTATGGTGGAAGGCCCGTTAGGCGCGGCAGCCTTTAATAATGAATTTGGACGCCCCAATATCAATGGGTACTTCCGTACTTTTGAGGAAATCACGCCGGGTGTAGAGGGTGATGAAATCAGGGGTTATCACAAGCCGATTATGTTGGCCGGTGGTTTCGGTAATATGCGCAAAGAGCATATCGATATGATCGAAATGCCTGTGGGCACCCCCATTGTTCTACTGGGTGGTCCGGCAATGTTGATTGGCCTGGGTGGCGGTGCCGCATCCTCTATGGCTTCTGGTGAGAGTGCTGAGAACCTTGATTTTGCGTCTGTGCAAAGGGGTAATCCGGAAATGGAGCGTCGCTGCCAGGAAGTCATTGACCGTTGCTGGGCAATGCGTAAGGGGGATGTCGATAATAACCCGATTATCTGGATACACGACGTGGGGGCCGGCGGCATCTCCAATGCCTTACCTGAGCTTGTGAATGATGGTGGCCGAGGTGCGGAATTCGAGCTTCGTGAGGTGCATATCGACGAGCCGGGTATGACGCCAATGGAAATTTGGAGTAATGAGTCTCAGGAACGCTATGTAATGGCCATAGCGGTCGATCAGCTGGAAGAATTTAAGGCCCTGTGTGAACGTGAGCGTTGCCCCTATGCGGTACTGGGCCATACCACTGAGGCGAAAGAGCTGAAGGTTCATGATCGTCATTTTGACGATTATCCCGTTGATATGCCGCTGGATGTATTGCTGGGCAAGCCTCCCAAGATGACTCGTGATGTAAAGCATGAATCTATAGAGTACCGGGCTTTTGATACAGCAGACATTGATATTCGTGATGCTGTGAAGCGTGTTTTGCGTTTACCTTCTGTTGCTAACAAGACTTTTCTGATCAGTATCGGTGACCGTACGGTGACGGGTCAGATCAGTCGTGATCAAATGGTTGGCCCATGGCAGGTGCCAGTTTCTGATGTGGCGGTAACCACTACATCATTTAATGTGCACAGTGGTGAAGCCATGGCGATGGGTGAACGTACCCCGGTTGCACTACTCGACGGTCCGGCTTCAGGGCGTATGGCTGTGGGTGAAGCCATTACCAATATTGCCGCCGCGGCTATCAACAAGCTCAGTGACATTAAGCTGTCAGCGAACTGGATGGCACCGGCAGGGCATCCC
The DNA here is from genome assembly GCA_041589455.1 of Gammaproteobacteria bacterium. Taxonomy (GTDB): domain Bacteria; phylum Pseudomonadota; class Gammaproteobacteria; order SZUA-229; family SZUA-229; genus SZUA-229. The sequence goes on along the minus strand of JBFHVQ010000013.1, from coordinate 41,922 downwards.
GGCGAGGATGCGGCGCTGTTTGATACAGTAAAAGCTGTGGGTATGGAGTTATGTCCAGAGCTGGGTATTGCGATTCCAGTCGGTAAGGACTCCATGTCGATGAAGACTGTGTGGCAGCAAGATGGTGAAGAACGTGCTGTGACTGCGCCTTTATCGCTGGTCATTTCTGCATTCGCGCCAGTGATTGATGTGCGCAATACGATGACCCCCCAGTTACATATAGATAAAGGCACATTGCTGATATTAATTGACCTGGGTGAAGGGCAGAACCGCATGGGCGGCTCTGCACTAGCGCAGGTTTATAAACAGTTGGGTGATAGTCCCGCTGACCTCGATAAACCGGCCTTACTAAAGACGTTCTTTAGTGTGATTCAGGACCTTAACCATCAAGATAAGTTACTTGCTTATCACGATCGCTCTGATGGTGGTTTAATGGCCACACTGTGTGAAATGTCCTTTGCCGGGCATTGTGGTATGAGTGTTGATATTTCTGGCCCCTGTGGTGGTGAAGGTGGTGATCCGATTGCCGCATTGTTTAATGAAGAGCTGGGTGCAGTGATCCAGATTCGCTCCAGTGATATCGAGTTCATCATGAATGACCTTCGCGCGGCGGGTCTGGGAGACTGTAGTTATGTGATTGGCACCGTTAACTCATCAGATAAGATTGCAATTTATAATGATGTAGAGCCGGTATTTGAAGACGCTCGCGTGAGTTTACAGCGTATCTGGTCAGAAACCACCTACCAGATGCAGTCGCTACGTGATAATCCACAATGTGCACAACAGGAATTTGATTTAATTCTTGATGACCAAGACCCAGGAATTTCGCCTCAGCTGACGTTTGACCTGAATGATAATGTTGCTGCACCCATGATTGCCAGTGGTGCCCGTCCAAAGATGGCGATATTACGAGAGCAGGGTGTGAATGGTCAGATTGAAATGGCAGCAGCCTTTGATCATGCAGGCTTTAGTGCGGTCGATGTACATATGAGCGACATCCTGAGTGGTCGGGTTTCACTTGAAGATTTTAAGGGGCTGGTTGCCTGTGGTGGCTTCTCCTACGGTGATGTATTGGGTGCTGGTGAAGGCTGGGCTAAAACTATCCTGTTTAATAATCGTGCGCGAGATGAATTTAGCCGCTTTTTTGAACGTGATGACAGCTTTGCATTAGGCGTTTGTAATGGTTGTCAGATGATGGCCAATATCAAGGACTTGATACCCGGTGCGTTGGACTGGCCACACTTTGTACGTAATCACTCTGAACAGTTTGAGGCACGCTTTAGTACGGTTGAGGTGGTTGATTCACCATCTATTCTGTTGCAAGGCATGGCCGGCTCCAGAATGCCGATAGCGGTAGCTCATGGCGAGGGGCGTGCAGAATTCAAGCAGCAGAGCAGTCTTGAAAATAGCCATCTGGCGCTACGTTATGTTGATCATTATGGTAATCCAACGGAAACTTATCCGCTTAACCCGAACGGTTCAATTGAGGGAGTTACCGGTTTTACAACGAATGATGGACGTGTCACTATCATGATGCCTCATCCTGAGCGTGTCTTTAGAACTGTACAACACTCATGGCACCCGGATGATTGGGATGAAGATAGCCCATGGATGCGTATGTTTAGAAATGCTCGTGTATGGGTTGATTAACTCGTCTGACTGTAGAATTAATAGTCCCTATGACTTATGGAAGTATAAGGAGTATTATTCAGGAGCATGTTGTAGAGAAGCATTGATCATAACGATTATATTAGCTTCGTATTATTAAAGTATGAGTCTGGTCTAAAGGACGCTTTACCAGACGGCTTTAATTTACCGTGATTAGCACTTTAATAGTTATATGTGCTGCTGGAATTATGATCGTTATGTTTCAGGCTTAGGATTGATATGTACCTAAATTTTCTTCGTTGTTTGATTATCTGTTTGCTATCAGTCGTGCATGGAAACGCCTATGCGGAAACGCCTTATCAAATTCTGGTCGTGCATGCCTACAGTCAGGAATATCCCTGGACCAAATCCCAACATCAGGCATTTATTAAGCACTTCAAACAGAATACTAATCAGCAAGTTATGATAAAAACTGAGTACCTGGACACCAAGCGGGTGCAATATACTCAGCAGTATGCAAATGAATTTAGTGCCTATTTGAAGTCTAAATACCGGGGTTTTGTCCCCGACTTAATTTATGTCACTGATGACGATGCGCTGAGTTTTGCCAGGAGTCATCTCACTCAAATTTTTTCTGGTTCGCCTGTTATTTTTTCAGGTGTTAATGATTACTCTATTCTAAACGATCTGGACAAACGTAAGATAACAGGGGTTTTAGAACAAAAAGACATCTCTACAAATCTACAATTAATCCAGCAGGTTTCTGCGGGTGTAAAAAATATTCTGGTTATTGGTGATGATTCAAATACCTATCTGGCTATAAAGGAAGAAATCAGGCAGCAACTTGAAGAATTTCCATCTATATCTGCCAAATTTATCGCTGATCATAAAATCGAAAATCTGGTTAATATCTTGTCAGGGTACAATAATAGTATTGTGTTTCTTACAACAATAGGAAGCATAATTGATGAAGATTCAAATGTATTAACGTTACCTGAGGTGCTCTCACGTATAAATAGTGCTGGTAACTTTATCATTGTCAGCATGGAAGATTCATATATGCTTGATGGTGTTTTGGGTGGTTATGTTGTAACCGGTTCATCTCAGGGAGAAATGGCAGCAAAATTCGCTATAAACTATCAGCAGGGAATGGTTATTGAAACACTGTCACCTGAGTTAAAAAGTCCCAATCAGTATATTTTTAACTCTAAAGAGTTAGAAAGGCACAAGCTGAGTATACCCGAAGCGATATTAAGTAAATCCATTCTGATTAATCAACCACCTTCTTTTTATGAGGCGTATAAGCCCTTGATATTGGCGGGAGTGATCATTGTAACCCTGCTATTAATTATTTCGATTATTGTTTTTACCATTTTATTAACCAGGAAAAATATTCTTATCCAATCAGACGCTGTAAAACGTCAGGAGCTTGAGAAGCTGATTGATGCGCGTACAAAAGATTTACGAGATGAGAAAGCCAAACTAAATCAGGCGCAGGCAATTGCTCATGTCGGAAGTTACTCATGGGAGATTGATGTTGATAGTACGAAATGGAGTGAAGAACTTTATCGAATTGTTGGACATGATCCCTTGGACTTCAAACCAACATATCAAAACTACATTAACTGTATATATCCTGAGGATCGACAGGTATTCAAAGACCTGACAAAAAATGTGCTTCACAATAAAGAATCGTATAAGGGTGGATATCGAATACAAAGACCGTCTGGAGAACTTCGTTATATATATGAACAAGGTGAAGTAAAGCTAGACAACGATGGTAATGTCGAAAGTCTTGTTGGTGTTATACATGATGTGACTGAACAACATTTGCATGAGAGTAAGCTGCGGTCGCAGCGTGAGTTTACCGATACAGTGCTGGAGTTTGCAGGCAATATAATAGTTGTTCTTGATATGAATGGCTGCTTTTACCGTTTTAACCGAGCTGCAGAGGAACTGACGGGCCTGGCTCGTGAGGAAGTATTGGGTAAACCGGTTTGGGACTTTGTTATACCAGAAGATCAAATTACTGGCGTTAAGGCGGTATTTGATAATTTGAAAAAAGGTAAAACAGATATTGCTGGTCATTATGTCAATGACTGGATGACACGCAATGGTGAACGTCGCACGCTTGACTGGCGAAACACAGTGCTTACGTCCCCTTCTGGTGACATTACTCATATTGTGGCAATGGGTTACGACATTACAGAGAGAATGGCTACTGAGGCGCATAAAGAACGATTACAGCGAGAACTAAATCAGGCGCGTAAAATGGAGGCTCTGGGGCAGCTAACAGGCGGTATAGCACATGATTTTAATAACATGCTTGGAATCATTACCGGTTATTCTGACCTGGCACTAGATACTATTGATGTCAATAAGTCTCCAGAGATAAAGCTCTATTTTGAAAATATAGCACAGGCTTCCAAGCGAGCGAGTGATCTTGTGAAGCAGATGATGGTGTTTAGCCGTAAGGATGTGGGAAAAAGTGAAGCGCTTGATGTGTTGGGTATCATTGATGAAAGTGTGGCAATGTTACGCTCTGTGCTACCCAGTAGCATCCAGATTGATCTTGACCTAAACCCACAGTTGCCAAAAATTCTTATGGATGAGGTGCAGTTGCAGCAGATTATAATGAACCTTTGTCTGAATGCGCGGGATGCGATGAATGGTGAAGGCTTGCTCACTATTCGTCTGGACTGGCAGAGTCGTGTAGATGCTGAATGTATTGCCTGTCACCAGAGTGTAGTAGGAGACTGGATCGCGCTGTCGATTTCAGATACTGGCTCAGGTATGAGCCATGAAATCATTGAGCGAATTTTTGAACCGTTTTTCACTACTAAAGAAGTTGGTGAGGGCACAGGCATGGGGCTCTCGGTTATACACACTATAGTTGATAATCATAATGGTCATATTCTGATTGATAGCAAACTTGGCGTAGGCACAACATTTCATTTGCTATTTCCACCACTTGCAGCAAGCTCGACTAACGTTAAACCTTCCCATGTTCCTGATGAGGGTGCGAACTATATTCAGGGAGAGGGGCATCAAATTCTAGTGGTGGATGATGAAAAATCGATAGTTTCAGTGGTAGATGATCTGTTAACAAGCAAAGGTTTTCAATGTGTGGCTCATACTCATAGCCAGACGGCTCTACAGAAGTTTATTGAAGACCCCTCAGGCTACGACCTGGTATTAACTGACCAGACGATGCCCGAGTTGACGGGAATTGATCTCATAAGAAAAGTACGCGAGATTAAGCCCAATATGCCGGCGATACTCATGACAGGCTATAGTGACTTAATTAGTCGAGAGCAGGCAGAGCAGGCAGGTATAATTTATATGTCTAAACCATTCAGTAGCCGTGAACTGTATGCGCAGGTTGAGCGAGGACTTCAGTCCATTAAATCATAATAAAGCGGTTAATCGTATTGATAGCTTCAGGGTTATCTCGCCGTTTTAAGTATTCGTGCCTTTTCGCGATTCCAGTCGCGCTCTTTATCATCAGCACGCTTATCATGTTCTTTTTTGCCTTTGGCTAAACCGATTTGCAGCTTAGCGCGACCTTTGCTCCAGTACATTTTTAGTGGAACCAGGGTGTAGCCCTTTCTGTCGACAGCACCGATTAATTTATCAATTTCTCGTCTATGTAATAGTAACTTTCTGGAGCGGGTTGGCTCCGGGTTAACATGTGTAGAAGCGGATAGTAATGGGGTTATCTGGCCGCCTAGCCAGTAGATTTCACTGCCACGTATCATTACATAGGTGTCCGTCATCTGAATGCGGCCTTCACGTAGGCTTTTAACTTCCCAGCCTTCGAGTACGAGGCCAGCTTCAAAGGTGTCTTCAATGCTGTAATCATGGCGCGCTTTTTTATTGAGCGCGATAGTGCTGCTGGGGGCCTTAGCGGTTTTTTTCTGCTTTTTTGCCATTGTATTCAGTGTCAGGTTTGCCGGTGAGGCATCAATTCAAGTAGTCGCTGATTATACTTGAACTGTTAAGATTATAAATTATTGATTTAATTACATCTGTATGGTGCTTGTGTAATGTTGGTTTTTTTATCAAAATGTCAACCAGTCGTATTTAGTGGATGGCTACAGTTTTTTACCGTTAACGGCTTCTATATTAACTGTCAGCTTGTTAAAGTGAATTATAGATTCCATTAAATCCTTACAAAACAATAAGATAATATAATAAGTTAAAGCAAAAACTCACGGGAGAGCAGATGTCGAGTCAAGCGCGTACTTCTATCCATGGTCAGTGGTCGTCTCGAATGGCCTTTATTCTGGCGGCAACAGGCTCAGCGGTGGGTCTGGGTAATATCTGGAAGTTTCCTTATATCACGGGTGAAAATGGTGGTGGCGCATTCGTATTGGTCTATCTGTTCTGTATTGCGGCTATCGGTATTCCTATTATGATGGCAGAGGTGATGCTTGGCCGCCGAGGTCGTCAAAGCCCGATTAATAGCATGGCAACCCTGGCAGCTGAGGAAGGTCGCCCCGCGGTCTGGTCTTTATTGGGGTGGTTTGGTGTAATAGCTGGTTTCTTAATTCTATCCTATTACAGTGTTATCGCCGGTTGGGCTCTGTCATATGTATTCCGAACGGCTAGTGGTATGTTTCAGGGGGCAACGGCTGATGGTGTGAGTAGCATCTTTGGCGGGTTGGTATCTGACCCTGAAAAACTACTGGCCTGGCATACTATTTTTATGATTGCGACCATGATTATTGTTGCCAGAGGCGTTAAACATGGTCTAGAAAGGGCGGTGAGTTATCTGATGCCTGCGCTTTTCGTTTTGCTTGCCATACTGCTTTTTTACTCAATGTCGACCGGTCATTTTTCTCAGGCAGTAGATTTCCTGTTTACCCCTGATTTTAGCAAACTCAATGCCACCAGTATCCTGACAGCGATGGGGCACGCCTTTTTCACCCTCAGTTTAGGCATGGGGGCGATTATGGTGTATGGCTCTTATCTACCTAAACAAACCTCAATTGCCAAAGCCTCCATTATTATTGGTGTAGCAGATACCCTGGTGGCCCTTATGGCGGGGCTGGTTATATTTCCTATTGTCTTTGCCAACCAGTTGGAGCCAGGTGCAGGCCCAGGGCTTATTTTCCAGACATTGCCCATCGCATTCGGACAAATGCAGGCTGGCGTTCTGATTGGTACGATGTTTTTTGTATTGCTGGTATTTGCGGCCTGGAGCTCGTCTATTTCATTGATTGAACCAGCGGTTGCCTGGCTGGTTGAAAATCGAGGAATGAATAGAATTTATGCTGCGGTTTTTATCGGTATTATAACCTGGGCGATCGGCATCGGTTCCTTGTTGTCATTTAATTTATGGTCTGAGAAAACATTGTTCGGGCTTAACTTCTTCGAGTTTCTGGATTACCTCACGGCGAATATTATGTTGCCCATAGGTGGCTTATTCATTGCCCTGTTTGCGGGCTGGTTAATGAAAGTTGAATCCAGTAAAAATGAACTCAGGACAACAGAAAGCGGGTATAATGCGTGGCTGGTTCTGGTTCGCTTTGTTGCGCCTGTCGCAGTGATGGTGGTGTTCCTGAATGCAATAGGTGTTATTAAGATCGACTAACAGGGTGACTGGCTGTCCGTCACAACATGTATTTCCGCGTCCCCTGTATTAACAAATTTAGGTGAAACGTGACATTAATTTCCCGCAATGCGCTGGTTCCTTATACGGTTGAGGAAATGTATAAACTGGTGGATGATATTGAATCTTATGCAGAGTTTCTGCCCTGGTGTCGATCTACTGAAGTTGTTTCGAGAAATAGTGAAGAGGTTCAGGCGAGCATCGAAATTGCCCGTGGTGCGCTACATAAATCATTTACCACGTTGAACCGCTTACAGAAAAATAAAATTATTGAGATGAGGCTGGTCAAAGGGCCATTTAAACACCTTGAAGGCTTCTGGCGGTTTGATCCATTAAAAAACAGCTCAGCGAGTAAAATTTCACTCGATCTTGATTTTGAATTTGAAAGCAAGCTGGTGGCGCTCGCTGTTGGCCCTGTATTTAACCAGATTGCCAACACCATGGTGGATGCATTCTGTAAGCGAGCAGTTGAGGTCTATGGTGAACGAATCTGAAAATCAGCAGATGAAAGTTGAAGTAGCTTATGCTCGGCCTGATAAGCAGGTGATTAAAGAACTGATGGTTTCGACTGACTGTACACTGGAAATGGCGATTCAGGCATCAGGTATTCTGGATGAGTTTCCTGAAATCAATCTGGATACCAGTAAAGTAGGTGTATTCGGCAAGCTTTCCAAGAAGACGCTAAACCTCAAGCCTGGTGATCGAGTTGAAATATATCGACCTTTGATTGCAGACCCTAAAGAAGTACGGCGTAAGCGTGAGGCAGAAGGAAAGCGAATGAAAAAAGGTGGTGGTGATCTGGATAATACCAGATCATCCACCGATTAGTTACTTATTCAGGGGCTCTATTCAGTGCAGGTGGTGGGTCATTGGTGTCGATGCCTTCAGACTTTTTGTCGCTATAAACTGAAGGCTTATAGGCACTGTCATCAATGCGAGTAAGCTTGTCACCATCAAAATACAGAGTGATCCGTGATAACTTAACCTGCTTATTGCCTGGTTTCATGTAATAGATGTAGTCCCACCGGCTGTTGTGAAAGGGGTCCTGGAGTAAAGGTGTGCCCAGCAAGTAGATGACCTGATTCCGGCTCATACCTTGTTTAAGCTGAGTGAAAGCCTCAGGGTCAACACGGTTACCTTGCTGGATATCAATTCGGTGTGGTTCGCAGCCGCTAATGAGTAAATTTATCGTAGCGACAAAGCTGATAATAAAAATGAGATTCTTTTGCATATCTTAATGATACGTATCCTGATTTGCGTATAATAAGGGCCCAATAGTAACCTATATCCCCCCCAAAAACAGCAGGAGTTTGGTTTGGAAACCTCTGATCTTAAAAAAGCCGGTTTAAAAGTCACCTTACCTCGAATGAAAATTCTTGAGTTGCTGGAGTCGAATAAACTACGTCACCAAACCGCTGAAGACATCTATAAAGCGCTACTGGAGCAGGGTGAAGAAATTGGCCTGGCAACGGTATACCGTGTCTTAACCCAGTTTGAAGGTGCTGGTCTGGTCAATCGCCATCACTTTGAAGGAGGGCAGGCAGTATTCGAACTGAATGAAGGTGAGCATCATGACCATCTGGTGTGTGTGACCTGCGGCAAAGTGGTTGAGTTTGTTGATGATGTGATAGAACGACACCAGAAAGAAATTGCACGTGAAAATGGTTTTGAGATAACTGAGCATAGCCTTATTATTTACGGACGTTGTAAAAACTGTCAGTAATATTTAAGTAAAGGCGTGCAGTATTTTTACGACATAGTACATGTTCGTTAACCTGATTAGACTTTCTCAATGCAAAACACAAAAACCAGGCTGGATATCACGCAACAATATACTTTTGAAGAGTATCTACAAAGGATATCAGTATATTGTAAAGAGGACGAGTTATTAAAAAAGGCCTGTATCATTGTCTGGGACTTACCTGCAGAGCAGAGGCAGCTTCCCAGTGGTCTTGAAGTTGCTCTGATTCTGGCAGAACTAAGTGTCGATAAAACCACCTTAATTGTCGCACTGTTAAGTGATTTTCGATTAAATCAGGAAGCTTTCATCGAGAGCTTAAAAACTGAGTTTAATCAGGAAATATATGACCTGGTTAGCAAAGTGCGTTGGCTGCATGATTTTCACTTCGAAAACCTCACTGAAAATACCCCGGAACAAACTGAGCGACTGAGACGCATGTTACTGGCAATGGTGGATGATGTCCGTGTTGTTCTGGTCAAAATTGCCTACCGTGTGCAGCGCCTCAGAATGCTGGCCTCAGAAGACTCTCCATTGCGTCAGGTGGTCGCCAGAGAAACACTTGAAATATTCACCCCGCTGGCTAATCGACTCGGTATTGGTCAACTGAAATGGGAAATGGAAGATCTTTCATTTCGTTTTATCGATTCCCAGGCATACAAGCAAATTGCTAAATTACTGGAAGAGCGCAGGGAAGAGCGTGAACAGTATATTAATGACGCGGTGAGCACGATACGCGGTATGCTTGCAGAAGCGGGTATTGATGCTGAGACCTATGGTCGACCCAAACATATATACAGCATCTGGAAAAAGATGACGGCCAAGAAAAAACAGTTTGATGAACTGTTTGATGTGAGAGCCGTGCGTATTACAGTGAATACTGTTGCTGAGTGTTATACCGTACTGGGATTAATTCATGGTCGCTGGCGCCATATTGCACAGGAATTTGATGATTACATCGCTAACCCAAAGGAAAATGGTTATCGATCCTTGCATACCGCTGTTTATGGGCCGCAGGGTAAACCGCTCGAAATTCAGATACGTACTCAGGAAATGCATGCCTTTGCCGAATACGGGGTAGCTGCACATTGGCGCTATAAAGAAGGAGGAGCCAGTGATCAGAATCTTGAGAAAGGGATAGCTTCTTTGCGTAAGCTGCTCGACCCAAATGAAACCAAAGATGATGAACTTATCGACAGTTTTCATACGGAGTTGTTTCCGGACCGCGTGTTTGTATTAACTCCCCAGGGAAAAATCATGGACTTACCACAGGGAGCGACCCCCCTGGATTTTGCTTACATAGTACACACTGAAATTGGTCATAAATGTCGCGGTGCGAAAGTCAATGGACGTATCGTGCAACTAACCTATGAGCTAAAAAATGGTGAACAGGTTGATATTCTGACAGGTACCAAACCGGCACCAAGTCGCGACTGGATGAATCCAAATCTGGGTTATCTTAAAACCAAACGGGCTCGAGCTAAAGTTAAAAGCTGGTTTAAACATCAGGATTATGAGCTTAATAAGGTTGATGGCAAGTCATCTTACGAGCGAGAGCTTAATCGTATCGGTTTACATCATATCGATAGCCATCCGTTGTTAAAGCATTATCATCTTGAAAATATCGATGACCTATTTGCTGCAATTGGTCGAGGTGATATTACGCAGGGGCAATTAGCCAGCACCATGCATGAGCTTTATGCTAAGCATGATCAGGCTTCGATTCCTCTTGTAGCGAAAAAAATACCGTCTAATAAAAAGAAAGCACTGGGTGATGAGGTCAGGATTCGTGGTGTGGCTAATTTGTTGACCACAATTTCTAATTGCTGCAAGCCTGTACCTGGTGATGATATTGTTGGCTTTATTACACGTGGCCAGGGTGTTGCAATACATCGTGTAGACTGTAGCAATATTATTAATCTTGAAGATGATAAGCGAGATCGTTTAATTGAGGCTGATTGGGGTGAAGATCTGGATAGAACCTATACCGTAGCTATACATATAGAAGCTTTCGATCGTCAGGGGTTATTGCGTGATGTCAGTAAAGTATTGAGTGATGAAAAGGTGGATGTAATTGGTGTTAATACCCTGTCGAATAAAGATGAGCAAACAGCCGATATGACAATTACTGCTGAAATAGCCGATTTACAGCAACTCGGTAAAGTGATGGATAAAATTAATCAGCTTTCAAATGTGATTAAAGTGAGTCGTAGTCACAGTAATTAGTGTTAATTAATATTTTTATCGAAATGGGTATTTATTAAAAGGTTTTCAGAAATTTTTCAAACTCGTCTGCAGCCATAGGTCGACTTATCAGGTAACCCTGTGCAATATCACAGCCAAGCTGGTTCAACTTATCCAGTATCGGTTTTGTTTCAACACCTTCGGCTACCACGGATAAACCCAGGTTATGCGCAAGATCGATGATGGATTTTACAATTACCTGATCATCAAAATTCGTTGTCATGTCCTTGATAAACGACTGGTCGATTTTAAGTTCACTAACAGGTAGTTGTTTGAGGCGGCTTAAGGAAGAGTAGCCGGTTCCAAAATCATCAATAGATAATGTGATACCCAATGAGCGGATTCTATTCAATACCTCTAATACATAGCTATAATCGGTAAAAAACAGACTCTCAGTGATTTCAAAAATGATTCGCTTACTTAATGAAAAATCTGAAAGTCGAGACTCTATCTGATCAACAAAATCCGGTTTCATTAAGGTTTTTGTCGATATGTTAATGGCGACATGTATATTGTAGCCCTTATCAAGCCAGTCGTTAATGCGTAAGAGAGCCTGATCAATTGCAAAAAAAGTAAAGCGATCAATCAGGTTGTTGTTTTCCAGGGCGTCAATAAAAATAGCCGGCGATATAAAGCCTTTAGTAGGATGGTTCCATCTTGCGAGGGCTTCAGCTGCAATGACTGAATTCGATTTGATGTCGATTTTTGGCTGGTAATACAATTCAAATTGCGATTTTTGTAAGGCTTCATGTAGATCGATAGACAGACTAAGTTGTGCATCGCTTGAGTGGTCGTTTTCAATATCAAAGATATGGTAGGGAAGATGTTGATCTTTTGCATGATGTAGGGCGATATCTGCATGTCTGAGTAATTCGCCAGAGTCTGTACCGCTTTCTGGATATCGGCTAATGCCGATACAGGCATTAATATTTATTTCTCTTTTATTTATGCTTAACGGTGTTTCGAAAAGAGACGTCAGGCTGAGCGCTCTGCTTTCTATCTGTAATTTAGAAGAGTCAGGTTGTAGCAAAATAAACTCATCACTTCCCAGTCGCCCAAGAACTTCACTGGAACTAATATGTTGGCTAATATTCTGGCAGAAATTTATTAAAATCAGGTCACCGATATCGTGTCCCAACGCATCATTCAGGTTTTTAAAATTATTAATATCAATAATCAATAATCCCAGTTGTTTGTCATTCTGCTTGGCATAATCCAGTTGTGTTTTAAGCCGGTCATTGAATAATGTTCTGTTGGGGACACCTGTTAAAGAATCATATAGCGTGAGTTCTTGGACTTTTTTACTGGACTCTGAATATTGCTTATTGAGTCTTTCCAGATGTCTCTGGTGCTCGATGAGCATGTCTTTGGTGTCGCTTAGCTGTCGGAATGACAGTGCGTTTTCCAGTGAAATAGCAGCGATGTTAGCAAACATGCTGAGTATCTCCATATCACGTCGGGTAAAATCAAGTCCATCTTTCTTATTGATAGCAGCGATACCGCCAAGGAATGTTCTTCGGCCCTGTAATGGAACCATTATGAGTGTTCCAGCTTCTTTTTCCCAGAGGTTGCGTTCATGCTCATCGAGATCGGATAATACACCACGCCACCAGGCGCGTTTGTTTTTCCATACCCAGCCGCAGATGCCAAATTCGATGGGTAGAGTTTCACCAATAATCTCATCAATATTTTTGCCTGCACCGGCTTTATAGATATAGTATTCCTGATTGCTGTCGAGTATGGGAATGAGTAGGGTTTCTGCTTCTACCAGTTGTAATGCACGATCTGCAATCGTTTGATAAACCTTATCCGGATCCAGTTCGCTAGCGACCAGGCGAAAGGTTTCCTGCAGAAGTTTTATCTCAGCTTCGCGTTCTTTAAGTGCTGTCCGGTAATCGGGGATATTACTAAAGTCTGCTTTTGTTGGCATTTAAGTTAAAACTCTGAACAATATTGTTATTAGTCTAGTATAAGTTTATTGATCAGGTTAGTAATAAATAGGCCAGTATCAGGTTGCTCAAAAAGAGAGCAGAGCTAATGACTTGCCATACAGCAACAGGATTTCGCTCCGTTAGTGGCAGGTTGCTTTTCATAAATGTCTCATTAGGGTGGGTCAGGTCATGCTGTAGCTCTGAAAAGCTGTCATAGCGCATACGATGATCTACGCGAACAGCCTTTTCCAGGGCACCATCAAGCCACAATGGGATCATCGGATTGTGTTTGAGTGCAGTGATGTATTTGATCTTGCTGATAGCTCGCCAGTCGAGGTTCCTGTCAGACTGGTCGCCGTAAGGTAGATGCCCGGTGAGCATTTCATAAGCAATAACACCCAGTGAAAACAGGTCGGATTTTGGTGAGCCAGCCATTCCCATTAGATATTCAGGTGCGGTATAGTTTTTGGTGCCCAGTAGCTCGAAACGTTCTACCGGTGTGGTGATTTCCTGTATTCCCGCGACTTTAACGGCCCCCAGGTCGATGACCTTTACCGTGCCGTCTTCCTTAATCAGGATATTATCTGGCTTCAGGTCCCGGTGTAGCATTTCCAGTCGATGTAAACCTCTTAAGCCCTGAATGATCTGCTCGATAATCCTGGTGACTTCTTTAATGTCGGGTTTAGGGTGCTGGGTAATCCACTCAGCCAGCGTGATGCCCTGGATATACTCAATTAGAAAATACTGGCAGCTGCGTTTACGTTTCTGTTCGTATGTCACCATGACATTCGGGTGATAGATGCGTTTGCCTGCCCATTCTTCCATATGGAAGCGCTCGATATAGGAGGGGTCGTCATCGTAATTAACCGATGGCGTTTTCATTAGCATTTGCTGACCGTTATCAGTGTCTTCGACCAGATAAAGCTGACTGGTTGCGCTGGAATGAAAATCCTTGATGACTTTATAGCCATCAATCATCATGCCTGGTTCCAGGTCGGGAGGAAAAGGGAGTCTGACCAGATCGTTGATGACCTCATCAGCTTGCTGGCTGGGAAGAGACTCAATGCGTATTACCTGGCAGGTTACGTTATCATGGCTTTTAAGCTGTAGTGCACTGTTTAGCAGATTGTCAGATACCTGATTCAGGTCGTTGCTGCTGCATGCGATGTCGCGAATTTGTTTGTCATTCAGGTAGTCATGAATACCATCTGTCGTCATCACAAAAATATCATTCACTTCAAGATCGATGGTCTTGTAGTCAATATCCAGGTGTAGGTCAACACCGATAGCCCTGCTCAGGTAATTTTTATCCTGGGAAATCCATATTCGATGATCCGTCGTCAATTGTTCAATATTGTTGTCACGAATCCGATAAATACGGCTGTCACCAACATGCATAATATGTGCAGTCGTTGACTTTAGAATCAGTGTAGAAAAGGTGGAGACATAAGCTTTGGCATGTTCTGATGTGCTTTTACCATAGAGCCAGCTATTGAGTGCGGTAAGAACCTTGGCTGCGGAGGTTTTTACAGACCAGCTATCTGGTGTGCTGTAGTAATCACTAAAGAAGCCTTTCACTACATATTCTGAAGCCTCTTTAGGAAAGGCGCAGCTACCCATACCATCAGCAACAATTGCAGTGATTCCTTTATTTTCCAGTAACTGTTGTTCCGGAGTGACGATTCCATAGGAGTCTTCGTTATTCTCTTTTTGGCCTGTATCGGAGCTGTGTGCAAAACTGATGGTGAGTTGACTACTCATTTTATATTTCTTCTGTATTAACTGTAGCTAATTAATCATGATCGAGGAGACTATTGTATTGATCGACTGTATCACGGAATGACCTGCTAAAAAAACAGGCGTGGTGCTATGGCATATACTGCTGAGCGACCACGCCTGTTCAGGCACCTGAGGTTATGGCTGATCAGGTTTCGATAACCTGAACCGTTCCATCAGGAAGAACTTCTGTCATCTGATTAGATGGCTCTTTCAGTACAAAGATGGTTGCCACGAAAACAAATGCAGCTGCACCACCGATCACAAAGAAGAAGGTTTGTGGTGACACGAAAGACAGGGTTGTCAGGAAAGTGACCGCACCAACGTTTCCATAGGCGCCAGTCATGCCCGCAATCTGTCCTGTCAGGCGACGTTTAACCAGAGGTACGATCGCAAATACTGAGCCGTTACCTGCGTTTACAAATAGTGAGCTGAAGATGGTGACAGCGATCGCAGCAATCAGTGGCCAGCTGGAGTTCATCAGGCCCATTAAGCCGTAACCAATAATCAGGCCAAACATAATCACAATCAGTGTGCGTTTACGGCCATAACGGTCTGCTAACCAGCCACCCGCAGGGCGCATGATTAGGTTCAGGCCTGCAAAGATAGAGGCGATAAGACCGGCGCTGGTGGCAGATAGCTCATAGGTGTCCATAAAGAACAGAGGAAGCATGGAAATAACAGCAAGCTCAGAACCGAAGGTCACCATATAGGCCAGGTTGAGTACCGCAACCTGACTGAAATTATAACGCTCGATTTCTGGTACCTCAGAGACGAATACGTGCTTGTTGACCTGATACATACGGAAAGTTTGTGTGACATATATGCCGGCAAGAATGGCATAGATACTAAAAGTAACGGTTTCACTCAGCATGCCAAGGTTTGATGGGCTCAGCTTCCAGGTTAATACGGCAATTGCAGCATACATAGGGATGTTCATAATCATATAGAGAACAAAATCACCTTTGCTGGAAATCTCCAGGGCACCACTTTTTTTAGGTTTGAAATAGGTGGAGCCCTTAGGTGTATCGGATGTACTGAAGTAGTAGACAAATGAGTAAGCAAGCGCTAATACACCGGTTGTAGCAATCGCGTATCGCCAACCATCATCGCCACCAAACATCAGTGCAATAGTGGGTAAGCTCACAGCAGCACCTGCCGAGCCGGCATTACCCCAGCCGCCGTAGATGCCCTGAGCTGTGCCAGCCTGTCGTGCAGGATACCATTCAGAGATCATGCGAATACCGATGACAAAACCCGCACCGACAAAACCAAGCAAGAAGCGCATTAGGGCAAGTTGTTCATAGTCATCAGCCATAGCAAAGCCAAAACAGAGCAGGGCTGAAACAAATAGAAGTATTGAATAAATTTTCCTGGGGCCGAAACTATCCACCAGCATGCCAATGATGACACGAGCGGGAATGGTCAAGGCGACATTTAATATGAGCAGGGTTTTAATTTGCTGGTCAGATAAACCCATGGTTTCACGCATAGCCGCCAGTAAGGGGGCATGATTAAACCAGATAACAAATGTAATAAAGAAGGCAATCCAGGACAGGTGGAGTATCCGGGTGTTACCGCTAAATGATAGTAGTTTTATATTGTTTGATGCGCTCATTGCTCAGTTCCATAAAAAGTTTCCGAATGAAAAGCATGCAATATGCCAATAATAAAATAAATCCATATAAAACAAATAGATATATGTTATTTTCGGTGTGATTGTCAATTGTATTTGTGATAATTGCACGTATATAGTGCAAACTGACGGGTATTGGGTGCAAGCACTGTATTGATGCTAGATTATAGTGCGTTATGTCTCTTAGTACTTATTTTTAGAGGTATTGAGTACTATAATTCAGAGTCGCAGTTAATATTAGTATTAAATTATGTGCTGTAATATAGTGCGAGACGGTTATAGTGCGCTATTATGGTGCAGTTTTAGTGCTTCTCTAGGTCGGATATTTTTCTGTACCTATAAATATTCTCAATAATAACATATAGATAGAGCGATTAATAATACTTGGCATAGTAAATGCATAATGCAGATCGAGTATTGAATTTGCCCCATCTATGGAGTCACCTACATGAAAGAAAAACTGGTCGTAATTGGTAATGGTATGGCAGGTATGCGTACCGTTGAAGAGCTGCTTGAGCTGGCACCAGAAAAATACGATATCACCGTGTTCGGTTCAGAACCTTATGGTAACTATAACCGAATTCTTCTATCTCCTGTGTTATGTGGTGAAAAAGCCATTGACGAAATCATGCTGAATGATGAGCAGTGGTATAAGGACAATAACATTACCTTACATAAAGGTGTCACGGTTACAGATGTTGATCGAACCGCATGTACAGTAACCGCTGATGATGGTAGCAAAGTTGAATATGATCGTCTGTTGATCTCAACAGGTTCATATCCTTTCATTATTCCTGTTCCAGGTCATGATCTGCCAGGTGTTATTGGCTTCCGTGATATTCATGATGTTGACATTATGCTTGATGCTTCTAAAACGAAGAAGAAAGCAGTGGTTATCGGTGGTGGTCTGTTAGGTCTGGAAGCAGCGAATGGCCTGATCAAGCAGGGTATGGATGTAACTGTTGTACATTTGATGGACTGGTTAATGGAACGTCAGATGGATGAAGTTTCTGGTGAGATGTTGAAGAACTCTCTGGAAGCTCAGGGTATGAAGTTCAAGATGAAAGCATCGACTTCTGAAATTCAGGGTAACGGAAAAGTTGAAAAAGTTATCTTTGAAGATGGTTCGGAAGAAGAAGCTGATCTGGTTGTTATGGCGGTAGGTATTCGCCCGAATATTGAACTTGCCAAGAAAATTGGTCTGCATTGTGAGCGTGGCATTGTGGTTAATGACACGCTGCAAACTTACGATCCAAAAATTTATGCGATCGGTGAATGTATTGAGCACCGTGGTTTAACCTACGGACTGGTTGCGCCATTATTCGAAATGGCAAAAGTGTGTGCTAACCACCTTGCTGAATTCGGTATCGGTATTTATGAAGGTTCTATCACCTCAACCAAACTGAAAGTAACAGGTATTGATCTGTTCTCAGCGGGTGACTTTATGGGTGATGAAACGACAGAGGATATCGTCGTAAGAGATGCCAGTCGTGGTGTTTATAAAAAGATTGTTATTAAAGACGAGAAAATTCTGGGTGCTGTTTTATACGGCGATACCATTGATGGTGCTTGGTACTTCCAGTTAATGCGCGAAGGCACAAATATTACTGATATTCGCGATGCACTGATGTTTGGTCAGGCGCACCTAGGTGACTCAGGTCATGGTGGAAATGTTGCCGCAGCGATGCCGGACGACGCAGAAATCTGTGGTTGTAACGGTGTTAAGAAGTGTGATGTAGTTAATGCGATTACAGAAAAAGGCCTGTTCACACTGGACGATGTGCGTGCACACACTAAAGCATCATCTTCATGTGGTTCCTGTACTGGTCTGGTAGAGCAGTTACTTGAAGCAACATTAGGTGGTGACTATGCAGCACCTGAAGCCAAGCCTTTATGTGGCTGTACTACACATACTCACGACTATGTGCGTGAGCAGATTGTTACGCAGAAACTGACTTCAATTCCTGAAGTATTTGAAAAATTAAACTGGAAGACATCAGATGGTTGTGCGGCATGTCGTACATCACTGAACTACTACCTGTTAAGTAGCTGGCCTAAAGAATACAACGATGACCCACAGTCACGTTTTGTTAACGAGCGTATTCACGCCAATATCCAGAAAGACGGTACTTACTCAGTTATTCCTCGTATGTGGGGTGGTATGACAACACCTAACGAGCTGCGTGCGATTGCAGATGTAGCAGAGAAGTATGGTCTGGAAACAGTACACGTTACCGGTGGTCAGCGTATTGGTTTATACGGTGTGACTAAAGAGCAGTTGCCCCATGTCTGGAAAGACCTGAATGATCGTGGCCTGGTATCTGGTCATGCTTATGGTAAGTCGCTCCGTACAGTGAAGACCTGCGTTGGTAAAGAGTGGTGTCGTTTTGGTACACAGGATTCAACAGCGATTGGTATCAAGCTTGAGAAGATGACCTGGGGTTCATGGATGCCGCACAAATTCAAGATGGCCGCATCAGGTTGTCCACGTAACTGTGCAGAAGCAACCATTAAAGACTTCGGTGTGGTTTGTGTGGATTCAGGTTATGAATTACATATCGGTGGTAATGGTGGTATCAAGGTACGAGCAACTGATCTGCTTTGTAAAGTTGATACAGAAGAAGAAGTACTGGAATACTGTGCCGCATTTACTCAGCTGTATCGTGAAGAAGCACGTTATATGGAGCGTACTGCACCATGGATTGAGCGTGTTGGTTTCTCTTACGTGCAGGATATTGTGGTTGAGAATGCTGAAAAGCGTAAAGAGCTGGCAGAACGCTTTAAGATTTCACAGGAAGAGAACGAAACACAGATCGATCCATGGAAGATGCGTTCTACCGATGGTCGTGACACAGCTCAGTACATTCCACTGAAAGTTATAAGCTAATCACACAGTAATCAGCCCTGCCTGTTTAGGCAGGGTGTATTTAAAAAATTTAGAGAAGGTAACAAACATGGCGAACTGGGTAGAAGTAGGCACTATTGAAGATATCCCTAAACTGGGTGCACGTGTCGTTGAAACACCAAATGGTGATATCGCTGTTTTTAGAAATAACAACGACGGCATTTTTGCATTGCGTGACTCATGTCCACATAAGCAAGGTCCTCTGTCACAAGGTATTGTGTCTGAAAATACAGTAACGTGCCCATTACACAACTGGCGCATTTCGCTTGAATCTGGTGAAGCACAGGGACCTGATGAAGGTTGTACGGGTAAGTATGATGTAAAGCTGGAAGGCGATAAGATCTTCCTGGATATTAAATAATTATTATAACTCCGTCATTCCGGCATTTTTGCCGGAATGACATATTGATCAAGTTTTTAATAAACCCATTAAACGATAACGGAGTCTCCCCGCGATGTTGTTTGGCCGAAATAAAAAGAACCCGATTAAAATTGCCGATAAAGGCGTAGTCGAGTGGAAATACACCACCTGTGGTTACTGTTCAACAGGTTGCTCAATTGAAGTCGGTATTAATTCTGAAGGTCAGGCGGTATCTTCTCGTGGTGTCGGTGGCGCAGACGTTAACCGTGGCAAGCTTTGTATCAAGGGTATATTTGAGCATGAGTTATTTAAAACAGAAGGCCGTGGTAGTAAGCCGTTAGTTCGTAACTCTATTATTGATGAATACCAGGAAACGGAATGGGATCCAGCACTGGATGCCATGGCAGATAAAATTAAAAGTATCCAGAACAAATACGGCCGTGATTCATTTGCTGTTGTTTCAACCGGTCAAATTCTGACAGAAGAATTTTATGCGCTAGGTAAACTAACGCGTGGTGCCATTGGTACCAATAACTATGATGGTAATACAACCCTTTGTATGGCATCTGCGGTATCTGGATATAAACGTTCATTTGGTGCCGATGGTCCTCCGGGCTGTTATGAAGACTTTGAGCATACAGATTGCCTGATTGCTTTTGGTTCTAACCTGCCTGAACAGCATCCCATTATTTACTGGCGTATGAAAGAGGCGATGGAGAAGCGTAAGTTCCCGCTGATTGTTGTCGACCCACGAGTAACAATGCTGGCGCAATTTGCCGATATGCATCTGGCAATTAATCCAGGTACGGATGTGGTGCTGCTAAATGCTTTAGCCCATGTGATTATTGATGAAGATCTAGCGGATATGGATTACATCGAAAAACACACGAATGGTATTGAAGAATTTAAAGCCATCGTTCAGGAATATGATCCGGTTAGTGCTTCAAAAATTTGTGGCATTGATGAAGATACTATTCGTAACGTGGCACGACTTTATGCAAAAGCCGGCCAGGCGATGTCAATTTGGACCATGGGCATAAACCAGAGCACTCATGGTTCTGATGGTGTGGTTGGTATTAATAATCTTAATCTGATTACTGGCAATATCGGCAAAGCCGGTGGTACCAGTCTGTCAATTACCGGACAGAGTAATGCCATGGGTACACGTGAATGGTCATCGTGTTCTGGCTTACCAGGCTATCGTGTACTGGAAAACCCGGATCACCGACAGGAAATTGCAGATTTCTGGGGTATTGATCCAGAGTTTTTGCCGAAAAAACGCGGCATGTTTCAGACAGATATTTTCCCGGCGATCGAAACCGGTCAAATTAAAGGCATGTGGTTAATTGCGACAAACCCAATGACCTCTATGCCAAACACTGCGCGTATTCGTAAAACACTTGAAAAGCTCGATTTTCTGGTGGTGCAGGATGCATATGAAGATGTTGAAACAACACAGTATGCACATATGTATCTACCCGCTGCAATCTGGGCAGAAAAAAATGGCTGCTTCACAAATACCGAGCGCCGGGTTAATCGAGTAACCAATGTTGCAAAACCCTATGCAGATTCAAAACCTGATTTATGGATTTTCTCGAACCTTGCCAAGCGTTTTGAAAATGGTCTGAAGATGCGTTTCTCTGAAGATGCAGAAGAAATGTTTGAAGAGATGAAAGAGTTATCAAAGGGTGAAGGACGAAACCTGGATATCTCTGGTATGAGTTATGACAAGATAGAAGCTAATCGTGGTTTACAGTGGCCCTGTCGTGAAGGTGATGAGCAGGGCGCGCAGCGATTATATACAGATGGAAAATTCCCATACCCTGATGGTAAAGCGAAAATTATCCCGTTACCTTTTATCGATAATAATGAACGTCCCTGTGATGATTATCCATTCTGGTTGAACTCAGGTCGAGTGGTGGAGCATTTTCATACCCGAACCCGTACCGGAAAAATTGGTAACCAGAATAAATACTCACCAACGCCTTATATGGAAATGAATCCAGACGCAGCTGCTGAGCTGGGTATTGAGCATCAGTCCTATGTGCGTTGTGTTTCGCGCCGTGGTGATGCGGTGGTAATGGTGCAGCTCACGCAGCGCATGCCAAGAGATATGGTGTTTATACCATTCCATTTCCATGATTGTGTAAATCGCCTGACACTTGGTTTACTTGATCCTCATTCACGTCAGCCTGCGTTTAAACAGCATGCTGTGCGAATTGAGATGGTAGATCAGAAAGAAGCGGCACAACGTAATTTAGAAGCACGTGAGTTCTAATTACTCAACGATGTTGTATTAGGCAGCGTGTAACGGGAATTCCCAGTTAGACATTATTTCAGGTAGAAGTAACCCCCAGGCAGATAAGATATGTTCCAGGTAAGAAACGACGAACCACAATATGCATTTTTGAAAGACGAGACACATAATGAAAAAAATGTGTATGGCCGATCTATTCAAACGGTTGATGAGTCTAGTGAACTTTATGGTAAAAGCCTGCGCATTAATGGTGATGAAGGCATTGGTGAAAATCCAAATCGTTATAAACAGCACGGATTCCACTTTACCGCAGATAACTGTATTGGTTGCCATGCCTGTGAAGCTGCCTGTAGTGAAAAAAATGATAACCCGGCACATATTGCATTTCGCTCGGTGGGTTATGTAGAAGGCGGGACTTATCCTGACTTCAAGCGGGTTAATATTTCTATGGCCTGTAACCATTGTGATGACCCGGTCTGTCTTAAAGGTTGTCCAACTCGCGCCTATACCAAATTTGCAGAATACGGCGCAGTGTTACAAGATCCGGATATCTGTTTCGGTTGTGGATACTGCACCTGGGTTTGCCCTTATAATGCACCTCAACTTGATCCCGTTAAAGGTCAGGTAAGTAAATGTAATATGTGTGTCGATCGTCTTGAAGTTGGCTTGAAGCCAGCTTGTGTATCGGCCTGTCTGGGTAATGCGCTTAATTTTGGTGTTATCGAGAATAAGCCTGAAAATCGTGAACAGGCTAAAACTGAAATTCCAGGTTTTCCTCGTACCGATATCACTAATCCGAATATCCGTTTTCAACAGACCCGTACCTTGCCGATGGAAATGACGCGTACGGATAGTATGGCAGTGAAATATCACAAAGATAAAAAGTCGGGTAAATATGAGCCGATTGTAGATAAGAAAAAAGGTTTTAAACAGAGCTGGAGTCTTAACAAGCTGCGTTCACGTGAAGACCCGCTGGTTATCTTTACCCTGGTTTCGCAGGCTGTCATCGGCGCATTCCTGCTAATGTTTATTGGTAATCTAATCGGAATTGAAGCGATTCAAAGTGTTGTTAGTTCTTCTGCCTATTTACCAATGTTATTTGCAATGCTGGGAATTGAGGCGGTAGCTCTGTTTTTATCAACAATGCATCTGGGCAAACCACATCGTTTTTACCGAGCGTTTAATAACCTGAAATATTCACCAGTCAGTCGAGAAGTCGCCGGTATTGCCGTGTTTTTCAATACGCTGGGTGCGCATTTCCTGGCGTCGCTGTTTGATATGCAACTGGCTCAACAGGCTGCGACATTCTTTGGTTATGCGGCAGCGATTTCAGGCCCGATTGCACTGTATTTCATGCATAAAATATATCGTATTGAAGCACGTCCATACTGGAATCACTGGCAGGTGCTTACGGCATTTTATGGAAATATGCTGACGCTTGGTGGCCTGTTAACTGGACTTTTCTTTACGCCATACTTCTTGTACAACGCGCAGCCTGTCGATAATCTTTTACAGATTGTTGCTGTATTAATGACAGCTGGATTATTAATCGAAGCAGCAGGTCATTACTTCCATGCTAAACACCTTAATGTGAAAGGCAGAGAAGGTGCGGTATCGTATTATGAGCAGGTAACAACATTTGGTAAGACGTATCGACTGCGCAATATCCTGCTTATGTTGAATATTGCAGCTGTTGCAGCACTGATGTATGTAGATACGGTGTCAACCAGTATCTTAATTGCCTGGTTAGCGCTTGCACTCAGTGTCATTATGGTGGCATTAGTTAGTCGCGCTATGTTTTACGTTATGGTTGTTCCGACAACAATGCCGGGTGCATTTTTCTGGAAGAATAAAGGTTTTGAAGAGCATGCTCGTGAGACAGGTCTGGCAAATGTTGTGCAGGCGGGTGTGATTGCAGATACTCACTAATTTGCGACCGACTATACTGGTAAGGAATAGGTTCAGGCTAAAATCTGATTAAGAACAAAAACTCTATATGGCGTATAGAGTATTGTACACATAAGGGCATAATGCATATATGAGCTTATCTCATGTTTGAATGTATTAGTAATATCCACGAATAATAGTAGTAACTATTTCCAGGGGCATATGGTATGCAGCAGAATCTTCAAAATATATGTGCCCATATGGAGCAGGGCCTGATAGAGCGAAGTTCAGCTGTCAGGCTTTCACTATTAAGTGCTTTGAGTGGTGAGCATCTACTATTGCTTGGGCCACCCGGAACGGCAAAAAGCTTGTTAGCACGAAAGCTTCAACATGCATTTCAATCTGTTAATTATTTTGAGCGAATGCTGACGCGTTTTTCAGTGCCTGAAGAGCTGTTTGGTCCATTGTCGATCAAAGCACTGGAGCAGGATAAATACCATCGACTGACTGACAGTTACTTACCTGAAGCCGGTATCGCTTTTATCGATGAAATATTCAAAGCCAATAGCGCAATACTAAATTCTCTTCTGACGCTTCTGAATGAGCGTGAATTTGATAATGGTGCTGAGAGAACCTCTGTGCCGCTTATTAGTGTTATTGCAGCCAGTAACGAATTACCTTATGAGGAAGAGTTAGAGGCATTATACGATCGTTTTCTTGTCAGGTTTAATGTACAGCCGGTGAGTGATGACTCGTTTGATTTATTACTGGATGTTCAGTTAGATGAATATGAAGAGGTAAATTTCAAGCCATTAACGGCAAAAGATATAGAGTCTATCCAAACTCAAGCACTCAGTATCAAGCTTGATGATAATGCCCGGTCTCTATTGCACAGTCTTCGTCAGTTCTTATCAACTCAGGATATATATATATCAGATCGTCGCTGGAAAAAGTCATTTTCGCTGTTGCAGGTGAGCGCCTGTACGAATGATCAGAGTACAATTACAGATCTGGACTGTCTGCTATTAATTAATGTCCTGTGGAATGAACCACAACAGAAAGAGATAATTGATAAATGGTTCCTCGATCACCTCAAGCTGGATATAGAGCCAACAATTCAACGTATTGAAAAACTTGTAAAAACCTGGGAGTCACAACTTGACCAGGATGTGAATAAATTTTATCAAAAGAAAAATTCTAATGGTGATTACCTTTACTTAAATACTGAAGGTGAACCAACTACACAACATCAAAGAGTGACACTTGCTGAGCGTAACGGTGAGACACTGTATCTGGCTCCTCCTGGTAATGATGACAGAACCAATGATGGAAAAGGTTATACACTGCAGGAACTAGAGTCTGTTTTTTTTGATAAGAGTTTTAAGCAAACTCATATCGACGGGCGATGGGTCGATGTGCATAATTATATAAACAATACACAAAATCGACTGGTTGAAAAAATAATGTATACACCGTTGGTAGAAGATTTTTATTTTAGTCGTGACTATGTTGATAACCAGCTAAATGAACTTAATAGCGTCGTTATTGATATTGAGAAAATCGTTAAACATTATGAGCTTTTGCAGAGTCAGTTATCAGATATTATCGAAAATCATCTGTGGCTAAAATTAGATTTGTTGATTAAGTCTCGTAATGATATTGATAAGTCACTTCCCAGGTTAATTGACTTTCAACAACGAATTCAGGTTTTACAAGGTCTTAATCGCAAGCTCAAGGTTAAGGCGCCTGTACCGGGGTAGTGTGATTAAGAATCAAGAATCAGCACATTTGCTCAATTTTCTGGATCAGCTTCCAGATAAGCTTTATGCGCGTACCGTAACTCATCAATATTCATCATTATGTGATTCTAGTAAGTCCTTGCAGCAACGTTGTACCGGTGTTCTTGATATTCGGAGGCACCTACAACATGGTGACAAAATATCTCAGAAATACCTATTAGAATGGCTGTTGCCAGAGGATGCGAAGATACTACATCAGCGCTTAACTGATACTAAACTTTTATTAAGAACTGCGTGCGATCATGAGTATGCTGATGATGTGTTACTTAATATTCTAAACTGGCTTGATAAAAAATCTCAGTTATTAATGGAGTCGGATAAAAATCAGGATGTCAGGTATAAAACAAAAAAGGAACCGCCTTCTATTCAAGATTTACAGCAACATGAAAACTACTCTGATATAGATGTAGTAGGTGGTACTGATCACCATGCTAAAGCGGTGGAAACTCAGTCAAACCACTCACAGAAAATGACTGACACATCAGTTACTGATAAGCTTGAGCTCACTCCTTCATATATGGAGCAGGCAGAAAAAACGCTATCTCAGACTATGTTGGATACTGAAGATCAGCATCAACTGGCGATTGATAAAGTTATGTTAAATATTAATCAATATTTTGCAGTAGAACGTCAGCTTGGTGTGGATCTTAATAAGGGTATTTCGTCCATAACGGATATTCGTAGTCTTATTCGCTTACATAAAATAATTAAGTCGTCTAGTTATTTGCAAGCAATCATAAAGCTGATCGGTCGAAGTAAAGTAGATAAAAAGTCTTTACATGACATAGCAGGTTTAAATCATAAGGATTGTAATGATGCAGGCTTAGATACTAGATTACCGGAAGAGCATTTAATAAAAAATATTAGTGGTGTTTATTATGGTGATGACTTAACAAGAATGCTGCCATCACAAATGATAATGCTAGGAAGTAATCGCCTGCGATATCTGTGGTATGCGAAAAGAGCAGAACGACAGCTTCTTAATTATAATATTAAAGGTGTCTTATCTGATCATGTTCCTGATTTTTCCGAGAATAGTATAGATACCGATAATATGGGTACAGTTACTTACCAGCAGCAAGGGCCTATGATTGTTTGCCTTGATACGTCAGCATCGATGAAAGGTAAGCCCGAAATAATGGCCAAAGCAATTACTCTAGAAACAATGCGTGTTGCTCGACTTGAGAAAAGAGCGTGTTTTGTTTTTGTATTTAGTGGTATGGATGAAATAACAGAGTTTAATCTAGATCTGGAATCCAATGGCTGGGCTTCGATATTAAAATTTATTAATAATTCATTTCATGGGGGTACAGATATAGAAGGTGTAATACTGAGTGCATACAATAAAATTCATCAACTGGAACTAAACCGGGCTGATATATTATTAATTAGTGATGGTCGATTTTCACTAGCTAATACTGAAGCGTTTGTGTCCTCACAAGCCCAACTACCGGGTGTCAGGATTTTTGGTATACAGGTCGCTCAGTGGAAAAGTACGGGTTTCAGAGATATTTGTCACCGAGTTTTTGATTTTTCATATGTTTAGTCAAAGTCCACTCATTCTTGCTGTATTAAGAATATTAAAAAATTATAATCAAGTATTTGGCTTATATGAATTAATGCAAATGCTGGAGGCTGAGGGATACATTCTCACAGATGAAAATGAAATTTTGAGCTACGAAATGACTATGTTTCGCAAAAATTTCATCGTTATGAATGCACTTTATCAACTACAGAAAGATTTGTTGAATAGTGGTTACTATTTATACATTACATCATTAAAAATTACATTGATCGAATCAAACAAGTTAGATCAGAGCGAGCTTACAGAGCTAGAAATTGATTTAGATGTTGATCAGAAAATGAGCGATTATTATCTTAATTGGGAAAATTTTGAAACAGCAGATGATACATATGTTAAGAATTTATTAGATAGTTTCTGGCAGCGATATAACAATTATCAAAATAATCAGAATAGACTAGATAAACGGTTAGACGCATTGAGGATACTTGAGTTAGAATCAACCGCAAGTTGGGAAGATATTCAACAAAGCTATAGAAAAAAAGTGATGATTTGCCACCCTGATAAAGGCGGTAATAGTAAATACTTTATTGAAATTAGGGAAGCTTATCAAACACTAAAATTCATTTTTAATAAGAGCCAGTAATATATAGTGGCCATACGCTTCATATTATTAATTTTTATTTATACATTTAATTTATTAATTAAGCAGTAAATAAGAGTTTAATACTAACAGTTAACTTAATGGGTGTATGGAAATGACATTAAAAGATCGTTTTTTAGAAGCAATTAGTAATGGTGAGTTAGGGAGCATTGATGACTTTGGCGTTATTGTCAGCTTGAAGGAGTTTAAGTCATATTTTGACGATGTTAAATCAGATTATGTTAATTCATTTTTGCCAGCAGCAGTGATTGAGACCGGTCAGAAAAGTATATCGCACACAAAATATTTGTTCAGGATACGTAAGGGCATATATCGAGTACACCCTGATGTTCTCCAGGAATTTAAGCTTATTAGTAATTCCGTTTATACTTCAGAAGATGGACTGAATATGAATCATCTTAACGATAAAGTTGAAGAATCTATACTTCAATATCAGCGCTATCGAATTAACTAGCATTTAAGTTTTTCTCTCAATACTAGAAAAGCCATACTTAAGTATGGCTTTTCTAGTTATTAAAGAGGTTAAAACGGAAATAGTGTATTCTTAATATAGAATAATTTTTATAAATGGTTTATCTAAATATGAAATTCATCAAGACGTATAAATTTCAGATTCTCAAATCAATGTTGATTCTATTTTGTATAGTTTTGTCTCAAATCACAGTTATAGATACTATTGCAGAAGAATATACAGAGAAAGGTATTAAAAGAGCGTTACTTACCTATGGGGTGAGCCGCAGCCTCAATGCTGTAATATCTGTGGCGCAGGGTACAGAGGTTGCACTATCACCAGTAGGTGTTGGTGTGACTTTTACTCCTGGTCAGATTCTTGATCCTGTTAATGATCTGGTGGAACGATTTTCATGGGTGATTCTTGCGAGTGGTACATCTCTTGGTATACAGAGGGTATTTCTTGAGATGTCCTCTGCACCAATAATCAACTGGCTTGTGACCAGTCTTGGGGGGGTATTAATATTTATCATCTGGTTTTACAAACCGGTTGATGGTGCGCAAGGCAAAGCCTGGTCAAATGGAATATCTCGCCTGTTTGCTATATTCATTATTCTTCGCTTTAGTGTTCCGGTATTTGCTTTGATTAATGAAATTATCTATCTTGAGTTTTTACAAGATCGTTATCAGACCGCGCAATTGGAACTTGAGCGTGCCGGCAGCAAAATTGATGCTGTTAACATACAACCTGAAATTAATACTCAACACACAGACAGCATTATTGAGAAGGCTGGAAACTGGTTAACATCAAAAACACAGGATATTGATATTGAAAGACAGATCGCGTCGGTTAAGGAATCAGCAAATATAATTAGTCAGCAGGTTATTGATATAATAGTGGTTTTTATTCTGCAAACCATTGTATTCCCATTAGTCTTTTTATGGTTGCTAATGAATCTGTTCAAATATTCACTTTATAGACATTAACGCTAATCATGACTTTATGATAGATGTCTATTCTGTCGTTGTGATGATCGAATGCGCTTTTGATAAAAATCCTTGTTCGTGTTTTCATTTATAAATTTTGGTAAACCCTTTATACCTGAGGCTGCATAATCTTTTAAAAGCACTTCTTTGATCTGTATAGGCTCTAATTTAAGGGCTTGTTGCATTCCCCGATAGAGTAAAGAAAATAGTTTTTCAAGGGATATTTTATGAGTCTGCCCAGTTGTTTCAAATATCCAGTCACTGAGTCTTATAAAGTTATTGAAGGCGTCATTAGTTAATAAAATAGTCTTTGTGTGATTAAAACGGCCTGAATTTATAATAATGTCCCAGTAACGAGAAAACCTGGAGAGCCTCTGCATCTGTTCAAAATTTATCAGGCTGTTACTCAGAATATTGTATGGGGGTAAAGGGTTGTAGCGCATATCATAATCTTTTGTGTGTCGTATGATAGGGGTTCCTTTAAGGCGCTTGAGTATGCCTACCTGAATTTCATGGGGATTCATCTGGTATAGTTGATTTAGTCCATCTGCAAAGCTTTGTATAGTTTCACCGGGTAGGCCAATGATCAGGTCTGCATGAATATGTGCTTTAGAATGGTTGCGAATCCAGCTTAGATTGTCGATAACTTTCTGTGTATTCTGTTTGCGGCTAATAGTTTCCTGTACTTGAGGATTCAGGCTTTGTATTCCAATCTCAAACTGTAAGCTACCCTCAGGAAACTCTGCAATTGTAGATTTTAATTTATCCGGTAAATGATCAGGAATTAGCTCAAAGTGAAGAAACAGTGGGTTCTTCTGATCCTCACACATTTTGTCGAGAAAAAAACGCATAATTCTGATGCTGGTGTCGGCTTTCAAATTAAAGGTACGATCAACAAATTTGAAATGCCTGACACCGCGTTGATAAAGTGTTTCCATTTCAGACAGGAAATTATCCAGGTTGAATGGATAAACGGTTTTATCGAGTGAGGAGAGACAAAATTCACACTTGAAAGGGCAACCGCGTGATGCTTCTACATATATCACTCTATTCGCTATGTCTTCATCATTATAATAAGCATAGGGCAATTGAATATCTGCTAGTGTAAACGGTGTGGAATGTATGATTTTATTTATCGGTTTTTTACCCTGTAATAGCTGCTCACATAAGTCCCTGAAACTGAGGTCTGCCTGGCCGGTAATAACATAGTCTGCCCAGCTCACCAGCTCCTGTTGTTCATATTCATAGCTGACTTCAGGGCCACCTAGCACGACCAGTGTTTCTGGTGAGATTGTTTTTATCAGTTTCACTAGCTGTAATGTTTCGCTAGCATTCCAGATATACACACCCAGGCCAATGATTTCAGGTTCGTTTTTTAGCAACGATTCAGCAATATCCATCATCCGGCCATTGATATTAAACTCCACCAATTGTGTGGAATCCTGTAACTTTCCCATATTGGCTAAAAGGTATCGGAGCCCCATAGAAGCGTGTATATAGCGGGCGTTCAGGGTAGAAAGGATGATTTCAGACATTATGAGGAATATTTCGAATTGTTCAGGGTGACTCAGTTGGTTTAGTATAAACCAGTCTCGTGTTAAACCCTAAGTAATCATTTCAACAATCATCAGAAGGTAATACAAATGCGGATGAATCACCTGGGGCGTACAGATATACAAGTTAGTGCGATTTGCCTTGGTACTATGACCTGGGGAGAGCAGAACACAGAAGCAGAAGCGCATCAACAACTGGATTATGCGACTCAGGCAGGTGTCAATTTTATCGATACTGCCGAGCTCTACTCAATTCCTCCAAGGGCTGAAACCTATGGACTAACGGAAAGCTATATTGGTAGCTGGCTGAAAAAGACAGCCAGGCGCCAGCATCTTATACTGGCGAGTAAGGTGGCTGGCCCTGCCGATGGCTGGTTACCTCATATTAGAGATGAAGCAACACGCCGGCTCGATGATAACAATATTGAGCAGGCCTTAAATGGTAGCCTGAAGCGATTACAGACAGATTATCTGGATTTGTACCAGCTGCATTGGCCTGATAGGAAAACCAATTTCTTTGGTCAGTTAGGCTATCAGCACCAGCATGATGACAAATTTATCCCCATAGAGCAGACATTACAGGCATTGAAACGGCAGGTTGATGCAGGCAAGGTTCGCTATATCGGCTTATCTAATGAAACACCCTGGGGTGTCATGGAATTTATTCGACTGGCTGATCAAATAGGCTTGCCACGAGTAGTCAGCATACAGAACCCTTATAATTTACTGAATCGCAGCTATGAAATTGGTCTGGCAGAAATTTCAATGCGTGAGCAGGTGGGGTTACTGGCATATTCGCCGCTCGCCTTTGGGGTATTAACAGGTAAATATCTACAGGGTGCTAAACCGCAAGGCGCGCGGATTACTCTATGGCCGGAGTATTCACGTTATAGCAGCGATAATGCGAGTCTGGCAACTCAGGATTATGTCGAGCTTGCACAACAGCATGGGCTAAATCCAGCACAGATGGCACTAGCTTATATTAATAGTCGTCCTTTCGTCACTTCTAATATCATTGGAGCGACTAACTTACCTCAACTACGTGATAATATTGACAGCATAGAGCTTGAATTAAATATGGCAGTTATTGATGGCATAGAGCAGATCCATCAAAAATATCCTAACCCCGGCCCCTAGAAGAGATATAAGTATGAAAGGTATTACCGTTGACGGTGAATCAAATGTTGTACAGCATAAATTTGCCGTTATTTATGCACCTAAACGATCACGTGGTCGTTTTGCAGAGAATTGTGTTTTTGTTGTAGAAACTGAACTAGACGCGATCGATGAGGCGAATCCTGAAAAGCATCTTTATGCGGCTAAGGTAATTGGACCATCAAAATCTTCTGAGGGGCAAAGAATTTATTACCTGGATGCATGGATAGATACCAGTGTTGCGGAATAATATTCTCGTTAGTGAATTCTCATCACGAAGTATCTTAATTGGCTGTTTTTTATAATTATAATAAGGGCTAGCATGCAGAAAATATATAATACACCTTTTGAATCCTATGAGTTATTTAAGCAGCAATTTGATCAGGGTTTACATCAACTGTTGGATCAACAGCAATTAAGTACTTTTATTCTGGTGTTAGCTAATTCGACGCAACATAAAGAACTGTTTGATGAATTGCAGACAAAATTGCAAGATCAATTTGTTTATTTTGTAAATATGTACCGAGAATTGCTAGAGCATGGTAATCAGATTGATGTAGTCGATGAAGATTTTCTGGTATTTCTTAAAATATATATGCTGGGGTTTGAGAATATTAAATTAACACATCATCGTACTGAAGATGCGTGGCATTGCCAGTTTAATCATATTCGTTCTTTCAGACCACGACGAATTTCAAGTTTTCATAATGATAAGGAAATTACCGCTCCTTACGATAAATATACCTTTAATTTTAATAAGCCATTTATGCAAAATGAATGTTTCTGGGCTGGTGAACTCAACAATAAAAAAATCGATCTATTTTATAATAAATATCCCTTTGCAGAATTTCATGGTCTTGTTGTTCCTGATCGAGAAGCCTGTTTGCCGCAATATCTTGATCAGGAGATGCATCAATATATGTGGGAAGTTATGGAAATTCTTGATGAAACAATGTCAGGCATTGGTTTTGGATATAATAGTTATGGTGGATATGCATCAGTTAATCACTTACATTTTCAGATGTTTGTTGAGCCAGATGGATTTCCTGTTAAATCGGCAGAATGGAAGCACAATGGCGGAAAAAAGCAATATCCGATAAAAGTTTACAAATATAACGATATGGTTAGTTCCTGGGAAAAGTTAAATCAATTACACAAAGAAAAACAGCCTTATAATTTGTTGTACTCTTCGAGTGAGATATTCATTATTCCAAGAAGAGTGCAAGGTAGTGTAGAAGTGCCTGTGTGGAGCAGTGGTTTTACTTGGTACGAGGTGTGTGGTGGAATGCTTCTTTTTAATCACGAAGATTACCAAGCTGTAACTTCATTTGATCTCGAAAAGAACTTGAGTAGTCTAAACCTGGATTGAGATTGAGGCATCTTGTTCAATAAGCAATTTAATTAATAAACTTCAGTGAAAAAGTTATACGAGAGTGTTGATTGCTG
The DNA here is from genome assembly GCA_041589455.1 of Gammaproteobacteria bacterium. Classification (GTDB taxonomy): domain Bacteria; phylum Pseudomonadota; class Gammaproteobacteria; order SZUA-229; family SZUA-229; genus SZUA-229. Next base: position 8,389 of record JBFHVQ010000013.1, on the reverse strand, counting down.
GGTTCTATCACAAGCTGTATCTTATCCCGATTTATTGCCGCACTTCCTCGTTGCTGACATTGCTCATCTTGTTTTGGTTTCATATTCATTTTAGTTTTTAACTGGCTTCCATAGGTAGCATAATAAAGTTAAATTATGCTTCATAATGATATTTCCGCATTACAGAATGGTAATATTCTTATCAATCGGATTGATAATTAAAGAAAAGGAGATAATCCTGTATCTAATAAACTAAACTTTATAGGTTAAAGCTTATATATTGGTTATTATTGTATTGAAGAGAGTGATATTTTCGAAGATTAAATAGTTAGAAACGGCTATATAGTTGATTATAAATAATATTTATTGTTATCTATAAATATGAGTTATAGGCTTCTTGGGTGCGTTAGTTAATCACAGAAAGTAGTATTGGCATGTGATGAATACAGAAAGGGAATTAACTTGAAAACTCTAATTGTAGAAAGAAGCATCACGTTCATTGAGATGTTGACGCGTATGTTAGAGGATCAGAAAATAGATTACCAGGTTGCTTCGAGTAGTGATCAGGTCATTGAAATCCTTAGTACTGAAAAAATAGATTTAATCTTTGTTCCTTTGTATCTGAATGATATCAGCGCGATTGAGTTAACAGCTAAAATAAGAAAGATTGAAGGTTGTAAGTATATTCCAATTCTACTACTGACATCTGGAACCAAGAAGATGGATTCGATAGAAGTACTAAAAAATGGAATAACTGATGTATTTGAAAAGGAAAGGATCAATGAGGTATCCAATTTTGTAAGTCGCATATCAAAAAATAATGAAAATATATCAGCTAATGTATTACTTTTAGAAGACACAAAATCGCACAGTGATTATCTGGTTAGTGTTCTTCAACAATACGATATAAAAACCACAGTAGCAGATAATGTAGAAGACGCCTTTCAGTTTTTTCTGAGCAATCATTATTCTCTTGTTATTACAGATATAGTACTTGATTATGGTCAAACAGGTACTGCATTAATTAATAAAATCAGAAGGCTAGATGGCATTAAAGGCGATGTTCCTATATTAGCAATCACAGCCTATGATGACTCTGCAAGAAGAATATCCCTTTACCATCTGGGAATATCTGACTATATTCAAAAGCCTGTTATTGAAGAAGAGTTAACATCGCGTGTAAGAAATTTAATTAATAATCATAAGTCTCTTGAAAGAGAGATTGACTTTAAGTCGTATCTCAATTCTGAAGAGACCATACGAAGGACGTTGAAATTAGAAGCCGTTGGAAAATTAACTGGTGGCATAGCACATGATTTTAACAACTTGCTTGGTGTTGTAATTGGCTATACGGAATTATTAAAGAATGAAATTGATGTCTCATCAAAATCTTATGAGTATCTAAAAATAATTGAGGATTCAAGTATTAGAGGTGCAAAGCTCATAAAACAGCTTTTGTCGTTTACTCGTAAAAAATCATTTAATCAGGAGATTGTAAATCTCAATACAGTTATTAAAGAATCAAAAGAAATAATTACGAATGTTGCTACAGATGATGTGTTTGTGAAGTTTGATTTAACAAAAGATTTATGGGATGTATATCTTGATAGCAATGATTTTGAGCATGCCATAATAAATATGTGCATTAATGCTAAATATGCGATGAATAATATTGGAGATCTTGTCATCAGTAGTGAAAATGTTTATTTAACGAGTAACAGTGCTGAGGCCATAGGTTTATCTTCGGGTGATTATGTGCGAATATCAGTTGAGGATAACGGTTGTGGAATGGATTCTGTAACGAGATCAAGAGTCTTTGATCCATTTTTTACAACTAAAGGTGACAAAGGGACAGGGCTTGGTCTAAGTCAGGTATATGGGTTTGCACAAAGATCTAATGGCACTGTTGTAGTGGAATCTTATTTGGCCAAAGGCAGTAGATTTGATATGTATTTTCCACGTGTTAAAGTGTCTAGTCATAAAAAAGTAAGAACAATCGAATCTGGTCTGGTAGATAAGTAGTGCAATAATATTTATTGTTGTATTCTGATAATCACGATAAAATGTTTAATTATGCCAGTAAAGTAATTTGTTAATTTACTGGTGAAAGTTTATTTTAATTAGCCTGATACATAATGAAGACTCTAACTACCTGTAAAGGGTCATATAAACTCGATTATTTCCCGAAAAATGCTAATAAATCTCTGCAGCCATGGGATGCTGCTGATGAGTATTTATTTCAGTATTATTTGGATAATGCCGCATCAGATGTCAAGAAAGACAAGAAAATACTCATTGTGAATGATACATTTGGCGCTTTGTCTATCTTGTTTTCTGAGTTGAACCCTTATCTTGTTACTGATTCATTTGTATCATGTAAAGCGATAAAGCATAATTTAAAGATTAATGATTTAAATATTGATGATGATCATATACATAATAGCTTGAAGTATCCCAATCAGGTATTCGATTATGTTTTGATAAAAATCCCTAAAAGTAATGCATTTCTAGAAGATCAACTGTTTCGTATAAGAAGCTGTTGTGATGATAATACAAAAATTATTGGCGCTGCAATGTCAAGGCATATTCACACCTCGACGATTAAGCTATTTGAGAAAGTAATTGGTAAAACAAGCACTTCGCTTGCAATTAAAAAGTCACGTTTGTTATTAACTGAGTATGATAGTACATTAAATCCCGGTGAATTACCTTTTCCTGTGGAATATTCAGTAAAAGAAACCTCAAAAGTTTATCTGAATCATGCAAGTGTATTTTCAAGGGACAAACTGGATATAGGTGCCCGATTAATGTTGAAAAATATTCCTGTATCTGAAAAATATCACCGTATAGTTGATTTGGCCTGTGGTAATGGTGTGTTAGGAATTGAAGCTGCTGAACTTAATGAGACAGCTGAAGTTCTATTTATGGATGAGTCATATATGGCTGTTGAGTCGGCTAAAATCAACTCTAAACAACTTAATAACCCGGAGCGTTGTGAGTTTATTGTCAGTGATTGTTTACAGGGTGTTGATGAAGATTCGGTTGATCTTGTTATTAATAATCCACCTTTTCATCAGCATCATGCTATTGGTGATTTTATTGCCTGGAAAATGTTTACTGAATCTAGAAGTAAACTGATAACTGGTGGTGAAATACGAGTAGTAGCGAATCGCCATCTTGGTTATCACCTCAAGTTAAAGAAAATATTTGGTAACTGTGAAGTTATAGATAGTGATAAAAAGTTTGTAATTCTACAAGCTTTTAAAAAATAGATTGTTATCACAACGTGATGATTTCATCTAAATTTGGTATGTTGGCATTCCAGCTGAAGTCTCTAACAAAGCGCTTTTGAAGTGCCTGCATCGAGTCCAGTTCGCCATGGACTAGATATAGCCTGGGTTTCTGCTCTTTCATATGAGACGCCCATTCAAGTAACTGATCCTGTCCTGCGTGTGCGGATAAGCCACCCAGGGTGTGGATTCTGGCTTTAATATTAATGTCATCACCAAATATCTTCACATGAGAAGCACCGGAAACAATGGCTCTACCCAGAGTACCAATTGCCTGGTAGCCGACTATGACTACATGTGTTTTGCTGTTCCATAGATTGTACTTCAGATGGTGTAGAATTCTTCCGCCAGTACACATGCCGCTGCCTGCTATAATGATAGCACCTTCCGAGATGCGATTCAGCGCCATTGATTCCTCGGTGCTCTCGGTATAACTTAAAATAGGTAACCATTGATCCCACCCCTGTTTAATGAAATTTTTAAACGCCGGGTTATCGTCATTAAACAGGCGGTTGTTTTTTTTGTAAACATCACTGACTTTGATTGCCATGGGGCTGTCTATATAAACTTTATTGTTATTTAGTAAGCCTTCATGATAGAGCATGCCCAGCCAGTATATCAGGTCCTGTGTCCGGCCAACGGCAAAAGCGGGGATCAGAATATTACCGCCTTGTGATGTGGCTTCCTTTATAATGTCCCTGAATTCATCCAGTGTGTTCTCAAGACTTTTATGGTTTCGATCACCATAGGTTGATTCCATTAAAAGAATATCGGCCTGATCAACAGTCGTTGGATCATTCATTAATGGTGCACAACAGTTTCCAAGATCACCTGAGAACACGATTTTATGTTGTTGATCGTTCTCTTTAAGATAGATTTCAACAATAGCAGATCCCAGGATATGTCCTGCATCAAGAAATTTAATCGTGATCTCATCTGAAATTTTAGTGTTAACCGCATAGTTAAAACTTTCGATCAGTGCTAGCGTTCTATGCACATCGTCATAGTCATAGGCTGGGGTTAATGGTTTTTTTCCTGCCCGTATGCGTTTTCTATTTTTTCTCTCTATTTCACTTCTCTGCAATGATGCTGCATCCATTAACATAATGGGTAATAGATCAGCCGTGGCTTGTGTGCAGTATATGGGGCCAGTAAACCCCTGTTTAGTCAGTAAGGGGATGAGTCCCGAGTGATCGAGATGGGCGTGGGAAATAATAACGGCATCGAGTTGTGATGGGACTAATGAGTCAGGTAACATAAAGTTATCCTGGTCTTTACCTTTTTTTCTATCATTACCCTGTCTAATGCCACACTCCATCAGAACGCTGGCATTAGGGGTTTCTAACAGGTAGCATGAGCCAGTGACCCTTTGAGCGGCGCCAAGAAAGGTGAGTGCTGACATATAAACCTCTTATATATGTTAAAGTTGCTTTACTCTATATATACTATAAAAAACAGGAATTTACCTGTATGAGTAGCACCTGGAAGTAGATCAATAAATAAAACACAGTTTTCACTTGTTTTATATCAATAAGGTGGTTTACTTAAGTCCTTTAATCACAATTACTATTTAATATAATTATATGAACGAGCTAAACCAAGATTTAATTAATCAGTATGTACCTGCTGCGATAGCGCTACTCTGCTCAGTATGTGTTCTATGGTTTTTCAACTGGTTTTTACTTAAACGGCATAAATCTTTAGGCGCACAGGCGAAAATCCCTCGTCAACTTGTCATGCTCGTTATGTCGATCATGGCAGTGCTTGTACTGGTTATTCTATTTCCGATGTCAGATTCGACTCGAGGCCAGATAATTACTCTCATTGGGCTGGTTATTACTGGTGTTATTGCACTTGCCTCAACGACATTCGTAGCGAATGTTATGGCTGGGTTAATGCTAAGTGCGGTAAAAAGCTTTTTACCAGGTGATTTTATTAGAGTCGGTGAACAATTTGGTCGTGTTACAGAACGCGGTTTGTTTCATACTGAAATCCAAACTCAGGATAGAGATTTAACAACCTTGCCAAATCTACACCTGGCAACAAACCCTGTGACTGTAGTGCATGCCAGAGGGACTATAATTTCTGCAGATCTATCTTTAGGCTATGATGTTCCCAGGGCTAAAGTAGAAGAGTTGCTGAAGAAAGCAGCAATTAATGTGGATCTGGTTGAGCCGTTCATTCTGGTAACTGAACTTGGTGATTTTTCTGTTGGTTATAGAGTTTGTGGTTTTCTTGCTGAAGTCGAAAGCCTTATTACTAGTCGCTCCAATCTTAAAAAATCAGTTCTTGATATTTTACATGCAAATAATATAGAAATCGTATCACCTGGTTTTGTATATCAACGACAGCTGTCCAGTTGGGAAAATGTTATACCTGATCGTGCAGTAAAAACGTCAGTTGAAACTGTTGAGTCTGATCTGGCGCCTGAAGATCTGATTTTTGATAAAGCCAGAGACGCAGCAGAGACTGAAGATTTGCGAGCTAAAATTGTCAGTCTTCAAGAAGATCTTAATCAACTCAATCAGCAGAAAAAATTGATGTCTAACTCGGAAAAACAGGTCATTGAGGAAAAAGTGCAGCAAATGACCGAAGAGCTTGAATCATTAATGAGCATATTAAAATTGCGTGATGAATCTCGATCTTCATAAAGTTGTAAGGCTATCTTTGCGTGGTACGATGATATGAAATCTAAAACTTTAACAATCTTACTATTTTTATGTTATGTGATTATTCAAACTGCTTTATTAAAGGCTGCAGGGTTGCATGATGCACATATACATTACAGCCAGGATGTCTGGTCTGATTTGCCTGTAGCATTAGCCATCGATATGCTAAAACAACAGGGTATAGAAAGAGCGCTGGTTTCTGCTACTCCAACAGAGGGTGCCGAAAAGTTATACCATGAAGCACCGCAACTTGTTGTGCCGATGTTAAGGCCTTATAAAAACTGGCGTCATCGGTTTCAGTGGTTTAATGACCCATCATTAAAAAATTATATTCAGCAGCACTTACAGCGTGTGCCTTATCAAGGGATAGGGGAGTTTCATGTGTTCGGAAACGACGCCTTGTCCAGTGTTGTAAAGCAAGTTATTGCAATTGCACAAGAAAAACAACTGGTTTTACATGCCCATTCAGATTACGAGGGCATCGTCAATTTGCTGAATAACGCTGATAAAGTGAAATTAATCTGGGCACATGGGGGGTTTGATGTACCCGTTGATACCATACGAGCTTTGCTAGTTGATTATCCTGAATTATATATAGAGCTTTCTTATCGAGAGGGTATTGTCGACTCCCAGAATAAACTGACTATAGAATGGTATAGGTTGTTTACTGAGTTTCCAGATCGTTTTTTACTTGGGCATGACACTTACAAACCATCCAGGTGGGCTGAGCTTCCAGAGCTTGTCGATTTCTCTCGATCCTGGTTGTCTCAGCTACCAGTAGATATAAGGCAGGCAATTTCACGAAATAATTTTGATTATCTTTTCCCCCTAAATAAAGGCTCATGATCAGTCTATACTACATTTACACTGTTTTTAAAATTAAATGTGATCATAAAAGGTGTATTAATGACTGGGCACCATGACCTATTCAATGAACTCAATCAGCAATTACCTCTAAAAGAGAAGCTTATCATCACTCATAATAAACTGAATATTCAGTTTCCATTTATTGTTAGAGTTGCAGTTGCTCTTTATGACACAGATACAGGCATGCTTAAGACATATTTGCATAGCAGTGGTGATGATCAACCGCTTGATAACTACCAGGCATTACTTGATGAAGCTCCTTCTTTAAAGCACATGTTAGAAGAGGGCAAACCAAGAGTGATCAACAACCTGCTTACCTTTGAAAGTGGTAAAAATGAACATACGATAAGAATAGGGCGTCAGGGTTATGCCGCCAGCTATACCTTGCCGATGTATAATCAGGGAAAATTTTTTGGGTTCCTGTTTTATAATTCAAACCAGAAGAACGTATTCAGTGAGCTGGTGTTGCAGCAGCTGGATGTCTATGCCCACCTGATATCGCTCATGGTGATTAACGAATTAGAAAATATTCAGGTGTTATCGGCTGCTATCAAAACCACTGGCATGCTAAGTCATTTACGCGACCCTGAAACAGGCAGTCACCTGGATAGAATGTCACGCTATAGTCGCCTGATCGCTAAACAGCTTGCTGAAAAATATCAGTTAAATGATGAATACATCGAGCATATATTTAAGTTCTCACCTCTTCACGACATTGGAAAAATCGCAATCCCCGATAGCATTCTATTAAAGCCGGCTAGTTTGACGCCATCTGAGAAAGAGCTGATGTCGACTCACTCACGAAAAGGGCGGGAGATGATTGATGATCTTTTGAATAATTTCGGCCTCGACAGTATTCATTATAAAGATATGCTAAGAAATATTGCGGAGTATCACCATGAGGCGGTCAATGGCAGTGGATATCCCGATGGCAAGTCAGGCAATGAGATTCCACTGGAAGCCCGTATTGTCGCTGTGGCAGATGTATTTGATGCACTGACCAGCCAGCGCCCATATAAACCTGCCTGGGATAACCAGCAGGCGATTGCTCACCTCAAGCGGCTAGCCGGTGAGTCTCTTGATATCGATTGTGTACAGGCATTAATCGACAATATGCCAGCAGTTGAGGAGATACAGCTACGCTTTAAAGAGGCTTCACTAGGCTAATAGCGTTGGCTGTACTCTCTAATAGGTCATTATCTGACTTAGATCATATCTGGTATGTATTCATAACATACTGATATTTAACATATTTCTCTTCTAGTAATGATTCCCGCTTTTAAATTTTGTTAAGGCCTGATACGGCTTTTAACCCATAAAAATATGTGATTACCCTCACACTATTGTCTGCCTGGCTTGCATTCTGTATAAAATGGGAATATATTCCCAATTAAGGATGAAGAGCATTCATCGGGTCATGGCCTTAGATAGTTGCAAGGTCGGTGTCATTTAAATTTAAGCGTTATATATCAATTAGAAAGGGGTATGTCCCATGAATAAACCAAGAGTATTAAAACTTTCTGCTATTGCCGGTGCTATTGCCATGGTTACGGCCTGTGGAGGTAGCGGTACAGATTCAACCAC
>JBFHVQ010000012.1:0-49389 GCA_041589455.1 Gammaproteobacteria bacterium | reverse complement strand
TTTTTTTATAAAAAAAACACGACCGGTACCATGACAGTCTAGCAAATGATTTATTATTTTATTTTTCTCGTCGCTTTGCAGGCTGTTATCCTTGAATTTTTCTTTATCAAACTGGTATTCGAATAAGGATAATTCTTGAAGAACATCTGTATTTAATGGTTGCTCTGAGTTTAATGTATCAATCAGGTTGGCAATTTTCTGGTAATGCTGTTCCTGCTGTAGAAAACTATCAAAATCGTTAAATCGATCAGGATCTAGTAAGCGCAGTCGAGCAAAATGACTTTGTTTACCAAACTGTTCTGGTGTTGCAGTGAGTAACAGCAAACCTTTACTTATCTGCGATATTTGATCAACTAGCTGGTATTCGTGACTCGGAGAGTCTTCGCTCCATTCAAGGTGATGTGCTTCATCGACGATGAGTAAGTCCCATTCGCTTTGTATCACTTGCTCAAAGCGATCAGGGTTTTCTGTGAATAGATTCAGGCTGCACAGAATTTGTTGTTCTGCATTAAATGGATTATCAAAATCACTGCTTTCAATTATTGCCTGACAGCGTTCTTCATCGTAAATACTGAAAAAAAGATTAAATCTCCTCAATAATTCAACCAGCCATTGATGAATCAGCGCTTCAGGAACAATGATCAGTACCCGTCGGGCACGTCCTGTCATCAGTTGCTGGTGCAGTATCATACTGGCTTCTATGGTTTTACCTAAACCAACTTCATCAGCCAGTAGAACGCGTGGAGCATAGCGTTTTGCAACTTCCTGGGCGATGTAAAGCTGATGGGGGATCAGGCTGGTGCGTGCACCCATCAGACCCCGAACGCCATTATTGAAATTTTTTAACTGAAGTTGCCAGGCTTCACTGCGTAATTCATACCAGTTATTTTTGTCTATCTGACCACTAGTTAAACGGTCATAGGGTTTATTGAGGCGTATTGATGTGTCCAGGTCGCGTTCTTCAAGGCTTTCAACTTTGCCATCTGGGGTGCTAACAATATAATTAATTAACCCTTCTTCTTCCTCAATATCTTTAATGAGAAGCTCTCGTTTATGGATGTCGCGAATGGTATCGCCGGATTTAAAACGGATTCGGGTTAGTGGTGCACTGTCCTTGGAATAGGTACGACTTTCGCCAGTTGCATGGAAAATCAGGCTCACGGTTCGGTGCTCAACTGTGAGTACAGTGCCCAGTCCAAGAGAAAGTTCGGCGTCATTAATCCAGCGCTGACCAGCAACAAATTGATTCACGGATTCACCCTAAAGCAAAATCCAGTTATTATACGCGATTCTATTATGAGTCGTAAGTAATCCTATGAAAGCTAATGAACTGAAACGAGGCTCGTTTTTCCTCTATAACGGCCAGCCAATTGTGGTTCGCAATATCCATGTACAGACTGCATCTTCGAGAAGTGGTAATACTCTTTATAAAATTAAAGGCCAGGATCTGGTTAATAAACAGAAATTCGAACAGAGCTTTAAAGGGGATGAAAGCCTTGAGACCATCGAGGTCAGTCGACGGGCAGTGCAGCCCTTATATAGAGAGGGTGATGCTTGGGTATTTATGGATAATGAGTCCTATGAGCAGCATGCCCTGCAGGATGATATGATTGAGGACGAGCTGGCTTTTATATTCGAAGGCCTGGAAGGTATTAATGCGCTTGTCATAGAAGAACAACTGGTTGGTATTGAATTACCAGCGACGGTTTCACTGGTGATTGAAGAAACGGCTCCAGCGATGAAAGCGGCTTCTTCATCTGCACGTACCAAGCCTGCGACTTTAAGTACTGGTCTTGTTGTACAGGTGCCTGAATATTTAACTCCGGGTGAATTGATCAAGATCAATACCGAAACCCAGGAATTCATATCCAGGGCCTGATATGAACTGGTATGTCTATCTACTGCAATGTGCCGATAATACCTACTATACGGGTATCAGCACTGATCTGCAGCGGCGATTGCGTGAACATAATGAAGATGATCGCAAGGCGGCACGTTATACACGCGCCCGACGACCTGTCAGCATGGTGTATTTTGAACTGTGTAGTGACCGATCATCAGCTTCGAGCAGAGAATATGAGATACGTAAGTTAAGTCGTAACAGGAAAAATCAGTTAGTTGAGTCTATGTCCGGCCAGATTCCACCTCAGAAATAGTCCTGATAATTAGAAACCCCAAATAATCTTATGGTTGAATAATATTTTTTCGTTTCTAGAGATACCGGTTACTGGTATATGATGATCTGATAAATATAAATCAACTGGTCGAGTGTAAGTGTCCAGTTAAATTAACACCATAGAGGGCAATGCAAATGAAACTTATTTTATTAGGTGCGCCAGGCGCAGGTAAGGGTACCGTAGCTAAAATTCTGACTAAGCTGGATGGTTCTGTTCAGATTTCAACCGGTGATATCTTACGTGCAGCAGTTGCTGCGGGCACAGAGCTTGGTAAAAAAGCAGAAGCGGCAATGAAGGCGGGTGACCTGGTCTCTGATGATCTGATCATGGGCATTATGGGCGAGCGCCTGAAAGAGGATGATTGTAAGCCTGGTTATTTGCTAGATGGTTTCCCACGCACCATTCCTCAGGCGGAAGCTCTGAAAAAATTACTTGCAGATATGGGCGAGAACCTTGATATGGTGGTAAATATCGATGTCCCTAAAGATGTAATTCTGGATCGCCTGACAACACGACGTACCTGTGAAGATTGTGGCGAAATTTACAATGTAAAATCTAACCCACCTAAGAAAGAAGGTGTGTGTGATAAGTGCAGTGGCAAGGTTGTACAGCGTGATGACGAAACCGAAGAAGCTATCAGTAATCGTCTGGATGTTTACAATGAAAAAACTGCACCACTTGCAGGCTTCTATGAAAAAGAAGGTATGTTACTAACGGTTTCTGCAACTTCTAGCGAAGCCGTTATTGATGCAATACAGAAGAGACTGTCAGACGCAGCAGCGTAAGTTTCTGTCGATGCTAAGTAAAAAAAAAGGCCCGATTATAGTAATCGGGCCTTTTTTTACGTTACTGTTTCGTTCACTATTAGTTAGCGAGTGTTTAATTTAGAGATTTCTCAGTAGAGTCAAATTAAGGTTTAATTTTTCAGTTTACTATGTAACATCCATGCCCGTTTTCTGTTTTTTGGTGTTTCCACTAAAATATGTACAAATAACTTTAAAAATTTAGAAAAACCATTCTGATTTATAAAAGCAATAATATTACTTTAGTACGTTAATTCTGATTCACTGTTTCAGTGTAATAATTGAAATCATCTGTAGATAGCATAAATAGACATTTTTACTATATACTGATCTCAGCGTTTTTTGGAGTTTGTTTTAATGCCAGAGATTAGTCTGACAACACCCGCATTACTGTTTCCCGCAGTTTCTTTATTATTAGTAGCCTATACCAATCGTTTCAATGCGATTTCTGCACGAATTCGTGCTATGAGTGCGCTTTATAAAACCACACCGAGCCAGACTTTATTGGCACAAATAACGAGTCTGCGTAAACGGGTTCATGTTATTCGTAATATGCAGGCATTTGGTGTTGGCAGCCTGTTTCTATGTGTTGTCTGTATGTTTCTTCTATTTGCTGGGGAATTGGTGCTTGGAAAAGTGGTTTTTGGCTTTAGCCTGATTAGTATGCTGTTATCACTGAGCTATTCTATGTGGGAGATACTGATTTCTGTTCAGGCGATTAACCTTGAGTTGAATGAGCTGGAATCAAAACACGACTAAATGTCAGTTATATAACTGGCTAATCTGTACAGTATGCCAATATTGCTGACTTATTTGCACCATTAAGCTCTATTCAAGCTGATTCAAAGGGCTATCCACCTAATTAGCCTGAGTTCTGGTATAATTCGCGCCCTTTAACATGAGTCAATGAGTCAAAGCTATGTTTAGCCTGGGATGCCAAAATCGAATCTGTTTTCAAAATGAGATACTGTCTGGTCTGACAGTCGCCCTGGCGCTGGTACCTGAGGCGGTTGCATTCGCTTTTGTTGCGGGGGTAGAGCCACTTGTGGGTTTGTATGCGGCATTTATGGTGGGCTTACTGGCATCGATATTTGGCGGTCGCCCCGGTATGATCTCTGGCGCTACTGGCTCTATGGCGGTTGTCATGGTGAGTCTCGTCGCTCTGCATGGGGTTGAATACCTGTTTGCAACCGTCGTGTTGACCGGCATTTTACAGATTCTGGCTGGGGTTTTCCGGCTAGGTAAGTTTATTCGAATCGTACCTCATCCTGTTATGCTGGGTTTTGTTAATGGTCTGGCCATCGTAATTTTCCTGGCACAGATGGAGCACTTTCAGGTTGAGGTTGATGGTGTTAAAGAATGGATGGTAGGTGAACCCATGGTCATATTCGCTGGCCTGATTGTGCTAACCATGGCCATTATTAACTATCTACCTAAACTTACCACAGCGGTTCCTTCATCATTGGCGGCAATAGTTGTCGTGTCGTTAATGGTGATTGGCTTTAATATTGATACTAATACCGTTGGTGATCTGGCATCTATTAAAGGTGGTTTTCCAGCGTTTCATATTCCTGAGGTACCACTGACTTTTGAGACCTTTAAGATCATTTTGCCATATGCGATTGTACTGGCTGCAATTGGTCTAATTGAGTCACTGTTAACGCTTTCCTTAATCGATGAAGTAACCAATACACGTGGTCGAGGTAACCGTGAATGTGTCGGTCAGGGTATTGCGAATACCGCAACAGGCATGTTTGGTGGTATGGGTGGTTGCGCGATGATCGGTCAGAGTATGATCAATGTAAATTCAGGGGGACACCAGCGCTTATCAGGAATTGCTGCTGCATTATTCCTACTGGCATTTATATTATTTGCTTCCAGTCTGATTGAACAAATCCCAATGGCGGCACTGGTTGGCGTTATGTTTATTGTGGTTTTAGGGACATTTGAGTGGTCCAGCTTCCGCATTTTCAGAAAAATCCCACGTCATGATGCTTTTGTGCTGGTGTTGGTATCCGGCGTGACTGTGGCAACTGATCTGGCGGTTGCGGTTATCGTGGGTGTTATTGTGTCAGCGCTGGTATTTGCCTGGGAACATGCTAAACACATTCATGTTAAAGCGTATGTAGATGATAAGGGCTCAAAGGTATATGAGCTTAATGGCCCACTGTTTTTCGGTTCGGTGAAAAACTTTAGAGAGTTATTTACCCCAGAAAATGATCCTGACGATGTAATTATAGAATTTCAGAATTCTCGCGTGGCTGATCATTCAGCTATTGAAGCGATTGATTCGTTGGCAGAGCGATATATCAAGTTAGGTAAGCGCTTGCATCTACGTCATTTGTCTGAAGAGTGTACCCAGCTGCTGGATAAAGCAGGTGACATGGTTGAAGTCAATCGTCTTGAAGATCCCAAATATCATGTTGCAGACGACAAGCTGTCCTGAGTAGTGAGCAATGAGCAACTGACGGGTAATCTTTGATTCAGAATTCAGATGGTTCTTTATGATTATTAAAAAGCCTCATTCTTAATAGAATGAGGCTTTTTTCTTGTTTGCACCTATAAGATTGTTAGTAGCTGTTTGGCATATGTGCCTGAATTTCCTGAACGCTATGTCTGACCAGGTTCTTATCGACCTCTGAAACAACGTGTTTATTGGTTTCGGTGCCCAGGTTTTTGCGTAAATCACCAAGAAAACGGGGTGGTGACATCAATATCAATTTACCAAATTTGCCCTGATTTCGTGCACTATTCAGATGCTGGCTCAATGATCGAGCAAATTCGATTCTTTCCTGAGTCTTATGGCTATCTAAGGTGCTAGTTAACTGAGAGTGGCGACTTTCTTTTTGATGGCTTGTATCAAGTTGCTGCTTATGGTTTCTACTGACAGAATGTGAAAAGCCAGTGATTTCTTTGAGGGTCCGTTTTGATTGGTCATTTTTTTCGACTTCGAAAATTTTAGCTCGGCTGCTTTCTGCAACCACAACCCAGGTTTTTGACATGAATAACTCCTTCTGTTGACGAATATCAGAGACAGTGTGTAGCCTGAACTCTGGATTAAAAAGGATGCTAAGAGGGGGGAGGGCTCCTGTAAATTAGACTGTTATATTTTATATATGTCCTTCGAGTGGACATTCATAATCGAATAATTTTATAGGCAGTATTACTCGTTTTAATAAGGTATGTATTGTTGTCATATGTAAATCCGGTGCGTGGCTTAAATTTTGCATTTTATTCAGAAGTAAGTTGCTGAATTCACAGCAATTGGAGCACACCAGTAAAACTGGGGTTATGCTTAACGTTAGTTAGCCATTCGGTAGCTGGCTTGCTATATTAGGAAATAATAATTTAGACGAATGGTAGTGACAGGATATGAGCAAGGCGAAAGCATCCAACAAAGAGCAACAACACGAAACACGAACAACCTGTCCTTATTGCGGGGTCGGCTGTGGTGTTCTTGTCACACAGTCTGAATCTGGTTTTACGGTATCTGGTAATCCGGATCATCCGTCTAACCTGGGGCGACTATGCTCTAAAGGCGCAGCCCTGGCAGAAACACTGGATGATGAAGGGCGTATGCTCTATCCACAGATTAATGGCCTCAGGTCGAGCTGGGAAAATGCAATGCAGCTGGTATCCAGGCGATTTAAACAGACAATGGATAAATACGGTCGTGACTCAGTTGCAATGTATGTCTCAGGTCAATTATTAACCGAAGATTACTATGTGGCCAATAAATTGATGAAGGGCTTTATTGGTAACGCTAATATCGATACCAATTCCAGGCTGTGTATGTCATCAGTGGTGGCTGCACAAAAACGAGCCTTTGGTGCTGATGCTATGCCCTGTAGCTATGAAGATCTTGAACGCACCAATCTGATCGTCATCGTTGGATCAAATACTGCCTGGTGTCATCCGGTGTTATTTCAGCGCATTCGTGCAGCAAAAACTAAAAACCCGAATCTTGAGGTGGTGGTTATTGACCCGCGACGAACAGCTACCTGTGATGTAGCTGATCGCACACTTCATGTTAAAAGTGGTACTGACTCGATTTTATTTAATGGTTTACTGGTACATTTAAATGATCAGGGAGAAATTAACCGCCTGTTTCTGGACAAGTGTGTAGAAGGGCTTGAGCCGGCTTTGAAGGCGGCATATGAATCATCTGCAGATGTTGCCAAAGTCGCTGAGCTATGTGGACTTGATTCGCAGCAGTTGATCGCGTTTTTTGAGCTGTTTTCGCGTAAAGAGAAAGTCATAACGCTCTATTCCCAGGGAATTAACCAGAGTACATCTGGTACCGATAAAATTAATGCGATTATTAACTGTCACCTGATTTCCGGCCGTATTGGACGTCCCGGTATGGGGCCATTTTCATTAACCGGGCAACCTAATGCAATGGGTGGTCGTGAGGTTGGTGGATTGGCTAACCAGCTCACGGCGCATATGGAACTGGATAATGCTGAGCATCGAGAACTGGTTCAATCACACTGGCACTCGCCTTATATCGCGGACAAAGCGGGTTACAAAGCCGTGGATCTTTTTAATGCGATTCTTGATGATAAGATTAAGGCGCTCTGGGTGATTGGCACCAACCCAGCTGTCAGTATGCCTGATAGCAATCGCGTCAGAGAGGCCTTGTCTCATTGTGAGTTCCTGGTGGTTCAGGACTGTATGCAGAATACTGATACTACTGAACTGGCACATGTTCTGCTGCCTGCGAGTACCTGGGGTGAACGAGATGGCATGGTGACTAACTCAGAGCGTCGTATTTCTCGTCAACGTTCTTTTCGTACTGCGCCGGGTGAAGCGCTACCTGACTGGAAAATCATTTCTCAGGTTGCCGTGGAGATGGGTTATAAATCTGCGTTTTCGTATAATTCACCGCGTGAGATTTTTTCAGAGTTTGCCGCCCTTAGTGGGAAAGATAACAACGGTAGTCGGGACTTTGATATTTCTGCATTTGTCGATCTCGACGAGAAAGCCTACCAGCAGTTTATGCCGTTGCAATGGCCGGTGACCTTTAATAAACCCACAGGCACCACACGACTGTTTGAAGAAGGGCATTTTTATACCGCATCAGGTAAGGCGAATATGATTGCCGTGAAGCCACAGGCGGTAGCAAATCCAGTCAGTGAACTTTACCCATTGGTGCTGAATAGCGGGCGTATTCGAGATCAGTGGCATACTATGACGCGCACCGGTAAATCCCCCAAACTTTCGATGCATATCTCTGAAGCGTTTGTACAGATTCATCCACAAGATGCCGCTCGATATCAGATTCGCTCTCATGACCTGGTGAATATTGAAAGCCAGTGGGGGGAAATGGTGGTCAGGGCCTGCATCACAGATGAAGTACCCAAAGGCATGCTGTTTACAGCAATGCATTGGAATGATCAGTATGCATCCGCAGCAGTCACCGGAAAGCTGGTAAATCCGGATCGTGATCCGATCTCTGGCCAACCAGAATTCAAGCATACACCTGTGCAAGTGAAACCCGTTAAGAAAGCCTGGTATGGCTTTTTGCTTTCCAGACGACAGTTGGATTTATCATCTCAGGATTACTGGAATCTTAATAAAGGGCATAGTTTATGGCGCTATGAGATTGCCGGAAATGAAACGCCTCAGAACTGGGCATCCCATGCACGTGGATTATTGTGTGCCAGTGAATCCAATGTCTCCTGGATGGAGTACTTTGACCAGTCGGCACAGTGTTATCGAGCGGCCAGGTTGGTCGGTGACCAGCTGGAAAGTTGTATTTTTATTGGCCCCAGCCCTGATTTACCCAATCGTGATTGGCTGATGGCATTGTTTGACAAGCCAGTGCTAGATGACAAAGAGAAGGCCTTTTTGCTGTCAGGTCGACCTAGCGAGTCCTGTGATGATGCGGGAGCAGCAGTTTGTGCCTGTTTTTCTGTGGGGCGAAATACGATCATTAAAGCCATAAAAGAGCAGGGTCTTGATACCGTCGATGCCATTGGTCTGTCATTACAGGCCGGAACTAATTGCGGGTCGTGCATTCCTGAGCTAAAAGTACTGTTAAAAGAAACAGGAAAATAATAAATATCATGAAAACACTTTTACTGGCGAGGCATGGAAAATCCAGCTGGGATAATGATTCCATTGATGATTTTGAACGTCCATTAAATCAACGAGGATTGGCAGATGCGCCAGTGATGGCTAAACGCCTCAATGAGATGGATATACAAGTCGATAGGCTGATTACGAGTGATGCGATTCGAGCTTATAGTACTGCTGAAATTTATGCTCAGGCCTTGCAAATTCAACTAATGCATGAGCACTCCCTTTACCAGGC
This sequence comes from Gammaproteobacteria bacterium, assembly GCA_041589455.1. Lineage (GTDB taxonomy): Bacteria > Pseudomonadota > Gammaproteobacteria > SZUA-229 > SZUA-229 > SZUA-229. The sequence goes on along the minus strand of JBFHVQ010000012.1, from coordinate 40,093 downwards.
AAGCTCCTATGATATTGTGGCCCAGGCAAAAAAATTACAGGATCACCTGTCTGCTGTCATGCTCGTTGGGCATAACCCGGGAATGCAGGAGGCAGTGGATTATTTCTGTCCTGGCAGCATAGAGGATATGCCGACCTGTAGTATTGCAATTATCAGATTCGATGTTGCTCATTGGGTTGCAATAAGTCCAGCCTCTGCAGAGTTGGTCTCGTTTGAGTATCCCAAAAAATAAGTTTCTAAGTGTATCGCAACCGCATGATTTGTTTATTTACGAACCAGCTATTACTGTTGTGAGTTGTGTTATATGCCTGAAATAGTCGTCACGCGGCTAATCACTATTGGTATGAAATAGAGATATTATATTAATTGATTTAATCCAAATGAAAAAAAGTGCTTTGGAGAATCTATGTTGTCAGTCATCTCTTTTGTCGTAGACTGACATAATCGCTTTTAGCTCGTGAGTCAGAGCTGTTACTTCAACATCGCTAAATCCTCTAACCGTTTCTACTTCCTGCCCTGATTCTAGTGCTTCAATTGTGGCATAGACAGAGTTGCAGCCCATTTCACATATAAACTCAACGGCCAGAGTGATTTTTTGATGATCCATTACTGCTTATCTTTTCTTAAGGTTGCGCGAATGTTGTAGCCAGGACTGGAAAGTCGGGAAGCGATTATATTCTTCTCCTGCTATATAGCGCAAAACATTATTTAAACGGTAGAGTCGGATAACAGACTCGACTCTGAGAATTTCATTGCCTTGCTCATCAAAAAATAATAATGCAGGGGCAAAGGTTAGATTGAGCTGGTCTGCCCATTCACTGGCAGTGGTTTTTACACCTGATGGTGTAATAATTTTTGTGTCGGAGAAGGTATTTAACTGAACAATATCCAGCGACTGTAACTGATTTTCGACTTCTGGTTCGCTCAGTGTATCACCGTGTAAGACATCGCAGGCATGACAGCGAGGGTGTTCAAACAGTACCAGTAAGGGTTTGCGTTGCATGCCTTTAAACTGTTTTCGACGATCCAGGTTGTAGGGTGGGCTAAGTTTGTAATCCAGGTCATTCAGCTCTTCTGAACCGAAGCCCAGCGCGGCTTCGGCACGTGCCAGGTATCTTCTGAAAGGTTCAATGTTGTAGTGTGCATCTGCAACGTATTCAAGTGATGCGCGGAACTGGTATTTGGGGCGATAACCCGAGAGTCTTAATGCGAGCTGGCCATTACTGTTAAAAAATAACAGTGAAGGCGTAAAATTGGTGTTGCGGTGAGCTGAATATGCTTTTTCACTCCAGTTTCGACCATTAAAGTCGGTGACAGTCCGGTCGCCTTTGACGTCGATGGCGATAACATTGAAGTGTTTCTGGGTATACTTAATGATCGCTGGGTCTCCCCAGTTGCCTTCAAGCTGGTATTTACAGTAGGGGCAGTCTTTACGGCCAAAATAGATTATCAGGCCTTTTTTTCCATCGTCTATAGCCTCCTGAAGGCTGTCATTCAGATCTAGAAAGCTTAGGTTGAACCACTCAGGTAATTCGAGTTCTTCACGTAAAGGCAGGTCGTCGAAGTCAATTTTTCCGGTAATTTCCTCATTTTGAGAAAAGCAGATCAGGGGTGCAAAAATCAGTGACAGAATTAGTAGTCTATAAGTTGTCATTATGCGCATAGAGTAATGATGTATAAATCGTCCTGGGGTGCTATGAGCTGTGTCTTGTTTCAATCAATATTAAAAACATCTATGCCTAATTTTAGCTGTTTTGACTCGAACTGTCTTTTCTCATATGAATTCAATTGATCTAACTTAAGAAATGCGATGGGGTCTGGCAAGGTATTCATGGCTACGCATTTCTTCAAGACGGCTAGCTGTACGCTGATATTCAAATGCAAGTTGTTCGCCCTGATACAGCTCCAGGGGAGTTGTGTCAGCACTAATCAGTAGCTTAACACTTCGATCATAATATTCATCAATCATATTGATAAAACGGCGAGTTTTATCATTGTGGCTGTCGTCCATGCTGGGTACCTGACTGATAAATACCGTGTGATATTGGTGCGCGATTTCAATATAGTCGGCTGAGCCGCGCTGGTCACCACAGATACTATTAAAGTCGAACCAGACAATATCATGGCAATGCAGGATGCTGATTATTTCTCGATAGTTTATCTGAATTCGGTAGTTTCTCTGGGCAGGGGAGTTGCTAAGTTCATTAAAGCGAATTTCCATCTGCGCGAGTGACTCCGGGTTGTTGGAGTACCAACAATTTGCTTTTTCCAGTAGCCTGAGCCTGTGATCTTCAGGGCCATCCAGCATCAATGTCTGGGTATGTTGTTTGATTAACTCAATTGCGGGTAGAAAGCGTTCACGCTGTAGTCCATTCTTATAAAGCTCATCGGGTGGCTGATTTGAAGTGGCTAACAGTACGATGCCCTCATCAAAAAGGCTATCGAGTAAACCATAAAGTAACATGGCGTCTGTAATATCCAGCACATGAAATTCGTCCAGGCAGAGTACTTTGTAGCGCTGGCTAATAGATCTGGCGATATGCTTTAGCGGATTTTTATGTGAACCAATAAGTTTTAACTGATCGTGAATCGCCTGCATGAAATGGTGAAAGTGCAGGCGTAGCTTTTGCTCTTTGGGGAGGCAGTTACTGTCTAGGGTGTCATAAAACATGTCCATCAGCCAGGTTTTGCCTCGACCAACCCCTCCCCATATATAGCAGCCCCTGGGGAGAGTGTTTTTATGCCCAAACCAGCGTCTGATTTTTTGGGGTAGGCTAACTGAGGTATACAGCTGTTGAGTTAGCTCATTTTGTAAATTTTCCAGGTGATCAACAATTTCAGCCTGAGCGGGGTCTTTGCTATAAGCGTTAGATTCAAGCTGTCGGAAATACTCTTCTTTAATAGGCATAAATTGTTTTTATCGTATATAAAGTGTTATAGATCAATAGTATAAGAGTATTAGTTAATCTTCTTTATTGGTTGTTTCACAGGTTTTGTATGCATCTTTCATGGCGAGATATTTACATTATGGCGTATCTCGTGATGAATTACAGGCATAAATGCACTATATAAAGTGGGCCAGGAAGGATGCTGCAGATAGTATTACAAGTCATTGAGAATCAAATAGTTATTTGCTAATATTCAACACGTTTTCTGCGTCACCTCAATTCGACCGATAAGGCCAAAAATAACCTGATGACACGCTATATATTTATCACCGGTGGTGTAGTTTCTTCCCTGGGTAAAGGGATCGCTGCGGCTTCACTTGGGGCTATTCTCGAAGCACGGGGCTTATCAGTCCGTATGCTTAAACTCGACCCATATATCAATGTCGACCCTGGCACAATGAGCCCGTTTCAGCATGGTGAGGTTTTTGTTACCGACGACGGTGCCGAGACAGACCTGGATCTGGGGCACTATGAACGATTTGTTAACTTTAGAACCAGTCAGGCCAGTAATTTTACGTCTGGACGAATATACGAAACGGTAATTCGTAAGGAAAGACGTGGTGAGTACCTGGGTGGTACGGTACAGGTTATTCCTCATATTACTGACGAGATTAAGCGCAGCATTAAGCAAGGAGCAGAAGGCGCTGATATCGCTATGGTAGAAATCGGTGGTACGGTAGGTGATATTGAATCACTTCCCTTCATGGAAGCAATACGCCAGATGGGCGTTGAGCTTGGCCATGACCGTGCAATTTTCATTCATCTGACGCTGGTTCCTTATATCGCCTCAGCGGGTGAAGTTAAAACGAAACCCACACAACACTCTGTAAAAGAATTACGCTCTATTGGTATTCAGCCTGATATTTTGCTTTGCCGTTCTGAAAAATTCCTGCCGATTGATGAGCGCCGCAAAATAGCCCTGTTTACCAATGTAGAAGAGAAGGCGGTCATTTCTGCTAAAGACCTTGACCATATCTACAAAATTCCCCAGTGGTTACATGATCAGGGGCTGGATAACATTGTTGCAGACAAGCTTCGTCTGGATATCCCAGAGGCTGATTTGTCAGATTGGCAGGCGGTAGTTGAAGCTCTTGAGCATCCGGAGTCTGAAGTGACTATTGGTATGGTGGGCAAATATGTTGATTTAACAGAATCGTACAAGTCTTTGAATGAATCACTAAGTCATGCCGGAATACAGAATCACGCTCGTGTACATATTCAGTACATTGATTCAGAAACGCTTGAACAGGGTGATATGAGCCAGCTAGCGTCGCTGGATGCAATCCTGGTACCTGGTGGTTTTGGTAAGCGAGGCGTTGAAGGCAAGATAGCCGCAGTACAGTATGCGCGTGAAAATAAGGTGCCTTATCTGGGGATCTGCCTGGGTATGCAGGTTGCAGTCATTGAATATGCGCGCCATATGGCGAATATGCAAGATGCTCATAGTACGGAATTTAATGCTTCGACCCAGCACCCGGTTATAGCCCTGATCACTGAATGGATGTCTGAGTCCGGTGAAACTGAAGTACGTGACGAGAACTCGGATCTGGGTGGCACCATGCGTCTCGGTGCGCAGCCCTGTCATTTGTTAGCGGGTTCAGAGGTTCATCGCATTTATGGTTCAGACACTATTTCTGAGCGTCATCGACATCGCTATGAGTTTAATGACACCTATATGCAGGCACTTGAAGAAAAAGGACTGGTATTTTCAGGTCGTTCTGTAGATGGTAATCTGGTTGAGGTAGTTGAAATACCTGACCATCCCTGGTTTGTGGCTTGTCAGTTTCATCCGGAATTTACATCAACGCCACGTAAGGGGCATCCACTGTTTACTGACTTTATCAAGGCGGCGTGTACACACCGTGATAGTCAGGAGGGCAAATAGATGGAGTTTTCAGGCATAAAGGCGGGACTGGATCAGCCATTTTTTCTGTTTGCTGGACCCTGTGTAATCGAGTCAGAAACAATGGCGTTAAAAACAGCTGAGCAGCTTAAGGAAATTACGTCTAAACTGGGTATTCCATTCGTATATAAATCTTCTTTTGATAAGGCAAACCGCTCGTCAATCGACAGTTTTCGTGGTCTGGGTATGGCAGAGGGTTTGCGAATACTTCAGAAGGTAAAGGATGAATTATCCGTGCCGGTGATAACTGACGTACATGAAGATACACCCATTGATGAAGTTGCCGATGTTGTTGACGTGCTGCAGACGCCGGCTTTTCTATGTCGGCAGACAAATTTTATTCTCAAAGTCGCATCGGCAGGTAAGCCGGTGAATATCAAGAAAGGGCAGTTTATGGCGCCCTGGGATATGAAAAACGTTGTCGACAAGGCATTAACCACTGGTAACAAACAGCTTATGGTTTGTGATCGTGGTGTGTCATTTGGTTATAACAACCTGGTATCGGATATGCGCGCACTTGCAGTAATGCGTGATACCGGTTGCCCAGTGGTTTTTGATGCAACACATTCGGTACAGCTACCCGGTGGTCAGGGCTCATGCTCTGGAGGGCAGCGCGAACATGTACCAGTACTGGCCAGGGCAGCAGTTGCTGCCGGTATATCCGGCCTGTTTATGGAAACCCACCCCGATCCTGCGAATGCATTAAGTGATGGTCCCAATGCATGGCCGCTTGGAAAAATGGAAGCCTTATTAGGGCGTTTGAAAGACATTGACCATCTGGTGAAATCCTCGCCATTTGAGGAAACGCAGTTATAAACAAAGCGCTGTAACTTGCTTGTAATAGCTGCGCACTATAGTAAGAAACGAAATTAAGAAGCAATTGTAAATACTTGAAAGTATTGAGGAAAACATGTCAAAAATAAAGCAAATTATTGCTAGAGAAATTCTGGACTCCCGCGGCAACCCTACTGTTGAAGCTGATGTTATTTTAGAGAGCGGTATCCGTGGTCGAGCAGCTGTTCCATCAGGTGCGTCTACCGGAGCGCGTGAGGCGATCGAACTACGTGATGGTGATAAGTCACGTTATATGGGCAAGGGTGTACAAAAAGCCGTTGCTAATGTTAATGGCGTTATCCAGGATGCGCTGAAAGGTATCGACTGTCGTGAGCAACAACAGATCGATGACATCATGATTAAACTGGATGGTACCGACAACAAAGAGAAACTGGGTGCTAATGCGCTACTAGCAGTGTCCCTGGCATCTGCTCATGCAGCGGCTATTTTTGAGCAGAAAGATCTGTTCGACTATTTAGGTGATGGCAACTTTAAACTGCCAGTACCGATGATGAATATCATCAATGGTGGTTCCCATGCCGACAACAGTGTCGACCTGCAGGAATTCATGATTTTGCCAGTCGGTGCGCCATCATTTAAAGAAGCGCTGCGTTACGGCACTGAAGTTTTCCATACCCTGAAGTCAGTACTGGCAGGTCGTGGTATGAACACTGCAGTCGGTGATGAAGGTGGTTTTGCACCGGATTTGTCATCTAACGAAGAAGCGATTGAAGTCATTCTGGAAGCCATTGAAAAAGCGGGCTTTACACCGGGCAAAGATATTTACCTGGGTCTGGATGTGGCAAGCTCCGAGTTCTATGAAGACGGTAAGTACAACCTGGCTTCTGAAAACCGTAGTCTGACCTCAGAAGACATGATCGACTACCTGGCTGAATGGTGTGACAAGTACCCCATTATCACAATTGAAGATGGTCTTGATGAAGGCGACTGGGACGGCTGGAAGAAGCTGACAGAGCGTCTGGGTGATAAAGTTCAGCTAGTGGGTGATGACCTGTTTGTTACCAATACCAGCATTTTTAAAGAGGGTATCGAGAAGAGTATCGCCAACTCAATCCTGATTAAGTTCAACCAGATTGGTACGCTGACAGAAACCCTGAATGCGATCAATATGGCGCATGACTCAGGTTATACGGCTGTGGTATCTCACCGTTCAGGTGAAACGGAAGACAGCACTATTGCTGATTTATGTGTTGCTACAGCAACTGGCCAGATTAAGACCGGTTCACTGTCACGTTCTGATCGTGTTGCAAAATATAATCAGCTATTACGCATCGAGGAAATCCTGGGTGATAAAGCGGTGTATGCAGGCAAGTCTGCATTTAAACACCTGAGCTAAACAATAATAACAATCTGCCCATGTGAATTCACTTAAAGCGAATTCGCATTAAGGCACAAAATTACCTCTGTGATTACTGTGTTCTAAAGCTATATGCCGCAGAGACATATTATTCACAGAGGTTTTTTTATTTTAAGCGTTAGAAAATTAATTAATTTAATAAAGACTTTTACTTTATTGAAAATATTTGCGTTAATTAGCGTTTATTTGCGGATATCTGCTCTTAAGTTGCAGCATTTTGCTTTCAGGGGGACCGCCATTTGAAGTGGCTCATTTCATTGCTCATCATTATATTGCTACTACTGCAGTATAAACTGTGGGTAGGTGATGGTGGTGTACCCGAAGTTCTTCATCTGGAGCAGGAAGTTCAGAAGCGTCAACAGCATAAACAGCAGCTAGAAGAGCGCAATGCTTCACTCGAGGCTGAAGTGACAGATCTTAAACAGGGTCTTGATGCAATAGAAGAACGTGCTCGTAGTGAGTTGGGTATGATTCGTAAAGATGAAACCTTCTACCAGATTATCCAGTCCGAAGATGTAAAAACAAATGATTGATCATAAGCATGATATGCCTTTTAAATATTGGGCAGTTATACCAGCAGCGGGTGTGGGCAAGCGCATGCAGGCGGACCGCCCGAAGCAATACCTGGAACTACACGGTAAAACCATTCTTGAGCAGACCTTAGACAGATTATTATCAATACCTGAAATTAGCGGAGCAATTGTATCCATCAGTGAAGGCGATGAATACTGGCCACAGCTAAAATATAATCATTCTAAGCCTGTTCATGTCGCGAAGGGCGGAAAAGAACGAAGTGACTCAGTATTAAATGCACTGCATTTGCTTGAAATACATGTTGATTGTCCTGAGGAGGTTTTTGTGCTCGTTCATGATGCAGCGCGACCCTGTGTCAGGGTTGATGATATTCAACTGTTAATTGATAGAGCTAGTGATATCCAGGGAGGTTTGTTGTCGTTATCTGTCAGGGATACGATGAAACGTGGAGATGAGCATCAATGCGTTGATCATACAGTTGAGCGAGATAATCTCTGGCATGCTCTAACTCCACAGATGTTTCGCCTTGATTTATTGGCCAATGCTTTGCAAACAGCACAAGAGAAAGGACGTGCCATTACCGACGATGCTTCTGCTATGGAACTTGAGGGCTATCGGCCTAAGTTAATTGATGCACACGAAGATAATATTAAAATAACACGTTCCTTTGATCTCAAGTTAGCGCATCTGTATCTACAGCAGCAGAATAACTGATTATTCTTCGAACTCAGTTCTCGGTAAGTAAATTCTTTATGTTGTAATGTTATTGGATTGTATTAATTATAAGGCAGCCTCACAGGCTGCCTTCTATTTTGTAATACCGATTAAAGAGCTGTTTTTAAATGTCAATACTTTTAAGTGTCCAGCTGCTTCCACCCTCAACCGCCGCAGGATGATGGCGATGTATGGTTTTTTCTATTTCATAGACCTGATCATCCTTTACATCGACCATAAGTAATAATTCATTATGACTTAATGCATGTTTGAATTCGTCCATATGGATGTGGGGAATGTGTGCTGCAAAAAAATTACCGATTGCAAAATTAACAGTCATTACTGCGAGACAGCCTATGGCCAGTAAAAAGTAGCTGTTAGCCAGAGAAACTATCATCAGAAATAACAGAATAAAAAACATCGCAAGATTGCTATTCCAGAATAATTTTTCGAGGCGTTTGGCTCTATCATGTTTCTGGTTGTCTGTTGCAGGTCGCAAAGAGCCGGTTGGTAAGCTTTCCTTGGCGTGAGTGTGAATGTTTTTACTTGCAACGCCAAGCTTGAGTAATTCTTCTACAACATTCTGTGCGAGCTTTGCATTAGGCAATAAAAAGTGTAATCGTCGGAACATAATGTGATCCTATGTTTTGTTAATCAGCCTTCAGCAACATAGTTGTCGCTGTTGTTGCCTTGCAGCGCAATTTGATGATCCTGGTCCTGTTCTTTTTCCCAGTTAATAAATTGTTGCATGTTGGCTTCATTTTCAAAATAAATCTCAAGGCCATTTTCTCCATCGCCTTCGTAATGACAGGGATGGTTGGAAAGGTCGTGAACATCTTTCAGGGTGACGGGGTCAGTTGTGACTCGAATATGCATGATGATCTCCTGTTACTATGCATCGTGAGATCCGATGGGGGAAGTGCTTATTTATAAGGTATAGAAGGCTTTAGGTGTATTTACAAGAGGCTGCTAATAGTATTATTTGATTGCTATTCAGTGTTGATAATTTGTGGTTATGAGGGCTTTAATTTTTATACTGCTCATAATGCAACGAGGCCAGTCATATTTCTATGACTGGCCTCGTTAAATAAAGAGATAAAGTTGTGATTAAGCTTCTTTACGCTCTTTAGCTTCCTTGATAACTTCTTCTGCAACGCTATTAGGGCATGGCAGGTAGTGTGAGAACTCCATAGAGAACTGGCCACGACCAGAAGTCATTGTACGCAGGTCACCAATATAACCGAACATTTCGCTTAGTGGTGCGTCTGCCTTGATGCGAACACCTGTAGGACCCGCTTCCTGACCCTGGATCATTGCACGACGACGGTTCAGGTCACCAATAACATCACCTACATGATCTTCTGGAGTGAATACGTCAACTTTCATGATCGGCTCAATCAGCTGAGGTCCCGCTTTTGGAATCGACTGACGGTAAGCACCTTTGGCGGCGATTTCGAAAGCAACAGCCGAGGAGTCAACCGCGTGGAAAGCACCATCCATTAGGGTTACCTTAACGTCAAGCAGTGGGTAGCCCGCAAGTACGCCTTGACCCAGCATACTAATGAAGCCTTTTTCTACAGCAGGCCAGTATTCGCGAGGAACGTTACCACCGGTAACCTTTGATTCGAATTCAAAACCTGAATTTGGCTCACCTGGCTCGATGATGTAGTCGATCTTACCGAACTGACCAGAACCACCAGACTGCTTCTTGTGAGTGTAACTGTCTTCAACTTTCTGAGTAATGGTTTCACGGTAGGCTACCTGTGGCTTACCAACCGTTACGTCTACACCGTGAGTTCGCTTAAGGATGTCGATTTTAATATCGAGGTGTAATTCACCCATGCCCTTAAGAATCGTTTCACCAGAATCTTCATCTGTTTCAACCTGGAATGATGGATCTTCAGCAACCATCTTGGAGATTGCAATGCCCATCTTCTCAGAACCACCTTTATCTTTTGGTGCAACTGCAATCGAGATTACAGGTTCTGGGAATACCATAGGTTCTAGTGTTGCTGGGTTGTCTTTATCAGCCAGTGTATGACCTGTCTGTACATTCTTCAGACCAACGAATGCAACAATGTCACCTGCCTGACAGCTATCAATTTCTTCACGCTCATCTGCGTGCATCATAACCATACGGCCGATACGTTCTGTTTTTCCAGTGAAGGTATTAACCAGTGTGTCACCTTTTTTCACGGTACCCGAGTAGATGCGTACGAAGGTCAGGGCGCCAAAACGGTCATCCATAATCTTAAATGCTAATGCACGTACAGGCTTGCTTGCATCAACGATAGCAAACTCGCCTGTCTCTTCACCTTCCATATCCACTTCAGGTTGTGGCTTAACTTCAGTCGGGCTAGGCAGGTAATCAACAACAGCATTCAGTACATTCTGAACACCTTTGTTCTTAAATGCAGAACCGGTATATGTTGGGAAGAAGTCCAGGTTAATAGTGCCTTTACGGATGCAACGCTTGATGTCTTCCAGAGATGGTTCTTCACCTTCCAGGTAAGCTTCCATCAGGTCATCGTCCTGTTCTACAGCTGTTTCGATCAGCTTTTCACGCCATTCTTCAACCTGGTCAACCATATCGGCTGGAACGTCTTCTAATGTGTAGTTCATTGGGTCGCCAGACTCATCCCATACCCATGCTTTACGAGTCAGCAGGTCTACTACACCTTTCAGGCTATCTTCAGCGCCGATTGGTAGAACCATAACCAGAGGGTTAGCACCCAGAACGTCTTCGATTTGCTTAACAACACGGTAGAAGTCTGCACCGATACGGTCCATCTTGTTTACAAAGATGACACGTGCAACTTCTGATTCGTTCGCATAGCGCCAGTTAGTCTCTGACTGAGGCTCAACACCACCAGAGGCACAGAATACACCTACGCCGCCGTCCAGTACCTTCAGTGAGCGATAAACTTCGATTGTGAAGTCAACGTGACCCGGTGTGTCGATGATATTGAACTGGTGATCATCCCAGAAACAGGTAGTCGCAGCAGACTGGATAGTAATACCACGCTCTGCTTCCTGCTCCATGAAGTCAGTAGTCGCCGCACCATCGTGCACTTCACCAATTTTGTGAATTTTACCAGTCAGCTTCAGAATTCGCTCAGTGGTAGTGGTTTTACCTGCATCCACGTGGGCGAAAATGCCGATATTTCTGTAACGAGATAGATCTGTCATGTTCTTACTCTTAAAAAGTTAAATAATAGTTTTCCTGAATGGTGTCATTATTGACCCATCAGGGCATCCTGTTATTGCATATAAATCAACAAGTTATTACAACTTGTTCAAGTTAAAAATGCAGATCAGACCTGGGCCTGTAACAGAATACGTTTAATCTGTTTCAACGAAGGCGCGGATTATACTAAAAATAGCCAATAAAAAACAGCTCATCATGAGGTGAAAAGCGGCATATAAAAATCCTGTAAATTCACGGGCTTATTCTTGATATGAAGTCGGCATCATATGTGCTGAAGTTTTGATTAATAAACTGACCAGTTGATCTCAGGAAATCCTTGCTGCTTGAGGAATCTATTGATTCTAGAAAACGGCTTACTACCGAAGAAACCACGGTAAGCTGATAATGGTGATGGATGTGGTGAGCGTATCACCAGGTGCTTCTGCTCATCGATAAAGGCGCCTTTTTTCTGTGCATATGCGCCCCATAGGATAAAAGCAATGGGTCTTGATTGTTGATTGACCAGTGAAATAATCTGATCCGTAAAGGTCTCCCAGCCTTTACCCTGATGTGAATTGGCCAGTCCGCTTTCTACCGTTAATACGCTGTTTAGTAATAATATGCCCTGGTCAGCCCAGTTCTGCAGGTTTCCATGGCTATTCTGTATACCGAGGTCTGATTCCAGTTCCTTGTATATATTGATCAGGGACTTGGGGACAGGGCGAACATCGGGTTCTACTGAAAAACACAGCCCATGGGCATGTCCCGGTGTGGGGTAGGGGTCCTGGCCAAGTATCACGACTCTTACATCGGTAAGAGGTGTGCTATTAAGAGCATTAAACCATAGGCTAGAGTGAGGAAAGATAACTTTACCTGATGCTTTTTCAGCAGCCAAAAAGCCTTTTAGCTGTTGCATATAGTCTTTATCTAGCTCTTTCTGTAAATGCTGATACCAGCTTTGATGAAATGGGTGGGTGGTTTCAATTGCCATAGTTGTGCCAGGTTTGGTTGCTACAGGGATAGTAACTAGACATTAAATAAAATCAAAGTTTTTTAAAAATCATGTCAACCAATTCGCCATAGCTTTGTTATTAATTATATAACTTAACTATCTGGAGAAAACTATGATACAAAAGAAGTCAATCTTGCTGGGTTTTGCTGCCTTATTCTCGAGTACTGTCGCTGTCGCTGATAATACAGAAGTCATCAGTGAAAGTGATTATTTAACACAATCGCCGTCTCAGGCTTCAGAAAATGTGATGAACAGGGAAGAAAAACAGCTTAAACACCGAAATCAGATTAAGCAGCAGTACAAACATGATATCCATAGTTACGGTGACTGGGCAAATTATAAACAGGCTCGTTTAGATAAGAAGGGTGATATTATTGATCATCGGCTTGATCATAAAGGTGAAAGAATTAATGATCACTTAGATCGCCGTGCAGAGTTAGCTGACAGTAAAGGATATGATAGAGTTGCTTCATATCTGGACTCACGTGGTGACAGGATTGAGCATCGTCTGGATGTACGTGGTGATGTCATTAATCGTCGACTTGATATTCGTGGGGAACGATTGTCTCATAGAACCCCACAGATCAATCGTATTAGAACGCATCGTTAATTAAGTTTTCTAGAAGAGGCTATTCTGAAAAATAGAACCGCCATTAATCAGTTCTTAGCCAGTGTAGAAAAGCGAGCATATCGAATGGCTTATATAGCAACCTCAAGACATGAAGATGCACTGGATATACTTCAGGAAGCTATGTATGCACTGGCTAAGTATTATGCGAATAAATCAGTGGATGAATGGCCTGCTTTGTTTCATCGTATATTGCAAAATAAAATTCGCGACTGGTATCGACTGCATGCACTGAAGAACAGGATTTTTTTCTGGCAAACAAATGATTCGCCTTTGCATGAAGTTGAATTGTATGAGGATGAAGTGAATTTGCAACCCGCAAATGTGCTGCAAAGTGAACAAATTTCAAAGTCAATTGAAAAGGCATTATCAAAATTACCCTTAAGGCAGCAACAGGCTTTTTTGCTAAGAGCCTGGCAAGGCTTGAGTGTTAAACAGACTGCAGATGCACTGCAGATATCTGAAGGTAGTGTTAAGACGCATTATTCAAGAGCATTGGACTCATTGCGACAAAACCTGAAGCAGTTAGAGGTGGCATGTGATGGAGAATAATGAATTAGTTAAAAAAGTTAAGCAGGTTCTTGATGAGCGTGTTGATAAGACTTCGGATCAGCTGGATCAATCATTATTAAGTATTCGTATAAAGGCACTTGATAAAGTAGATTCAAGCAGTTGGAATTTACAGCTGTTTTCTCGGAAAAGTTTAGCGACTGCTTTCTCGGTAGTGGCTTTAACTGTTATCGGGTTGTCAGCTTATTTGCAATCTTCTTATGATAAGAATGAATGGTATGAAGTCACAGAATTAGAAATTTTGACAACTGAAGATAATCTGGAGTTTTATGAGGATCTTGAATTTTATCAATGGTTGCTTCATGAAGAAATGCGTTCAAGTTAATATTGTTCTATTTATGGTGATTGTATTGATGTTGAGTAATTATGCACTTTCTGACGAAAAACTAGAGGCTCTTGATAAAGAGTTTGTTGAGTTTCTTGGTTTATATGATGTGAATGATGAGGAAATATTAAAATTAGCACTTGATTCAGATACTGAAGAACAAGAACAGATAACAAAAATTAAAGGGGAGGAATAATATGATAATCCTTCTTAGGTTATGTTGCTTGTTTTTATCAAGTTTAGCATTTGAGGTCAGTGCAGCTGTACAATGGAATGAATTGTCTAAATCGCAGCAGCAGATTCTTAATAAGTTTCAATCTGAATGGGAGAACTTTGATCAGCATAAACAGCAACAGCTAATGCGTGGCGCTGATCGCTGGTTAAAAATGACTCCACAACAGAAAGACACGGCTAAGCAGCGTATGAAGCGTTGGAAAAAAATGAGTCCGGAACAACGTCAGTTGGTAAAAAAGCGACTTCAATACTTTAGAAACCTGTCACCCGAACAGCGTCATCAGCTTCGTAATAAAAGAGAGTGGTTTAACGCATTGCCAGATGAAAAACGTAAGGAAATTCGTCAACGCTGGAATAATATGTCACCGCAACAGCGCAGGATATTGCATCAAAAATATAATAGAAATCTACGGCATCGTTAATGTATCAATTAATCCAGTATTGGTATGATGGGAATGAGCTGGGTGTGTTTATATGTTGCATTTCAGCAGTGGTACTTTTTATTTAGTATCTGATTCTGCTATAGGCTCTGTGTTATATTAATATTCATAACTAATACATCAAAATTGACTTAATATCAGCATTTTACGGATGCTATTACTTTCGATATGCCTTAGAATCGGTCAATAAAAATATTCCAGATGCAATTATATTTACTGATTCAGGATGCTTTCGATGGATGACGCACGGCAAAATGTCGCTGTTATGTTTGCTGATGTGGTTGGCAGTACGCGAATTTATGATCGATTAGGTGACGCTGGCGCTAGCCAGTTAATTATTGCTGGCCTCAATACAGTATCAGATATTGTCGCCTGTTTTGATGGCATTGTTGTTAAAACCATTGGTGATGAATTAATGTGCCGCTTTGCTAGTGCTGACATTGCAGTCGCGTGCGCCTGTGAAATCCAGAAACAAATCCAGTCCAGACCACCGAATAAGGGTATTTTATTAAACTTTCAAATAGGTATACATTGGGGTGTAGCATTACTACAGGAAGATGGTGATTTGCTTGGCGACGCCGTTAACATGGCTGCGCGTATGGTGGGTATCGCCAAATCTCGTCAGATTATTATTTCTGGCGATACATTTTCTGCATTGTCTCATCAGGAACAAATTTCAAAATGTAGAGAACTGGATTCACTCTGGGTTAAAGGTAAAACTCAGGTCATACCTGTTATCGATGTTATGTGGGAACCTGGAGAAGCAACTCACATGATGACGATCAATATTGATAACCAGCATTTACTTGATGATGCTGCTTTGACAATATACTTTAATCAAACCCCGTTTCTTATCAAGCAGGGGGCACCTGTATATACAATCGGTCGTGATCCAGGCTGTGATCTGGTAATTAACTCTAGTCGCATATCCCGTATCCATGCGCGTATCGAAAATCGGCGTGGACGATTTGTATTAATCGATGAAAGCACTAATGGCACCTATCTAACCATTCGCGATATGCAGCCTGTATTTCTACGTAGGGAGGAGCTCACGCTACATGGTCGTGGGATGATTGGTTTTGGAGAGGTGCCAGAACTTGATAAAGACCTCACACTGCTTTTTCAGCTCTAACCTATAGATTTTCATGCTTTGATATATTTCAGTATTCTTGACTATTAATTGATGTTTTTATCAATAAAGTATCTAATTGTTATATTATTGATATAAATATCAATTATTAAAATTGATGTATTTATCAATTTGTGCTATATATTCTTTAATTATTGATATTAAAGTTAACTATATGTCTAGTGTGAATGACTTACTGCAGCAAATACTCAACAGGGCTAAACAAAAAGGCCTGAAACAGAAAGAGCTTGCAGAGCGAGCAGGTATCACCGCAGAAACCCTTTCAAGAGCTAAAAAGGCGGGTGATATGCACTTGTCCAGCTTGCACCGTTTGGCTGCCATCGTTGACCTGAAACTTTGCTTTTGTCCTGCTGAGCCGATTATTGAGAGAATTAATAACGGCTCCATGTTTGAGTAAATAGAAGATGGCACGAGATAAAGAAGCGGTTGTCTGGACTCGGCTTTCAGGTAAAGCTGAGAAAATGGGGCGCCTTTACCTCACGGAGTCAGAGTGTCGTTTTACTTATGAGTTGGACTACTTGACGCTAGACCAACCTGGTCTGGGCTTGTTGTATCCCCCTCAGATTGTTCAGGATACAACCATCGTTCGACAACGTAGTGAATTCTTTGATTTTCTCCCACCAATACAGTCATTAATTCCTCCCAAAGGTGAGCATAATTTTCAACGTAAGCTAGTACTTTCATACCTGGCAAAAAAAGATATCCGGCCAGCACCGGGTCTGGAAACAGACTGGGAATTACTGAAGGTTGCCGGACATGGCGCGATCGGCCATATTGATGTATTTGAAAATGATGAGAAGGCACTACAGTGGTACTCCAGCTCGCAAGATACGGAGTTATTTGAGGTTACCGAAGATCTAGGCTTTTCACTAAAGGAAATGCTGCGCTGGCTCGATCAGGATGCCGATGAAATTATAAATATCATCGGCCCAACGCCTAGTGTGGGTGGCGCGATTCCAAAAATTCTACTTAGCATAGCTGATAGCGGTTGGGATAATCGTATAGGGCTGCCTTCCAGAGGGGCTGTGCCTAATCTTACCGATGTGGTCGTAAAATTTGAGCAGAATACAGCTTATCCGGGTATCAATGAGCTTGAGGCTTTGAGTCTGGACATTCATCAAGAGGCTGGTTTTGAGGTGCCTCGTTACTGGTTATCAGATATGCGTGGTATTCCAGTACTAGCTGTTGAGCGATTTGATCGTGATGCAGCGAATACACCGCTGTTTAATGAGACACTGTATTCTGTGCTGGCAACGGGTGATGCCAGGCTGACTCATCATCATAGTTATACGTATGATGCTGTTGGCAAGGCAATTGATCGTAGTCCTATTGATATCCTGAGCCAGCGCAAGCAAGGTAAACAGGCGCTCTATAAGCGACTTATACTCTCTTTTCTTACCGGCAATGGTGATCTGCATCTTGAGAATCTGTCAATTTGTTTACAGAATAATGAAGCAAAATTTACCCCAGTATATGATCCTACCCCAATGCGTGCATACAGTTTACATAATATGCTGGCAGTGATGCCGTTTGGTGATTATGGACAAATAATAGATTCATCTGCTGAGCCAGTCAGTCTACAGCAAGGTTTAAAGCGATTAGCTAAAAATCTCGGTATTACGCCATCTCAGCAACATCAAATTTTAACTGAATGTCTTGCGGTTACTGAAGGTTATGATAGTCGTGTTAACAGCTTGTCCAGTCTCCATAAAGATAATAAATCTAACCTTATTGCCTGTGTTGCTAAAGTACGCCATAAACTTAAAAATCTGCTATGAAGAGGTTGTTGGTGTTTATCTTAAATTGGTTCGATGAATATGTTCACTATAATGCTCATTAGTTTGCAGTTACAGCTTGGCAAGTTAATGCTACCTGAGGGTTTTAATATTGCAGTCTATGCAACGGATGTAAAGAATGCCAGGCAACTAGCGCTAGGTACACAGGGAACAGTTTTTGTTGGCACACGTCGACAAGGTGAAGTATATGCTCTGGTGGATAGCAATAAGGATGGTAAAGCTGACCAAAAATATACTATTGATCATGGGCTTAATATGCCAAGTGGGGTTGCCTTCAAAGATGGAGATCTTTACGTGGCCGCAGTTAATAGAATTTTACGTTATCGAAACATAGAACAAAATCTAAGTTCACCGCCATCAGCTGAAGTGATTATTGATGACTTACCCAATGATAAACATCATGGATGGAAAGCAATTGAATTTAATGATCAGGGGCATTTAATCATACCTGTAGGTGTACCATGTAATATTTGCATCAGTGATGATAAACGACATGGCACCCTGTTAGAATTAGATCTGAAAACACGGCAATATCGAGTCTATGCAGAAGGAGTAAGGAATAGCGTTGGTTTAACAGTTCATCCAGTAGATAAATCACTCTGGTTTACAGATAATGGACGAGACTGGATGGGTGATGATTTGCCACCAGATGAAATTAATAAGGCAACACGTGCTGGGTTGCATTTTGGTTTTCCATACTTGCATGGATCATCTACTTATGATCCTAACTATAAGTTTCCTGCCGATTTAAAAGACATTAGTTTGCCTGTTATAGATTTGGGAGCGCATGTGGCACCCCTTGGTTTAACATTTTATTCTGCTAAAAAATTTCCTGAATCCTATAACAATAGCCTGTTTGTTGCAGAGCATGGCTCATGGAATCGTAGTGAAAAATCAGGTTACAGAGTAATAAATATTAAATTTGGTTATGGAGATAAAACAGTTACTCCCTTTGTAACTGGCTGGTTAGATAAAAATAAAGATGAAGCATGGGGCAGGCCAGTGGATATACTGCAGTTAACTGATGGTTCACTGTTAATTTCTGATGATTATGCAGATACAATTTACCGAATAGATTATCATAAACCTGATGAGTGATTAGTTATCTATAGAGGTTCAACTTTAATTGAATAAACCATATTTTTTGTGTTAATTGATCAAGATATGGAATATATATCATATTTATAGCTGCATTTTGATTGCCAAATGACAACATTGGTAATGCGCCAGGTATTAGAGAGTGCTCTTTTTTATCATGACTGTATGTTCTTTTAGCTAACATAAAAAATGTCAAACCAGCATCAAAATGTAATGTCTTATTAGATGCTTTAAATGTGTTTCGATATATAATTCCAGATCCAATATAGTAAGAAGGGTTGTTGTTGGAGTCATTAAAGCCACCAATGGTCATAAACGGAATAAGATCCGGGTCTATCTGATGGTTTTCATATTGTAGTCCCATGCCCAGGTTTTTTTCATTGTATTTGTAACCTATAGCTTCTTCTGAATGGATGGCTTTGCCATTAATAATAAGGTGTAGTTCATTCGTCTCGGCATTACTACTGTATATAAGCAATAATGAAAAGAGTATTGTCAGTAAGAGACTGTTGCATCTGATGTTGTATTGTTTGTGGTTATAATAATCGGGAGTAATCGATTTTATTTTGTAACGAGCATTCATGTTTAAAACCTCTTAAAAAAACATGGATGGTTACAGGTCTTCTAAATGAAATTTATATATTAGTTTTTCTCAATTGTGATAATTGATTTACTATTTTTATTTCATTTCAGGGCCTCTAACGCATACTAGTTAGAACTCACATGTGCCCTGAGATACTCATATCTTGTTATGAAAATATCTTTATTGATGTTATATAAAGATATTCTAGTTACTGATTTTAGATAGTGATTAAAAAGTTGATAGTAATTAGATTAACGGTATTTTATTATAATATTACTGAGTATTCTTTTTTGAAAGTGTTGACTATTACTTGTTTTAGAAACAATGAGATAGGGAGGATTTTTAAATATTAGTATTTAAAAATATTTATCTGTAAAGTAAATAACAAATCAAGTGAATTCAAATGGTGCGTATAAAAATCGGCACTCCAGTTGTCCTGGGAATGCCGATAACCCTCTCACCAGGGGCATAAAAAAAGCCGATAAATTCGGCTTTTTTTATTCAGGCTAACCGCATTTAGAGTCGCCACAGTTTAAACAGGTCATGCAACCATCCATTAGAATGGAGGCCTTAGTGTTACACTTTTTACAGAGCTGGGCTCCGTCTGGAAAGCTGGTTCCGCTATCATCATCACAACTTTGCACTTCGCTGTTGTGTTGTTTTTCGTATTGTGCTCGTTTCTCAGCCATCAGTTTGCGTTGATGCTCGTCAGGGCCATCATCTTTTATCAGGCCGATCATTTTCATATGGGATTCGATGGCGTCACCAATCTCCGCAACCAGAGACGGCATAAATTTACCGCCTTTCTTGAAATAGCCGCCTTGCGGGTCGAATACGGCTTTAAGCTCCTCAACCATGAAGCACACATCGCCGCCTTTTCTAAATACAGCAGAAATAACACGTGTTAAAGCGACAACCCATTGAAACTGGTCCATGCTTTTTGAGTTAATAAAAATCTCGTATGGTTGGCGTGTTTCGTGGTCAGTGCCTTCGTTGAGGATAACGTCATTAATCGTTACATAAAGTGCATGTTCAGATAAGGGGGTCTTAATCTTGTAGGTAGAACCCAGTAGCATTTCTGGTCTTTCGACATTTTCATGCATCTTTTCTGGTTCAGGTGCGGCTGGAATTTCAACCACGGGTTCTTCGTCTTTGACTACTTTGAAAGCGACTATTTTTTTGTCGATTTTGGTGGTCATTGTTTTGTCCTGTGTTGCAGTATTCATGTTGTTTTTATTTCAGAGTGGTTGCCAGTTTAGTGTATTTTTCCATCGGCTTTTCTCTGAACCTTTACTTGAAAGTTTAAAAAAAAGCGCGAGGCCGCAAAATTTTGTGGGGAGTCGGTGACTAGCCGACACGCATTATTAAAAACATTCTTATTTGCGTTTTTGCGCCCTCGCGTCAAACCGGTATAGGTGCTTTTGCTTTTCATGATTATATGTCTCGCAAAATGGCCTCTAACTAAAATTTCCCGTAATAGCCTTCTTTCAGTGCATCGAACAGGTTTGCAGCTGTATGAGTTTCACCGTCATACTCTATTTCCTGGTTGCCCTGAAGTTCTACGACTGATCCATCTTCCAGAGTGAACTGGTAAGTTGTGTTTTCAAGGTCTTTTTCTTTTACCAGTACGCCCTGGAATACTTCCGGGTTAAAGCGGAAGGTTGTGCAGCCCTTTAATCCCATATCATAGGCATATTCATAAATATGCTTGAAGTCTTCAAATGGATAATCAGTTGGCACATTAGCTGTCTTGGAAATAGATGAATCAATCCACTTCTGTGCGGCAGCCTGAATGTCGACATGTTGCTTTGGTGCTATATCTTCTGAAGAGATAAAGTATTCTGGTAGTTTCTCTTCTTCGACTTCACTAAATGGCATCGCTTTAGGGTTGATCATGGCGCGATAGGCGAGTAGTTCGAATGAGAAAACATCAACTTTTTCTTTACTCTTCTTACCTTCACGAATGACATTACGTGAATAGTGATGAGCAAAGCTAGGCTCTATGCCGTTACTTGCATTATTGGCAAGTGACAGTGAAATAGTGCCGGTTGGTGCAATAGAGCTGTGATGAGTAAATCGACAGCCATGTTCAGCGAGTTGCGCAACCAGTTCCGGGTTTTCTTTAGCTACCTGTTGCATGTATCGGCTGTATTTTGCATGTAATACTTTTCCGGCAACCTTGTCACCAACCTGATAGCCATCATCGAGCATTTCTGGACGTTTAAATAGCATCGCCTGTGTGACTTCGAATTCCTGTTCCATTACTGGTGCAGGGCCTTTTTCCTGAGCCAGTTCAAGCCCAGTTTGCCAGCCTTGCATTGCCATTTCTCGAGTTACTTTTTCAGTGAATTCCAGAGACGCATCAGAACCGTATTTAACACCCATCATCGTCAGGGTTGAACCAAGGCCAAGATATCCCATGCCATGACGACGTTTGTTGGTGATTTCATCACGTTGTTGCGGTAATGGTAAGCCATTAATTTCTACAACATTGTCTAGCATGCGGGTAAAGATGCTGACCGTTTCTCGATAGGTTTCCCAGTCAAATACTGCATTGCTGGTAAAGGGATGTTTTACGAAACGAGTCAGGTTAACCGAGCCCAGTAGGCAGCTGCCATAAGGTGGTAGTGGTTGTTCACCGCAGGGGTTGGTTGCACGAATATTTTCGCAGAACCAGTTATTGTTCATTTCATTAACTTTATCGATCAGAATAAATCCAGGCTCTGCATAGTCATATGTGGAAGCCATAATGCTATCCCACAGGCGACGAGCTGGCACAACACGTGTGATACGACAGGCAGTCAGTCCAGTGTCATTAGTTACGTAGTCGCCTTTAACAGGCCATTCTCGCCAGATAATCTTGCTGGAGTCCGTCAGGTCAAGGCTGTCCTGAGCCGCTTCCTTGGTATTGATTGGGAAAGCCAGTGGCCAGTCTGTATCAGCTTTAACGGCTTCAACAAAGTCAGTGGTAATCAGCAGTGACAGGTTAAACTGGCGTAAGCGACCGTCTTCACGCTTGGCTTTGATAAAGTCAAATACATCAGGGTGACCTACATCAAAAGTCGCCATCTGTGCACCACGTCGCCCACCGGCAGAAGATACGGTGAAACACATCTTGTCGTAGATATCCATAAAAGACAGCGGGCCTGAAGTATAGGCACCTGCGCCTGATACATAGCCGCCTTTAGGGCGTAGTGTCGAGTATTCATAACCAATACCGCAGCCCGCTTTTAAAGTCAGGCCAGCTTCATGGACCTTCTCGAGAATGCCATCCATTGAATCTGTGATAGTGCCAGAAACGGTGCAATTGATAGTGGAGGTTGCAGGTTTATGCTCCTGTGCACCAGCATTTGAAATAATACGCCCAGCAGGAATTGCTCCATGGCGTAGCGCCCATAAAAATTTTTCATTCCACTGTTTTTTTAGTTCATCGGTTGTTTCTACATCTGCAAGCGCCTTTGCAACACGCTCGAAAGTGTCATCGATTGAATTATCAACACCTTCACCAGTTTTGGTTTTAAGGCGATATTTTGTATCCCATATATCGAGGGATGTGGCCTGATAAGGCACTTCATTAATTGTATTAGGAACAGCTTGCAGTTGCGGTGCGCTCATTCATTTATCCTTACATTTTTATTATGTTGTACTAATTGGTGCTGCGAATTCGATTATCCAGCGTATGTCGCAAAGTGTTCGGCTGGTGCAATAAACTACCGGTTTTTAGCCCGATTCATTTAGACAACAGATAAGGCTGTTAATCATCTGTATTAGCAAGTGATTATGCTTATGTTGTGGTCTGTGCATAAAATAACACAAGATATAGTGGTTTCAAGTGTTCTTATGTGCGATATCTGGGGATAAGTTGTGGGTATTTTTGTATAACATAGTAAAAAGCCCGTCACACTGGGCTTTACAGCGGGTTTACTGAAATTTTATGAATTTAAAATTTATAGATAAACGGTACCAATTTGGTTGCTTTAGATGCGGCCTAACCACTATATCTTGTGGTTAATATTTATACAGCCGGTAAATATAGTGATTTGTCTGTTCAAATACATAGATTATTGTCTGTACATTATCGTCTTCCAGTAGATGTTGTATCGAAACAATAATGGGTGTTTCTACTGTTGAGGTGGGGGGGCAGGAAAAATTCTCCTGGCTGTGTGCGTTGAGCCAGGAGAATGAGTGAACATGATTTAGAGCATAACACCACGAATCGTGAAGTAGAGAACTGCCGCCAACAGGCCGGTAGCCGGTACGGTAATGACCCAGGCAGCGGCAATTTTCATTAGTTGAGAGCGTTTTACCAGCTCTTTCTTATAGAGTTTACGCAGTTGTTTACGCTCTTTCTTGGTGAGTTCTGCTTTGGCTGAATGCTGCTTTAGCTGGTTAAGCATCTTGCGTTTTTCCTCAACCGTTGCAGTTTTAAATTCAAGCAGAAAGGACTCAATCACCTTTTCATCCTGTTCGGCATGGTGTGATTTGATCTCTTCAACCATAGTTGAATAGCTGGTTTTCAGGTATTCACGTAGAAACCCAACACCAAATACACCACCAACGGCGATATGTGTCGAACTGACGGGAAGGCCTAACTGACTCGCGATAATAACCGTAATCGATGCCGCCATGGCGATACTAAAGGCGCGCATCTGGTCAAGCTCGGTTATTTCACTACCCACTGTGCGAATCAGTTTCGGTCCATATAGTGCGAGACCCAGTGCTATACCAATGGCACCTACCAGCATCACCCAGGTCGGAATACTGGCTTTAGTGGCGACTCCACCCTGCATTATCGCGTCATTAATAGCCGCCAGTGGCCCAACAGCATTAGCCACGTCATTTGCACCATGTGCAAAACTGAGTAGTGCAGCAGCAAATATTAGTGGTATGGTGAAGAGCTTGTTTACACCATCCTTGTCATTGCTGATGTTGTCAGCTGCGCGACTAATCATCGGTCTGACAATCAGGTAGATAGCAATCGCAATACCAATACCAATACCAGCTGCCGTTAGGAAATCGACTTTCCAGATTTTCTTTAAGCCTTTGAGGATCAGGTAGGTACCAAATGCCCACGCCATAATCGATACCAGTATGGGTACCATTTTCCTGGCAGCATTTGTCATATCGACTTTATAAGTGATGGTGCGTTTGATTGTATAGAGAAAGAGTGCGGCAATAAGTCCACCGAGCACTGGTGAAATTATCCAGCTGGCGGCAATTTGCCCCATCTTGGTCCAGTTAGCAATTGCCAGACCACCAGCAGCTATCCCGGCACCTAACACACCACCAACGATTGAATGTGTCGTTGAGACTGGGGCACCTACTGCGGTGGCCAGATTTAACCAGATAGCAGCAGCCAGTAGGGCTGCCATCATTAACCAGATAAAAGTCTCTGAATCGGCAATCATGCCGGGGTCAATAATGCCTTTCTTGATGGTGCTGACAACTTCACCGCCGGCAATTAGTGCGCCAGACGCTTCGAAAATGGCTGCAATAATTATCGCCCCGGTCATGGTCATGGCTTTTGAGCCGACGGCAGGGCCAACGTTGTTTGCTACATCATTGGCACCGATATTCATTGCCATATAGCCGCCAATCATGGCTGCAGCGACTAATAGGAAGCCATTCTCAAGACCGCTTATCGAAGAGCCCGCAAATAGCATAATGCCGATGATAAATAACAGCGCAACGCCAATTCTAAATATTTCTGATTTTCCACTGTGGGTGGCATTTTCAATATTATTCAGGTCTTTAAATTCCAAGAGTTCTACCTCATCGTTATTTACGGTGATGTTTAACGGTATTATTCAATATATGAAATATTGTTAGTTAATGGGGGGCGATAATAACGGTGCAAGTGCTTCAGGTACAGTAAAGTTTTTGACTGATAGATAAAATGATAGGCAAATTTTAATTATATCAATTCAAGAATATCTAAAGGAGACTGCGCCGTGTGTTGTGCACCCCAGTCACTGGTGTTTTCCCAGTCACCAATATAGCCGTAGCTGGCAATTACTGTAAGCATGCCTGCGTTATTGCCTGCTTCAATATCACGTTGTGCATCACCGATATAAAGACACTGGTGAGCTTCGCTATTAGAGAGTTTGCAGGCCAGGTACATGGGTTCAGGGTGAGGCTTGCGATTTGCCGTGGTGTCGCCACTGACTATACAGGCGGCACGTTCAGCAAGGCCGATCTGTTGCATCAACGGGTCCGTTAACCAACCGGGTTTATTGGTCACAACACCCCAGTTTAGCTGGCGTGACTCAATGGTATCAATAAGCTGTTGCATACCAGGGAAAAGCACTGAATTTACACACAGGTTACTCTGATAGATTTCCAGGTAGCGTTGCTTGAGTCGTTCCTGGGTTGCGACGTCTTTTACATCAGGAAAGCCCAGCTGTACCAGTGCGACACTACCATTTGAGACGACAGGTCGTATGATCTCGTAGGGTAGCGCTGGACGCGCTTCTTCCTGTAACAGAATATTCAGGGCATCTGCCATGTCCGGCGCCGTGTCGATCAATGTGCCATCCAGATCGAACAGGACCGTTTGAATTTTACCCATAGCTGGCTTATTCAACAGCAGACAGGTAGTGAGTCATGTAGTTTACATCGACATCACTGCCCAGTTTATATGTTTTGGTGAGGGGGTTATAGGTCATGCCAGTGATGTTTTTTAGCTGTAATTGCGCGCCCCGTGCCCACCCATCGAGTTCAGAAGGTCGGATAAATTTTGCATAGTCGTGAGTACCTCTGGGTAACATTTTTAACAGGTATTCAGCACCGACAATGGCAAACATATAGGCTTTCGGGTTTCTGTTAATGGTAGAAAAAAAGACTGAGCCTCCGGGTTTAACCAGGCGCTGGCAGGCATTAATGACTGAAGCAGGATCAGGTACATGTTCCAGCATTTCCATGCAACTAACCGCGTCAAAAGATGCAGGCATTTGTTCTGCCAGTTCTTCTACTGTGATTTGCTGATAATCAATATCCATGCCACTTTCAAGTGCATGTAATTTTGCCACCGAAAGGGGAGCCTTGCCCATGTCAATGGCGGTTACCTTAGCGCCATGTTTAGCCATGCTTTCAGAAAGAATACCGCCACCGCAGCCCACATCAAGAACGCGTTTCCCATTCAATTGTACACGCTCATCGATATAGTGCAGTCGTAAAGGATTAATATCATGCAGTGGTTTAAATTCACCGTGCATATCCCACCAGCGGTTTGCCAGCTCTTCAAATTTTGCAATTTCTGCAGGGTCTATATTCAATGTTGTCATGCTTGGGTCGAGTCTTATTGGTTATCGTCAGAGGTGCTTATTCTAGCATTCCATTGCTGACTTGTGTTGATCAGTTCCTGTTCATCCAGGGTGGTTAACTGGCGCTCTTTTAACAGGTGTTTACCTGCGACCCAGACATCAGTGACCTGGTCTCGGTCACTGCTGTAGACCAGATTGGCGACAGGATCATAAACCGGATTCATTTCCAGGCTGGAAAAATCAATGGCGATCATATCAGCGTATTTACCTGGCTCGAGACTGCCGGTTAGTTGCTCTAGTCCCAGTGCTTTTGCGCCATTAATGGTTGCCATACGTACCGTTTGCATAGCACTTAATGCGGTCGCATCACCACTTACTCCTTTGGCGAGTAAACTGGCTGTGTGCATTTCACCGAGCATGCTTAAATCATTGTTACTGGCGACGCTGTCTGTTCCTAAAGCGACATTAACACCGGCATCCATCAATTTCTTGACCGGGCAGAAGCCACTTGCGAGTTTAAGATTGGATTCAGGGCAATGTACGACATGGCTTCCAGATTCAGCGAGTAGTTGGATTTCATCATCTGTTGCCTGAGTAAAGTGAACTGCCATTAAATTAGGTGAGACCAGTCCAAGCTCATTCAGTCGAGCCAGTGGTCGTTGACCATACTGCTTTAAAGATTGTTCAATTTCGCTGGCTGTTTCATGTACGTGAATATGAATAGGTAAATCCATTTCATCAGCCAGCATACGAATGCGACTCAGGGGCTCATCAGATACAGTGAAAGGGGCGTGAGGTGCAAAAGGTGTGTGAATCAGACTATCACTACGAAAGTGATCCCTGAGCTCAAGTCCTTTATCAATGTACTCCATGGCATTACTGGCCCAGGCACTGGGAAAGTCGATACATATCAGGCCGATGCAAGCACGAATACCAATGTCTCTTGCGATGCGTGCGGTCACTTCAGGAAAAAAGTACATGTCATTAAAACAGGTCGTGCCGGAACGAAGCATTTCAGCAATGGCTAAACGCGAACCGTCTCTCACAAATTCTTCGCTAACCCAACGAGCTTCAGCTGGCCAGATATGCTGATTGAGCCAGTCATCCAGTGACAGGTCGTCAGCAAAACCACGGAACAGGTTCATAGGACTGTGTGTATGGGCATTGATAAGCCCCGGCATAATCAGGTGCTGCGTATACTGTTTGGTGATTGGTGCATTGAACTGCTGACTGGCCTGTTCAGTTGGCAGTATGTCAGTAATGCGTCCATCATCTATAACGATGCTATGATTTTCCAGTAAAGGGTCACCGTCACAGACAGGCAGAACCCATCTGGCATGTATTAGGGTATCTACAGTTTTCATGGGGCGGAAGATACCATAAAACCGCCTAAATGGCCTGTTTTTAGTGTATATGTGTTATAACTAGTACAAAAAGTAAAGTAAGAACCTTAAGGAGCAAGTTATGTCATCTCTATATTTAGCACGGTTTATATCTGTCATTTCAGTCATCGTTATGATGTTACTTTCATCTGCATGTGGCACCAAGGTTACTCGTGTTGATGCAAGCGAAGTGACTGATCTGAGTGGTCAGTGGAATGATACTGATTCACGGCTAGTTTCAAGGGAAATGATTGATGATGTGCTTTCAAGAAGATGGCTCAGTGATTTTAACCGTAGCAAAGGCAAGCCGCCTACAGTGATCGTTGGAACAGTGCGAAACCTTAGTCATGAGCATATTAATACCCGTACATTTATACGTGACCTGGAAAGGGATCTAATTAATTCAGGGGAAGTTGATTTTGTTGCTTCGGCAAGTGAACGCAAAGAAATACGTTCTGAACGTATGGATCAGGATTTACATGCCAGCGAGCAGACACGTAAATCCATGGGTAATGAAACAGGTGCTGACTTTATGCTCAAAGGTAGTATCAATACAATAGTCGATGCTATAAAAGGTGAGCAGGCACGGTTTTATCAAATTGATCTTACCTTGATCGACCTTGAAACAAATAGAAAAGTCTGGCTTGGACAGAAAAAAATTAAAAAGACTATCGAGAAGAGTGGCTGGCGCCTTTAAGGCGAATAGCATGATAGTAATCATCCCCCTGAACTCAGAAGTTGTTTTCTGACTGCTGTGTTTTATATACGGTTTTAAACATTCAATAAAGAAATTAAAGTCTGCATGATATGTCGAGTTTAGGTCGTCTGCATCTGTTGCAAATAAGTACTTTATTGACCCTGTGCAGTCTGCTGTTACAGGGCTGTGCTACATCAGCATTTAAAACTGCCAATATGCGCAATCTGCTTCAAGTAAATCAGATTGATAAAGCTTTAATACAGGCAGAGCAGCAACTTCAGAAAAACTCCGATGGTGTTATGGAAAACTTTAATGTTGGCACATTGCGCCGACTAGCTGGTGACTATAAAGGCAGTAACCAGGCTTTTGAAATTGCGAAACAGAAAATTGCTGCACTATATACTACATCAGTTTCAGAACAGGCTGCGGCTGCAGTGATTAATGATGAAATCATTAGTTTTCAAGGTGATCGCTTTGAACAGGTTTTGTTACATTTCTATATGGCGCTTAATTTTTTAGATCTTGGTGAGTTAGATTCAGCGCGCGTTGAATTACTGCAATCTCAGGTCAAAATGAATGAATGGGGAGAGCCCAAGGATGATATACCTTTTATGCGTTATTTCTCCGGCATTATTTATGAAATGTTGGGTGAGGATGATTCTGCGACGGTTTCATATAGAAAAGCGGTTAATGCCTATCGTATAACTCAGAAAAAAAATAATCAGGATGTCCCGCTACAGCTTAAATATGATTTATTGCGAATGCTGGCAAAAATGGAACTAAGCAATGAGTTTAGGCAATACAGTAAACAATTTGGTATCAGAGACTATCGGCCTTCGCCAAAACATGGCATGGGAGAGTTGGTCGTTATTCTTGAAAATGGCATGGTGCCTCAGCGTCAACAGCGTACATTTCGAACCTGGTCTCCAGCATTGTCAATGAATATTAAAGTGGCTGTCCCTGATTACCCGTATTCTGCACGACCAATATACCATACCAGGCTTACTATTAATGGTATTGTAAAATCACTGGAAACAACGAGTGATCTGGATGCGATGGCAAGAGCAGCGCTTGCTGAAAATATGGCTGCGATAACGACACGAGCGATTGCCAGAGCGGTGATTAAGAAACGTTCTGAAAAGAAGGTGGGTGAAAAACATGGATTGTTAGGTGAGTTTGCTATGATGGTAGTGAATCAGGGTACAGAGATTGCTGATACACGCTGCTGGAATACCTTGCCACAGGTCTTGCAGGTTTCTCGTACCTATTTGCCTGCAGGCAGCTATAATCTCGCAATAGATATTATAACGCCGGCAGGTGTAGTTGTAGATAAAATATTACAGAAAGTCACTATTTCTGCTGGAAAAACAACATTATATAACAAGCGCTGGGTTTCACCTGAGAAACTTCCTGTGCGTAAATCAAGCTACTAGGTTACACATAGATGGACAATTTAAAGAAATATAAGTAATGAAAAATTATCTCATTAGAATACGTTATTTTACTGTCTTTATATCATGTGTATTTAGCACAACTGTGTATTCTGTTCAACCGCGGTGGATTGATAACGCATCTTCGAATTATCCTGAAGATCAATATTTGACAGCAACGGCATCAGCTTCTGAGTTACAGCGAGCGAAAGACAGGGCGTTATCAAATCTGAGTAAAATTTTCGAAGCACGTATCCGCGAACAAAGCACTACACTGAGTAATACCGAGGTGAAGCAGGAGCATGCTAAAGAACAATTTACCCGCAGTCACAAGTTGTTTCAAAAGATACAGATCAGCACAGATAAAATTATCAATGGTGCACGTATTGCTGAAACCTGGAGAGACAATAAACTTCATTTATATTATGCATTAGCAGTGCTGGATCGTAATCAGGCTAGTCGAAATCTGCGACAGGAAATTGACCGTCTGGATGAGGAGACTGAAATACATAAAACTCGTAGTCAGGCAATGAGTGATCCATTGCTTGCACTAGCATCAATTAATCAGGCATTACAGACTCAACAGCAACGTTATTCCTTGCAGAAAATGCTTAAAGTAATAGATGCCCGTGGTATAGGCTTGCCATCTGACTGGAATATGGCGGATTTACAGAATACCTTCAGTAAAAAACTTTCCGCACTTAGTATAGGTGTCGCAGTTGATAATGATCCACTGGGTAAGCTCGAGTTAGCATTGAAGTCTGCGATGGGTAATGCTGGCTTTCCAGCCACCTTTAATGGAAGTGATTTTATTATGGTGGCTAATCTTGAAGTTCAGGACCTTGGTTTTCGTCAGGGGTGGTACTGGCTCAGGGGTAAACTAAGTTTGCGCTTAATAGAAAACAATGGGAAGGTAAGGGGTAGTAAACAATGGCCGCTTAAAGTGTCAGCGCTTCAGCAAAGTGATGCAGAAAGTAGACTTATGTCTCAGGTGTCGAGCAGGTTGAATAAAGAGATTCGTGCTGCATTAATCAGTTTTGCAGCCGATGATTAATTTAATTCATACTCATAGCTAAATTATTAATTTGAGTAGTTCACAAAAAAGCCCTGGTTAGATATAGATCAGGGCTTTTTTTTGTTATCTGGCTTGAACAAATTCAGCTCAATACTAGCGTTTATCTATGGAGACATAGTCACGTTCTTTAGCCCCTACATAAATCTGTCTGGGTCGACCAATGCGTTGTGAAGGATCAGAAATCATCTCGCTCCAGTGTGCTACCCAGCCAACTGTACGTGCAATGGCAAACATAACAGTAAACATATTCGATGGAATATTCAGTGCGCGGTAGATAATGCCAGAGTAGAAGTCTACATTAGGGTACAGTTTTCTCTTGATAAAGTATTCATCCTTCAGGGCCACTTCTTCGAGTTTGATTGCCAATTCTAAGAGCGGATTATTTGTGTCTGCCAACTCATTAAGAACCTTGTAACACATTTCTCTGATCAGGGTCGCGCGTGGATCAAAGTTACGATAAACGCGATGTCCAAATCCCATAAGACGGAATGGGTCATTCTTGTCTTTTGCTTTGGCAATAAATTTATCGATATTTGATGCATCACCAATCAGTTCGAGCATACTGAGTACCGCTTCATTGGCGCCGCCATGTGCAGGGCCCCAGAGTGATGCAATACCCGATGCAATACAGGCAAAAGGATTGGCGCCCGAGCTGCCTGCAAGACGTACCGTGGATGTGCTGGCATTTTGTTCGTGATCTGCATGTAGAATAAACAGCAAGTTCATTGCTTCGATTGCGACATCGCTTGGCTCATAATCTTCACAGGGTGTGGAAAACATCATGTGTAAGAAGTTGCCGCAATAATCCAGGTTATTTTTGGGGTACATTACCGGTTCACCCACATTATGCTTGTAGCAGGCAGCAGCAATAGTAGGGATTTTAGCAATCATACGATGTGCAGAAATTTCTCGATGCCTGGGGTTGTGGATGTCTAGCGAGTCATGGTAGAAGGCAGACATAGAACCGGTAACACCAATCAGAATGGCCATAGGATGGGCATTGTAATGAAAACCATCAAAGAAAGTTCTCATGGTTTCTTTTATCATAGTGTGATGAGTAATGATGTCCTTAAACTCAGCCAGTTCACTCTGTTTGGGCAGTTCACCATAAAGCAGCAAATAAGCAACTTCAAGAAAGCTACTTTTAGCCGCTAACTGCTCAATCGGGTAACCGCGGTAGCGAAGTATGCCTTTTTCACCATCGATATATGTGATGGCGCTTTTACAGCTGGCTGTTGAAACAAAGCCAGGGTCATAGGCAAGAATTCCTTTACCTTTATATAGCGCCGTAATATCGAGTGCAGATGGTCCTTCAGTGCCGTGAAGTAAATCAAGCTCGATAGAGTCGCCACTGGCGCAATTAGTTAAATTGAATTGATCTGCCATGACAGGAATCCTTCATGCATTATTCGTTATTGTGCCTTATTGAAGCACGAAAAATTTATCGTCAGAAACAACTATTATAGAACAGAACCGGGTTGATTTATATCTTGATATTTCGAAATCATATTTAGCGGCAACCGCTACTGAAAAAATTGTGGCCTGTGCAGATCATGTCCATGGGGTGATTATTTTTTGTTGCTTGATGAATAGAGGATTGCGATTTTTGCGTATTGTTTGCTGGTTTATATACAGGGTTAGCGTTGACGCTTATCAGCGGTTTAGCAGTGTGTGTAGTGCTATTGGTTGTAGACTTTGATTTGCGATTGTATGATTGGCGCGAATAAGCAGGGTTGGTTATTGCTTTTGAAGTTGCTTGAGGTTGTGCGATGAATGCCGAAGTGACTGTTGGCTTTGCTGCCACGTTTACTGCCTGTTTAGCTTTTTGTTGTCTCAGTGTTGCCAGACGAGCTTTTTCCTTGATCAGTGCGGCTTGTTGTTGTGTGAGATGCAGCTTCTGCAATTCAGTAATTTCTGCTTCAACCCTGTTAATTTCGGCTTCTGAACCAGGAATATTGGCTGCTGCCGCTTTGCGTAACAGTTTTAGTGATTTTGTTAAACTTTTACTGACGCCCATTCCTTTAGAGAACATCTGTCCAAGGAGAAACAATGACTCTCCTTCATTAAATCGAGCGTCGACCTTGAGAGATTTTAACCAGCTTCGGTGTTTTTCCCTGAATCCGTCCTGTTGTATTTCTATATAGGTGAGTCTATTTATAGCGGGTTTATAGCCTTTGGAAGCGGCTTTCTTATGCCAGTCTATTGCGGATTCAATATTTTTTGTTGTGCCTGAACCTGTCTCAAACATTAAACCCAGTTTGAACTGTGATATCGTAACGCCGCGTTCTGCCATTTTTTTCTGGAAATTAAATACCGTTTCTGATGGGTCATAGGCTGCATTTACCTGTGAAGAGGTGAAAATCAGGCTAAAAATTATGCCCAAAACGCTTGAGAGGTAGGTTGTTCTCATTTGTTAGTACCGGTTAATTAATCCATTGTCAGCGACCATTCTGCGCCAACCCTGTTTAGCCGCAGAGCTGAATACGATCAGAAATTGACATGAGTATCATTTTATTAGGAATTCTTCTAATAAGACAGTCCAAATGGTGTGTCTATAGGGTTTAAAAATCGGTTAAAATAACCATATAAGAGACTGCCATTTCAGGCATAAGTGTTAGTTTATGTGCCTTTTAAAGGCCTGACACAACGATAAAACAAGCGATTTAGTGCATCAGGTAGATCTAGGTAAACCTATTATGCATGAACTACAATGAGAGTATGGAATGAGTGATCATAAATCAGACTGGGACTACGATGATGGTCTGGCAGTTGATGAAGCCAAGCCTAAATTGAAACCACCCAAGCGATATAAGGTCATATTATTGAATGATGACTACACGCCCATGGAGTTTGTGGTACAGATATTAAGCCGTTTTTTTAGTATGGACCAGGAAAAAGCGACACAGATTATGCTAATGGTCCATACTAAGGGTAAAGCAGTGTGTGGTGAATTTAGCTATCAGATTGCAGAAACCAAGGTAGAACAGGTCAATGACTACTCCCGACAGCATCAGCATCCACTGCTGTGCACAATGGAGGAAGTGTGATCTTACATAAAAGGATAAATTTGAATAAAGAAGTAACGCGGTATGTTGCTGACTCCAGACTGAAATTTGAATCAGTGGGATTCATCACCAGATCGTTATTTTCAGTCAACTTGATGAGGCGATGTTATGTTGAGTAAGGAGCTCGAAGCTTCACTGAACGTCGCGTTTAATGAAGCACGCAATAAACGGCATGAATACATTACAGTAGAGCATTTACTACTCGCTTTACTGGACAATTCCAGTGCCAGCTCAGTATTAAAGGCCTGTGGGGCTGATCTATTACGGCTTAAGGCGGACCTTTCTCAGTATCTTGATGAAAACACACCAATTTTCCATGAAGATCAGGTTGGTGAGGTTCAACCTACGCTGGGCTTTCAACGGGTTCTACAGAGAGCGGTCTTTCATGTACAGTCTTCTGGCAAGAAAGAAGTCACAGGTGCGAATGTGCTGGTTGCTATCTACGGTGAGCAGGAGTCACAGGCTATTTATCTGCTACACCAGCAAGATGTGAATCGCCTCGATATCGTTAATTACGTATCCCATGGTATTTCCAAAGTATCAGATGATGAAGAGCATCACTCTGATGTGGAAAGCACAGAAGAGGGCGTCGAGGCAGAATCTCTACCACTGGAT
Organism: Gammaproteobacteria bacterium; assembly: GCA_041589455.1. Taxonomy (GTDB): domain Bacteria; phylum Pseudomonadota; class Gammaproteobacteria; order SZUA-229; family SZUA-229; genus SZUA-229. The sequence goes on along the minus strand of JBFHVQ010000012.1, from coordinate 5,233 downwards.
AAATACGCCACTAATCTCAATATGAAGGCACTGCAAAATAAAATAGACCCGCTGATTGGGCGTGAGGCCGAAATCGAGCGTACTGTGCAAATTCTATGTCGTCGCCGCAAAAATAACCCATTACTTGTGGGTGAAGCGGGTGTCGGTAAAACCGCCATTGCCGAGGGTCTGGCTAAAAAGGTGGTCGATGGTGAAGTGCCTGGCATTCTTGATGGCTCAACTATTTATTCACTTGATCTGGGTGCGCTGGTTGCAGGTACCAAGTACCGTGGTGATTTCGAAAAGCGCCTGAAAGGTGTGCTTAAGCAGCTTGCTGATGACCCTGGTGCCATCCTGTTTATTGATGAAATTCATACAATCATAGGTGCAGGCTCCGCTTCTGGTGGCGTTATGGATGCTTCTAACCTGATTAAGCCTATGCTGGCATCCGGTGAGCTTAAATGTATCGGCTCGACTACCTACCAGGAATTCAGGGGTATTTTCGAGAAAGATCGGGCACTAACAAGACGCTTCCAGAAGGTCGATATTGAAGAGCCTTCGGTCGCCGATACCGTAGAAATTCTGCGTGGCCTTAAGTCACATTATGAGGATCATCATAATGTGAAATACAGTCTAAATGCACTTAAATCAGCGGTAGAGCTTTCCAGTCGTTATATGATGGACCGTTTCCTGCCGGATAAGGCTATCGATGTTATCGATGAAGCCGGTGCCCATCGCAATATGAATAATGTGGATGGTAAGCCTAAGAATATCAAGGTAACTGATATCGAGAATATCATTGCCAAAATGGCACGAATTCCCGCAAAAACGGTGTCCTCTTCAGATACAACTGTACTTAAGAATCTGGAACGTAACCTTAAACTGGTGGTATATGGTCAGGATGAGGCAATTGATACCATGTCCAATGCCATAAAAATGTCCCGCTCTGGTCTGGGTAACCCCGATAAGCCAGTTGGTTCGTTCCTGTTTGCTGGCCCTACGGGTGTGGGGAAAACCGAAGTAACCAAGCAGCTATCTAAAGTCCTCAATATTGAGCTGATTCGCTTTGATATGTCCGAATATATGGAACGTCACACAGTTTCTCGCTTAATTGGCGCGCCTCCGGGTTATGTTGGTTTTGATCAGGGCGGGCTGTTAACCGATGCGATCAATAAAAATCCGCATGCAGTGTTGTTGCTGGATGAGATTGAAAAGGCACACCCTGATGTATTTAACCTGTTACTTCAGGTGATGGATCACGGAACCCTGACCGATACTAATGGCCGTAAGACGGATTTCCGAAATGTGATATTGATTATGACCACCAATGCCGGTGCGCAGATGATTAGTCGACGCAGCATGGGCTTCACTGAGCAGAATCACGAAACCGATGGCATGGAAGAAATTAAACGTATGTTTACCCCGGAGTTTCGTAACCGTCTGGATGGTATTATTCAGTTTCAGGCTCTCGATGAGCGCACAATTTCTAATGTGGTTGATAAGTTTATTATTGAGCTTGAGCATCAGCTTGAAGAGAAACGTGTCACCATGCATGTAGAAAATCCTGCCAGAAAATGGCTGGCTCAGAAGGGTTATGACCCGAAGATGGGCGCACGACCAATGGCGCGTGTCATTCAGGAGCACTTGAAACGTGTACTTGCGGATGAGCTGTTGTTTGGTCGCTTATCCAAGGGTGGCCAGGTTAAGGTATCATTAAATCAGGATATGGATGATCTTGAGATCGAGGTGATGGAGAAAGAGTCTCCACTTAGTCAGGCTTAAACGTCTTGGACTGCCAAATAAAAAGGCTGTGTAGTTAACTACACAGCCTTTTTTATGCGCTGGAAGAAAAGCGACTACTTTTCGCGATAGACGATACGGCCTTTTTCCAGGTCGTAAGGTGTCATTTCGACAGTGACCTTATCGCCCGTCATAATACGAATGTAGTGTTTACGCATACGACCAGAAATGTGTGCTGTCACAATGTGACCATTTTCCAGTTCAACGCGGAACATAGTATTCGGCAATGTTTCAAGAACAGTGCCGTCCATCTGTAATGCTTCTTCTTTCGCCATTAAGCTTCTCAACAAATTATAATGCGGCACAATTATCAATAAATTGACGCATTAAGCAAGTGCTTTAGCTTGTGAATGGTGATTTAATTGCTTTTAAAGTACTCAGCGGCATGGGGTTTTAGCTGGGGAAGGAACAATAATGGATCTACCAGGGTCTGGTTGGCAATGACTGACATATGCAGGTGAGGCCCTGTGACGCGTCCTGTTTCACCAACAGTACCAATGATTTGACCCTTGTGAACAGTGTCGCCAGGCTTCACATTGAGTGTATGAAGGTGTGCGTATAACGTGATTAGTCCCTGCCCATGATCAAGATAGATCATATTTCCACTAAAGAAGAAATCACCGGACTCGATAACTTTGCCATCAGCCACGGCTTTAATGGGGGTGCCTTCGGGAGCAGCTAAATCTAGCCCTGTATGGGGACGTCTGGGTTGTTGATTGAAAAAGCGTCGCAGCCCGAAGATGCTGGAAATTCGGCCATCCACCGGAACAATAAAATCGGCTTCTACTGGCGTGCTGCTGAAATGCTTGCGGGCTTTGTTTTTTCGCTTCTTTTCACTGAGGATGCGTGGCATATCCTGTTCATAAGGATTAACTTTACGTTTGTTTTTAATGGTCAGGTACTGGGCTTTGTAAGTTTTGGGTTGTACTTCAAAACTGAGTTGCTGTTGCAGGTTTTCAGTTGTTGTAACCTGCACCTTATGGATGCCGGGCTTGCTCGACAGGGGGACGCCAACCAGTAAATAGGTAATGCCGTCTTCCTGTATACTTGCCAGGCGTTTGTTGTCATAACGCGCACTGCTGGCAATCTGGTTATTCTTTAAGGGTAACAGTACAATGCCGCCGGGCACCGGGTTAGTCTCGGGTAATGCAAAAACCTTAGTGGGCAACAGGGTGCTTGCCAATAGCAGGATTAAGGTGGTTTTTATCAGTTTTATCATAGGCTCAGGACTACAGGGGTTAAGGCTGGGTACGGTTGATAATATATATTAATAGACTTCAACAATGGAATCGAGCGCTACTACATTGATCAGGGTAATTTAGTGAGTCAGAATAAAATATCATCACGCGCCAAATCTATACGGCCTTTTCATGTCATGGATATTCTGGCTAAAGCTCAACAGCTTGAGTCACAGGGGCATGATGTTATTCATCTTGAAGTGGGTGAGCCTGATTTCGATACACCAGAAAGTGTAAAAGCGGCGGCCCGCCAGGCAATAGATCAGGGGAAAACGTTTTATACACCCGCTACCGGTCTTGCGGAACTCCGTGAAGCCATTTCTGGTTATTATCATAAACAGCTTGATGCCGTTGTCGAAGCAAAAAATATAGTTATCACTCCAGGGGCCTCTGGTGCCTTACAGCTTGCATTGTCAGCGATTGTCGATCCTGGTGATATGGTGTTAATGGCGGAACCCGGGTATCCGTGCAACCGGCATTTTGTGCATTTGCTGGATGGAGTGACCAAAAGCATTCAGGTGGATGAACAAAGCCAGTTTCAGATAACCCATCAACATATAAAGGCACACTGGGAGCAACAGACAGTTGCCGTTTTAATTGCCTCCCCATCTAATCCTACAGGAACGCTGATCGATAAAAATGAGATGCAGCAAATCATCAAGCAGGTTGAGTTAAATAATGGTGCTTTAATTGTTGATGAAATATATCAGGGTCTGGTGTATGAAAGCCGGAATTTTACCGCGGCTTCTCTGAGTCAAAACGTGTTTATCGTAAACAGCTTTTCCAAGTATTTTAATATGACAGGTTGGCGTCTGGGCTGGCTAGTTGTACCTGACGACTATATCACGGTGGTTGATCGACTCGCTCAAAATTTGTTTTTAGCAGCGCCTACCATTTCTCAGTATGCGGCACTGGCAGCGTTTAGCAATCGCAACTTATCTGAATTAAGTTGTCGTAAAGATGAGCTTAAACAGCGCCGTGATTTTCTTCTGCAAGGGCTTACTTCTCTGGGCTTTAACGTGAAGGTTAAACCCGGTGGTGCGTTTTATATCTATGCGGATGTATCGAGTTTTACTGACAATAGCTTTAAGTTCTGTCAGCGCCTACTGAATGACGCCCATGTGGCAATAACGCCGGGCAAGGATTTTGGTGATTTTCAGTCAGAGCGTTATGTACGTTTTGCCTATACCCAATCAATAGAAAAATTGCAGCAGGCGCTCGATCGTATAAGCAGATTCTTGCTGACATGTTAATATATAAGAGATTTCTGGAAACCAATAAAAGTGAGAAGCCGTGAGCGCATTTTTCAAAGATCTTAAAGAGGATATCAATAGCGTTTTTGAGCGCGACCCGGCTGCGCGTAATTTTTTTGAAATTATAACTACCTATCCTGGTATCCATGCGCTGATTTTTCACCGCGTTGCTCATGGGCTCCATAAACGTAATATGAAATGGCTGGCACGGGTACTTGCCAATATTGTTCGCTGGTACACAGGCATCGAAATTCACCCAGGTGCAGTGATTGGCCGACGTTTCTTTATTGATCATGGAACCGGCATAGTTATTGGTGAAACCGCTGAAATTGGTGATGATGTCACGCTTTATCATGGTGTGACCCTTGGAGGAACCAGCTGGACGTCAGGCAAGCGTCACCCAACAGTAAAGAATAATGTCGTTATCGGCGCTGGGGCAAAAGTGTTGGGTCCAATTACTATTAGTTCAGGAAGTCGGATTGGCTCCAATGCAGTAGTGACCAAGGATGTGCCCGACGGCGCAACGGTGGTTGGTGTGCCAGGGCGGGTTATTGAACGCGATAAATCAGAAAAGGCGAGTCAGAGAGCTAAAACAGCCAAGAAAATGGGTTTTGATGCCTATGGTGTGGTTCAGGATGCGCCTGACCCTGTCGCTACTGCGATTAACTGCATGCTTGATCATATCCATGTGATGGACGAGAAAATGGAGCGTATGTGTAAATCCCTTAAGGCCCTGGATGCTGAGCTAGATGATATTCAGTTGCCTAAACTGGGTGCTCTGGAAATCCATACTGATGCACATGAATCAGAATTAGAGGTAAATACCACGGCTACTGCTTCTGAAGCCCCTGATACCTCTTCTGAAAAGCCTTAGTTTTTAATTACTTAGCCTACTGTATAATACTTGACTATTTTACTCGGGTTTGAGTATACTTGCGGCTCAATTTCTGAGAGTGAGTTATG
>JBFHVQ010000011.1:0-50009 GCA_041589455.1 Gammaproteobacteria bacterium | reverse complement strand
TACTTGATATCAGCGTTGAAATGGTTATGCTACTTTAACCAGTCAATATATAAATATAAGAGCTAGTAACAGATTTGAGTGGAAGCTGGTTTCGCAAATGTGAAATCACAGTTTAAAACTAATAATCTGCAGAACAATGGAATATTTTATCTGAGTACTATTCAATGACTGGTTTTTTTATTAATCCACGTATACACACACAAATGAGGAGTGAACTATGCGGTACACCGCTAAAGCCATTTCTACAGCAACTTCTGTTGCTGCATTATTAGGCTCACTTGCTATTGCATTGCCGAGTGTCTCCACAGCAGCGGAAGCTTCTGTAGTAGAACAAGGTAAGAAAATTGCCTTCGATCGTAAAAAAGGAAACTGCCTGGCCTGTCACCAGATAGAAGGCGGCTCTCTACCAGGTAACATTGGACCACCACTCGTTGCCATGAAAGCTAGATTTCCTGATAAGAGTAAACTCCGTGCTCAAATTTCTGATGCACGTAAAAACAACCCTAACACAATAATGCCTCCTTTCGGTGCACATGAGATTCTCAGTGATTCCGAATTAGACAAAGTTGTTGAGTTTATTCAAACGTTATAAGTTAAAGGTACACCCACATGAATACAAATCGTAGATCTTTTATCAAGAGTTCTGCAGCCGCTGGTGCACTTGGTGTAGCAGTTAGTGCAGGCCTGATTACTCCTCGCGCAGTTATGGCTGCATGGCCAAAAGCTGCTTTCGAAGCAACAGATGTAAATACGGCTGTAAGCGGCACATTTGGTAGCGACGCTATGACGGATAGCTCAGACATTGCTCTGAAAGCACCAGAAATTGCCGAAAATGGCGCAGTAGTTCCTATTACTGTCACAAGCAACATTGATGCTACTGAAGCTATCAGCATACTGATTCCTGGAAACCCAACGCCTTTAACAGCTACTTTCAATATGGGTAGTAATGCAGCTGGTTTTGTTTCTACTCGTGTGAAAATGAGTAAAACATCTGATGTCGTTGTCGTTGTAAAAGCTGGCGGCAAACTGTACAGCAGCAAGCAAGAAGTTAAAGTCACTATCGGCGGCTGCGGCGGCTAATTCAGTTGAGAGGAAACAATCATGGCAAAATCAATTAAAGTACGCGCAAAGTTAAAAGGCGGCGAAACTGTTGTTAAGGCTCTGATCAGCCACGCAATGGAAACAGGTCAGCGCAAAGACAAGAAAACTGGCAAAAAAATTCCTGCACACTTTATTCAGGAAGTTACCTGTAGCCTCAATGGCAACAATGTTCTGACAGCTGACTGGGGAACTGCAATCTCCAAAAACCCATACCTTTCATTCAAGTTTAATGGCGCCAAAGCCGGCGACACACTGAAAATGAGCTGGGTTGATAACAAAGGCGAAAGCGACTCTGTAGAAGCGAAAATTAAATAATCTTCCAAATTCAGATCTCGTTTAGAACAAAACCAAAGGTAATAATTATGAAAAAAATTGCAGTCATTGCTTCTGCGCTTTGCATGCTAGCCGCTCCGTTGGCGGGCATTGCAGCAAGCCCGGAAAAAGACCTGAAAGATTTCAGAAAATACTACACTAGTCGTTTTTCTGATGTTCCCCTTCAGGATTTCACCAACGGTGTTTACTCAATCGACAAAGCCTCTCGTGACCAATGGGAAGCATTTGAAGATTTTCCTCCTTACGAAATTTTCATCGATAAGGGTGAAACACTGTTTAACACTCCATTCGCAAATGGCAAGACATACGCGAGCTGCTTTCCAGAAGCAGAAAAGGGTATGACTCACACATACCCTTACTTCGATGCCAAGCGCAATGAAGTTATCACGGTTGAGCTTGCGATTAATGAATGTCGTGAGAAGAATGGTGAGAAGCCACTTAAATACAAAACTGGCGCCATTGCACACCTGTCTGCTTATCTGTCTTACAAGACTCGCGGCAAGAAAGGTTCCGTTAATGTTGTTGACACGCCTGAGTCACTGCAGTGGTACGAGCGCGGCAAAAAGCACTTCTACGCTAAGCGTGGCCAGCTCAATATGTCATGCGCTGACTGCCACTACTACAATGCCGGTAACAAGATCCGTGCGGACATCCTGAGCCCAGCACTGGGTCATACTTCGCACTTCCCCGTTTACCGTAACAAGTGGTCACTGGCTAGCAAGTCAGGTGATGGCATGGGTACACTGCACCGTCGTTACGGTGGTTGTAACAAGCAGGTTCGCGCCAAGCCATTTAAGGCACAAAGCGCTGAGTACCGTGCGCTTGAGTACTTCCATACTTACATGAGCAACGGCCTGACTATGAACGGCCCAGGTGTTCGTAAGTAATTAGCACTTCGCTAAACCTGAAGAAGCCCGGCATTTGCCGGGCTTTTTTTTGCCTTTCGTATATTGATAAAAGCCGTAGTCCGCAAATACACACTAGTTTGTGGTTATTCCATTACATGTGCTGCAAACAAATAATCCATTTTTTAAGTCAAAGCTTCAATTGAAAAGCCATTTTTATTCAGCGAACAAGTCACCCTCGAGTGCCTATGCCGGGGATCCACGGCATAGGCCTAAATAAACCAAAATACCAGTAACTTGAATCGACAATCTCATCTGTATTTTTTGCATTTATTTGTGTGCATTTGCGCACCAAACTGCTTTACGCCTTTCACGACATTAAGAATTTGAAGCAAAAAAAAACCTGCCAGAAACTGACAGGTTTTTTAGAATATGGTGGGCCGTCTGCGACTCGAACGCAGGACCAATGGATTAAAAGTCCACTGCTCTACCAACTGAGCTAACGGCCCGTATTGTTTACCTGCTTCTTGGAAGCTTTGCCTCTTCAGGAAGGCGCGTATGTTACCGGAATTAACTGAAATTACAAGCCATATAAGACAAATTTTTTATTAATAATACGGACTAAACCTGATAGACCGTCGGATCCTCAACACCCGCCTCCTCAAAGCCTTTACGGCGCAGCCGACAAGAGTCACACTGACCACAGGCTTTACCCTGAAAGTCAGCCGCATAACAGGAGACCGTAATACCATAATCCACCCCCAGCTGACTTCCCTGCTGAATAATCTGTGCCTTCGTCAGGTCAATTAGTGGGGTATGAATCTGTAGCGAATGCCCTTCGACGCCTGCTTTAGTCGCCAGATTCGCCATATTTTCATAGGCCCTGATAAATTCAGGCCGACAGTCCGGGTAACCTGAATAATCAACCGCATTTACACCAATAAAAATGTCATCCGATTGCAGCACTTCAGCCCAGGCCAGGGCCATCGACAGAAAAATCGTGTTTCTGGCCGGCACATAGGTCACTGGGATACCCTCGCCAGGCTCTGTAGGAACATCTATGCGGCTATCGGTAAGAGCTGATCCACCAAACTTATTAAGATCCAGGTGAATCACCTGATGCTCGACAGCACCGTAAGCCTCAGCAACCCGTTTGGCCGCTTCAAGCTCTGCACTGTGACGCTGACCATAATCAAAGCTCAGCGCATAGCATTCAAAGCCCTGAGCCCTGGCCATAGCCAGTACGGTTGCCGAGTCGAGACCACCAGATACCAGCACTACCGCTTTTTTGTTCTGCTTACTCATCTGCCAGGTTCATTATTCCACAAGTATTTATGTAACTGCAGCTGAAAACGAATACCCAGCTGATCTTCTATGATCCAGTCCGCCAGGTCACTGGGGGACAAACCCTGATGCTCGGGAGAAAATAATACCTGACATTTACTGGTTAGCTTATAGTGTTGAACCATAGACTTTGCCCAGTCGTAATCTTCACGGTTACACAACACAAACTTCACTTCATCATGATCAGTAAGCTGAGCAATATTTTCATATCGATTTTTGCTTTCTTCAGCAGATGCCGGCGTTTTGATATCCATGATCCGTTTTACACGAGAATCGACAGAACTGATATCCATTGCTCCTGATGTCTCCAGCGAGACTTTATAGCCCTGATCACACAACTCACTGAGGAGCAAAAGGCAATTTTTCTGTGCCAGTGGCTCACCGCCGGTAACACAGACATATTTAGTCTGATATTGAGCTATCTGCTGCATCACCTGCGCTATATCCATAGCTTCACCACCAGTGAATGCATAGTCCGTGTCACAGTAAACACAGCGCAGTGGACACCCCGTCAGGCGCACAAACACCGTAGGTTGCCCCACATAAGAAGACTCACCCTGTAGAGAATAGAAAATTTCTGTAATACGTAAGCGAGATTCAGCTAATTGAGCGTCAGACATCAGACCCTCCCGAGAAAACCAGCAATCTAGTGTCCTTCACGCAGAATACGTTGTAGACGCTCTTTGGCTTTTCTCGCCACTGTACTACCCGGATACTTATTAACCACCTGTTCCAGCGCAGTTTTTGCCGAAGCCCAGTCCTGGAGCTCATAATAGGTATAGCCAATTTTTAGCATCGCCCCTTCAACCTTATTACTTTGAGGATACTGGCTCACCACTTTCTGAAATTCACTCAAGGCTGACTGATAGTCTCGTGATGCTGAAAAAGCTTCGCCTAGCCAGTATTGGGCATTACTACCATAAATACTATCTGGGTAGCTTTGTAAAAAGCCACGGAATGACTGTATAGCCTCCTGGTATTTACCCTGCTTGAGAGTATTAAAGGCCTGGCCATAAGCCGCTTTACCATGCTTATCACCGGCGACAGGAGCTGCCACTGGAGCCGCTGTACTGCTAGCCGTAGTTTCTGGCGCAGGCACTGGTGCTGGTACTGGCGAAAGACTATTATCTGGAGCATCTACAGGCGCCACACTCTGGCCACTGGATGAAGCACCTCCACCCTTAATTTCCAGGTCATGTAAACGCCTGTCCATATCCTGATACAGGTTACGCTGCCGCTGTTTGATCATATTTAGCTGGTGATCCTGTCGCTCCAGCATTTCACGTAAGCTGGAGAGCTCCTGCTGTATTTGTTCCATGCGCTGCGACTGCTCCATTAGTACCTGGCTGTTCATCAGGTTTTCTAGCCGCGCTAGTCGTTGCTCTACACTCTCTGCAAGCACCGTTGCAGATGAAGATGCCAGTAATATAAACCCGATCAGGGAACTAAAAGATGACCTTAATGATATTGAAGACATAAATCTCGCCTGTTTGGCAGTTGAATAACATGTGAGTTCCTGTTGCCCCACAGGACGCTATGTTAACGCGCTTCATACACTAGCTCAACACGACGATTAATACGCCAGGACTCCTCATCATGACCCAGCGCCACGGGTTTCTCTTCACCGTAACTGATTACCGTGACCTGATCCGCGGCTACCCCCTGGAATAACACCAGACGCCTGACTGCCTGAGCCCGTCGATTCGCTAGTGCAACATTATACTCACGGCTACCTCGCTCATCGGCATGACCTTCCAGGCGCACCGTCATATCAGGATTCGCCGCCAGGTATTTACCATGATGGACAATTAACGCCTGATAATCGACACTGATCTGGTCGCTGTCGTACTCGAAATAAATCACTTTTTCTGCCAGCACACTGTTCACATCATTAATTGCTGACTTTTCATACGAGACGTTGGCCGCAGATAAGGCCGTTCCACCATTAAGACCCGAACCATATAGCCCGCCCGTCTGCGCGCCACCCTCAGCCTGCTGGCTTGCATCAGCTGCAGTGCCTGAGGTGCCATCATCCTGTTTCACGTTCTGTGGGTCACAGGCGCTTAGCAAACCCGCCACCATCAGCACAGAAAGTATATTGCGTGTAGCCATGTTATTTCTCCCAAATTAATATATCTAACCCTGGCGATTAACTTAATCGAGCTAGCATCCCCAGAAACCTGTTTAAGCTCTTTAACCAAAGCGTGTCAACGCTATCACCGTACAACGTCTTTTTCTGTAATTCTGTTCTCAAATAGAGTGCGTTAATCAACTCTCTAACCAGCTCAAAACTAACGCCCAAATGGTCCCCAGGTGGGCTCTCTTACATCTCCTTCTGATAGAACCAGCTTCTGTTTAAAGCGTCCATCACTGGAAACCGCTGCCAGCACACCCTGATGCTGGTCCGTGGTGGCATACAGGATCATGCTACCATTGGGCGCAAAACTGGGAGATTCATCCAGTGGGCCATCAGTCAGCACCTGCATAAAGCCGCTCTGCAGATCCATACTCACAATTTTGAAAACATTACCTTCACCCTGGACAAACACCAGATTGCGCCCATCTGGTGACACTTCGGCGCTAGCATTATATTTTCCTTCGAATGTCAGGCGACGTGGCTGCCCACCCTTAACAGAGACCTGATATATCTGCGGTTTACCGGTTCGACTCGACGTAAACACCAGCTGGTTGCCATCCGGCAGCCATGATGGTTCAGTATCTATGCCCCAGTGACGTGTAACCTGGTGAAGCTTTCGACTGGCAAGATCAAGGATATAAATATCCGGGTTACCCGCCTTGGAAAGCGTGAGTGCCAGCTTTTTACCATCGGGAGACCACACCGGTGCACCGTTAATACCATCAAATGCAGACACTTTCTGGCGTTGCTGGCTAAATAAGTTCTGCACAAAAATTTCTGCCTTACGCTTCTCAAAGCTAACATAAGCCAGGTGACTGCCATCCGGTGACCAGGCAGGAGACATAATTGGTTGGCTCGAGCTCAAAACGGTTTGCGCATTATAGCCATCGGTATCCGCTACCTGGAGCTTATAAGAAGGCTGCATACCCTGCTTTCGCTCTGCCGTCACATAGGCAATTTTGGTTTCAAACGCGCCTTTCTGGCCAGTTATTTTTTCGTAAATAAGATCACTAATATGATGACTCACACTCCGCAGTGTATGATCAGTCGCTGCAAACTGGTAACCCAGCACCTGCACGCCTTTAAAAACATCCAGTAACCTGAAACTTACTTCATACTGGTTTGGCTTGACCACATTCAGCTTACCAATCACCAGATGATCAATTCCCGCGACTCGCCAGGTTTTGTAATTAACCTCTGACAAATCCTGGGGCATCGCAACAAGCTTGTTTTTTGCAATAGGCGAAAACTGTCCACTCCGTTGTAAATCCGCCATAACAATGGCATCAACATCACCAGCAACCTCAACAGGCTGTCCTAGCCGCTCAAACGGCACAATGGCGATAGGTATAGCACCATCTGCCCCCTTGGTTATCTCAACACGTAACGCGGCTTCCACACTGGGTAGAAACATAACGACTAGTACTAATAAAAATTTCACTGACATTATTATTTTGCTCATACTTCTGGTCTGAAGATAAAGTTCAGTCTTTTCTCAAAAATATCATTATTCGGTGCTTCGGGTAATGGTGATGCTTTTCTAACTGCACGTTCAACCGTACTCTTAAATGCGTCACTACCGGTACACTGTTTCATCTGTACGGACTGCACATCACCAAAACGGTTTTGCTCCACCATTATTTCACAGGACCACCCTGAGGTCATGTTAGCAGGTGCATTCCAGTTTTGTTCAACTTTACGTTGAATCATTGCAATATATTGAATAAGCAGGCGTTGATTTTCTGCACTCTGTTTGGCAAGCCGACGTTCCTCTTCCAACATTTGCTGGCGCATTTCCAGTTCCTGCTGTTGTCGTCTTTGTTCAGCTTCTTCAGCGAGCTTTTTGTTACGGATAGCTTCTTCTTCCGCTTTACGTTTGTTTTCCAGCTCCTGCAAACGCTGCTGTTCGGCCAGGCGTTTCTTTTCCAGTTCCTGTTGCTGCTGTTTTAATTTAGCCAGCTCTTTCTGTTTTTTTTCTTTTTCTGCCTTAGCCTTCTTTGCTCGTTCTTTTTCACGTTGGGCGATTTCTTTCTTTTGCTGTTGTTGCTTACGCTTTAAATCAGCCAGTCGTTTCTCTTCCTGCTTGCGCTTTTCGCGTGCTTTTTTAGCTTCCTGATCCAGCTTGTTTTTTTGCGCAATCTGCTGCTGTTGCTTTCTCTCTTCTGCCTGCTTGAGCTTCTGCAATTCACTTTCTACCACACTGGCATCGATCGCCACTGCCTTTACTGTATTAACTTTCTGCGCTTGCGGCATTTTAGGTGCTGTTGTATGGCTTAGGCTAAAGGTTAATATCGCCAGTAGAATCAGATGCAAACCAATGGATAAGGCAAACATCAATGGGTGCTGTTTGATTTGTGAAAGTAAACTGGCGTGCATATTAGTTTTCCGGCTGCTCCGTCATCAGGCCAACTTTTTCAACACCTGCTCGTTGCAGTAACACCATGGCATCAATCACACTGCCATAACCCACTTCGCGATCACCTCTAACCAGTACCGGCACATTGGGTTTGAGTTGACGCACTGCTGCCACACGATTCACCATTAATTGTGCATCGATAGGCTTATCCGGGTTATCGCCGATATCAAGATAAAAATCGCCTTTCTTGTCAACCGAAACAATGACCGGTTCATCCTGATCTGGTGACATGGGTTTCGCCGCTGCCTGTGGTAAATCTATTTCCACACCCTGCTGTACAATCGGCGCGGTAATCATAAAGATAATGAGTAGTACCAGCATTACATCAATGTAGGGCACAACATTGATGTCGGACATAGGGCGACGTTTTTTAGCAGAAGCCATAACTCAGTCAGCCTCGGCGGTATTTGTATTAGCTACCGCAGCCGCCGCTTTTTTCTCAGCTATTTTCTTCTGCGACTGACGCTGTAATACCGTGGTAAATTCTTCCATGAAATTTTCATATCGACCAATCAGGCGTTCAACCTGATCAGAATAACGATTGTAAGCAATAACCGCTGGAATCGCCGCAAATAACCCCATAGCCGTTGCAATAAGTGCTTCAGCAATACCCGGTGCAACCATATTCAAAGAAGCATTTTGCACCGCACCCAGCGCGGTAAATGAATTCATAATACCCCAGACGGTTCCAAACAGACCCACATAGGGGCTGGTTGAACCAATGGTCGCTAACAAGGATAAATTTGATTCCAGTTTATCTTCTTCACGAGACAAAACGACTTTCATGCTGCGTTGGATACTGGCCATCATAAAGGCGGGATCATCCGTTGTTTTATAGGAACGGGCAAATTCTGCAAAGCCGGTTTCAAATACTTTTTCCATACCTTCTCGATCAAGACGACGCCTACTGAGAGTCGTATAAAGCTCACTCAGGTCACCACCTGACCAGAACTGATCTTCAAATCGTGAAGCATCAGACGCTACGTTTTTTAATAGTTTATTTTTCTGAAAAATAATAAACCAGGAAATAACCGAAGCCAGAAGCAGTACCAGCATAACTAGCTGCACTAGAATACTGGCATCGGCAATTAATGTAATCAGTGATAGATCAGTCGACACGTGCGATCTCCAAAATAGCTTTAGGTATGGCGACAGGTTTGAATGTATCTGCTTTCAGGCAGGCAATACGAATAGTGCCTTGACAGAGCGTCTGTTCGGCTTGTTGTTTTCGATAAACGCGTTGTTCAAATAACATACTGGCTTTTTTCATTTCTATAATTTTTGCTGTTGCCACCAGTTCATCATTAAACCGTGCGGGACTAATGTAATCCAGCTGAATCGAGCGTACTGCAAAAATGGTGTTTTGCTGTTCAATCAGTTGATCCTGCTGAAACCCCAGATGCCGTAGATATTCAGTGCGAGCCCGTTCCATAAATTTAAGATAGTTGGCGTAATACACCACGCCACCTGAATCGGTATCTTCGTAATAGACGCGTAGCGGCCATTCAAAGTTCATTTTCTATTCCGTAATTTTTTAAATAATTCATTTTAAATATTCAGGCCAACTCTGTTGTGACCTATGTTAGATTTCTACTGTCTGTAGAATGATTGACTGTCAATTTATCGATTTACTTATGACAATTAATCAATCAGCCTCACCCACAAACAGATCATCTGCAATTTCAGGTGTCGCCGGTGGTTTTAAACCAAAATGTCGATACGCATTTGCCGTTGCCACACGACCACGAGGTGTTCGCATAAGAAAACCCTGCTGGATCAAATAAGGTTCAATCACATCTTCAATGGTATCCCGTTCTTCACCAATTGCGGCGGCGAGATTTTCTACGCCCACCGGGCCACCACTGAATTTATCGATAATGGTATTCAATAAATTACGATCCATATTATCAAAACCGTAAGAATCTACTTTCAACATATCCAGTGCACTGGCAGCAATTTGCTTGTCCACTGCTCCATTGGCTTTTACCTCGGCATAATCCCTGACCCGACGCAGCAAACGATTCGCAATTCGTGGTGTGCCTCGCGCACGTCGAGCAACTTCCTGCGCACCCTCTGCATCAATGGTAACGCCCAGGATATGTGCAGAACGCGTTACGATAGCGCTCAGATCACTGATATTGTAAAACTCCAGTCTCAGACTGATACCAAAACGGTCGCGTAGTGGCGAAGTCAGAGCGCCGGCTCTTGTGGTTGCACCCACCAACGTGAACGGTGGCAGGTCGAGTTTAATTGAGCGAGCTGCTGGGCCCTCTCCAATCATGATATCGAGCTGATAATCTTCCATTGCCGGGTACAGCACTTCTTCCACAACCGGGCTCAGACGATGAATTTCATCTACAAATAAGACATCGTGTGGCTCCAGGTTTGTCAGCAAGGCCGCCAGGTCACCAGGTTTTTCCAGCACCGGCCCCGAGGTCTGCCTTAGATTAACGCCCATTTCATTCGCAATAATATGAGCCAATGTGGTTTTACCCAGGCCGGGAGGGCCGAAAATCAACACATGATCCAGTGCTTCGCCACGATTACGAGCAGCCGGGATAAAAATATCCAGCTGCTCAGAGGCTATTGGCTGCCCTGAATAATCAGTCAGCAGTTTTGGGCGGATCGCATGATCGACGGTTTCTTCGTCATGAGACGCCTGCGCGGTAATAATACGTTCGTTCATGGATTATCCATTAATTCTCATTTATTTCTTGGCAGCAGCCTGTAAGCTGAGACGAATAATTTCTTCGGTCGTCTGCCCTTCTGTATCAATCGCACGCACCATACGACTCGCTTCCTGTGGCTTGTAGCCCAGAGCAATTAATGCACTCACGGCATCTCCGGAAGGACGACTCACAGGCTGAAGCAACTCATTATTAGATACACTACCCGCTGGGCTGGCATCTATTATCTGATCTTTTAACTTATCACGTAATTCAACAATCAGACGCTCTGCAGTTTTTTTACCCACACCGGGCAATCTGACCAGCGCAGCTGCATCATTATCCTGTACACAACCAATAAACTCATCAGCATTCATACCTGAGAGAATGGTCAGCGCCAACTTGGCACCTACACCATTAATTTTTATCAGCGTGCGAAACAGACTGCGTTCTGACAGGCTCGCAAAACCAAATAATAAATGCGCATCTTCACGTACTACCAGATGTGTATGTAAAGTAACCACCTCGCCCATATTGGGTAATTGATAAAACGTCGACATTGGCGCATCAACTTCATAACCAACACCCTGCACATCAATTAACAATTGGGGTGGTTGTTTCTCAATGATCTTACCGTGAATTCTACCTATCATTTAGTCATGTTCTCTCTGGTGGATTCTTTAAAGCCGCCGTAAATAGTCAATCAATTAGAGCCAGCGACCTTTACTGCGACGACGCGATGGCAGTGGTACCTTACCTGCCAGCAACCGGTTATGTGCATGACATAAGGCAATCCCCAGAGCATCTGCCTGGTCGGCCTGTAAATTTTTTTCCAGTTTCAACAACATCGACATCATGTGCTGAACCTGCTCCTTGGTTGCGTTACCAGTTCCCACCACGGCGCTTTTTACCGCTTTTGGCGTGTACTCGTGAACCTTTAGACCGCCCTGCACTGCAGCGCATATTGCGGCTCCCCTGGCCTGCCCCAGCTTCAGTGCTGAATCGACATTTTTATTAACAAAAACCTGCTCAATCGACAGCTCGGTCGGCTGAAACGTCACAATGAGCTCACTGACATGTTGAAAAATATACCCCAGGCGCTCCGCAAAGTTATCACCCTTGGCATAAATGCAGCCACTTTCTACATGACTCGACTGCATGCCATCGGAGTCAATAATGCCATAGCCAGTCTGTCGGGAGCCCGGATCTATACCCAGTATTCGTGTTTTCAATTATCCTGCTTCATTCAGTTGCGCCATCACTTCCTCTGAGAAGTCGGCGTTGGTGTGCACTTCCTGAACATCATCCAGGTCCTCTAGCATATCGATCAGTCGAAGAATTTTCTCAGCATCATCCAGCACGACTGATATTTCGTTATCGGCTTTCTCAATAACTTCAGCATTTTCTGGTGACAGGAATGCAGCCTGCATGGCCTTGTTCACATCACTCAACATATCCACTGTAGTCACTACCTCAATGCTTCCATCCTGCTGTGCCTGCACATCCTCTGCACCCGCATCCAGTGCAACTTCCATAATGCGCTCTTCATCACTACCTGGTGGAAAACTTAACATACCCACTTTATCAAACATATACGCCACAGAACCATCAGTACCTAGATTTCCACCACATTTACTAAAGGCATGACGCACTTCTGAGACCGTTCGATTGCGATTGTCCGTCATGCAATCCACCATCACCGCGGTGCCTCCGGGGCCATAGCCTTCATAACGAATTTCTTCGTAGTGAGTAGTATCTCCCTCACCGGTGCCTCGTTTAATTGCTCGTTCAATAGTGTCCTTTGTCATATTGGCGGTTAACGCCTTATCAACCGCAAGCCTGAGACGGGGATTTGCGTCCAGATCTCCGCCACCACCAGCTCTGGCAGCAACTGTAATTTCACGGATTAGCTTGGTGAATATCTTACCGCGCTTTTTATCCTGTGCAGCCTTGCGATGCTTGATATTCGCCCATTTACTATGCCCAGCCATAAACCCCTCTTAAGAAGACAGACGCCCTATCGAACGACAGACATTTTAACAGATCGCAGTTTAGCATTTTGCTATCAGCAGGTTAAGCAAGCACCAGGGCGTTGATCACATATTCACTCAAACCACACCATGCGTCATGTTAATGCGGAATAGTAATGACGAGAATCAGCAGGTCAGAAAAACCACATGAAACTATACAGCTTAAAGCACTAGGTTTATAACTTAATAATCAGCGTGCAGAAGATGTCGCCGCTCTCTGATGCTGACTGGGGAAAGATCTTTTCTAGACTTTCCTCAGACTGGCATCACGAATACCCGTCTGACACTAGCCTGTGGCATCAAACAAAAGATTGGTCGCCAGATCACCAAATTTCCCGGCGCGTAAGAATGTCACTACCTGTGTGGCGACCTCCTCAGAATATAACAGGCCAAAATGGTTCACCGTCATGGTGAGATAATCAGTGGCGCCACCCAGATAGGTTTCTTCAACTGACACAGTGCCATCATGCGGCAGCTCAGGCCCACCCACAACCAGCCCGACGCCCAATGGAAAATTACCGGAAATTACCCCAAGGTCACGCCATTTTTTCCATACCGGGCGATCCCCTAACAGGCCATGCTCGATACTGCGCCCAACTGCCCAACGAGTAATCATATGGCTATTCAGACGGCGCGCAACCTGACTACCATTAACCGGTACGCCAAGAAAAACCACACGGCCTTTTTTGCTCACCAGGTGTTTATCGAATAGATGCAGAAGTACCAGCCCACCCAGCGAATGACAGACAAAATGCACGACATGCGCATCGAGTGAATGGGTAAAGTTATACAGCTGCTCGGCGTTTTCTTCCGGGCTGCATTTCAGGGAACGGTATTTGAATTGATGGCATTCATAACCGGCCTCAGTCAGACGCTGGCGTAATCGGAACATTTCCGCGCCATTCATCCAGATCCCGTGAACCAGTATGACCGCTTCTTTCATGAGCTAAAAATAACCAAAAGAAACAGAAGTTTAAAGGTTTTTAAGCTGAAAAGTGTTTATTTTTTGAGTCGACGCGATTCGTGCGACTCATTCAGACGTGCATTACCCCAGGTTGACACTGTTCTTAATCGATTCTCAGGGTGAAACTTCGAGCATTCGATCCAGTGCCAGTTTTGCATTCGTAGCAATATCCTCCGGTACACTAATCTGGTTAACCACATTGCCATCGAGCAGATTTTCCAGGGTCCAGGCCAGATGCTGTGGGTCGATTCTGAACATGGTCGAGCACATACAGACAGTAGGCGACATAAAATGTACTTCCTTACCTTCTGCAGCAAACTGGTCTTTAAGGCGGTTCACCAGATTAAGTTCTGTCGCCACCAGCCAGCGAGTATTGGGCTCGGCATCACGAATCGTATTAATAATGTACTCGGTTGATCCCACATAATCTGACTTCTGGCAGACTTCATAAGAACTTTCTGGATGTGAAATTACCAGGGTGTCCGGGTACTTCTGCTTGAAGTTGTCGATCTGCTCCGGTGTGAACATCTGATGTACGGAACAGAAACCTTTCCAGAGGATCATTCTGGCATTTTTTATCTGCTCAACGCTCAGGCCTCCCATTTCCTTATCGAAATCCCAAACCACCATCTGCTCCAGAGGAATGCCCATGGTTGCACCCGTGTTACGTCCCAGGTGCTGATCAGGGAAAAACAGAATTTTCTCACGCTGGCTAAATGACCATTCCAGTACGTGGCGCGCATTAGTAGAGGTACAGACAATACCACCATGGCTGCCACAGAAAGACTTCAGATCTGCCGCTGAGTTAATATAGGTTACCGGTGTCACCGACTCGTCCGGATCAATCACTGACGACAGTTCTTTCCAGGCCTTTTCAACTTTTGCCAGATTCGCCATATCTGCCATTGAACAGCCTGCTGCCATATCGGGAAGAATGGACACCTGCTCTGGACGTGACAAAATATCCGCGACTTCCGCCATAAAGTGCACACCACAGAAGACAATATATTCGGCTTTAGACTGCGCAGCGGCACGAGAAAGCTTCAGAGAGTCACCTGAAAAATCAGAGAACTGAAATACTTCATCTCGCTGGTAGTGATGCCCCAGAATCACCAGGCGATCTCCCAGTTTTTGCTTGGCGGTCTGGATTCGCTGTTCACATTCCGCATCGTCTAATAATGCATAAGGTTGTATGGCGACTGCGCTCATAATTTTCTCTAGTTTGGGTTCGAAAAACGAACTTAAAATCTCTGTAATAAAAATGTGATAACTTAAACTATATCAATTGCCCAGTACAATGTGGGCAATTGCCTTAGCATTGCTACTGGAAAAACACCTATCCATTGCCTGCCTTGCATCCAACCACTCAAAAGCGATGTGCTCATCAGGACATAGCACCGGAACACGGGCAGATTCCAGCTGCACCGAAAAAACATATTCCCGATTACTAGTGACATCATCTGCATAGCGTTGACGCCACTGCGGCATAATCTCAAACTGATTGACCAGTCCACTATCTATGGGCTGAATATCTATACCGGTTTCTTCCCGTAATTCACGCCGAGCACAATCACTCGCCGACTCGCCCCACTCCAGACTTCCCGTCACTGACTGCCAGAAACCACTGGGGTGCTTACGCTGCAACATCAAAACCTGAGCAGGTGACACGTATATTACCACCAGTACAGATTCAGGACGACGACAGCTGTTACTCGAACGGGCTGATTTCATTAATAAACTATAAGGGCTAAGTGGCGGATTTCAACTATCTCTATGTGGGGGTATTAGGACTTTCCAGGTGATCTTACAGAATTTAGACGGTTATCCACTAACTGCTATGCTTAGCCTATGGCCCATATTATTTTTACCGAAAATCTGCGACGTCACATCAATTGCCCAGAGCAACATGTAGATGGCCGCACACTGGCGGAAGTTTTCAACAATCTTTTTAGCTCACAACAAGCCTTAAAGCATTATATACTCGACGATCAGGAACGGCTTCGTCGACATATGCTGATTTCCATTGATGGAAAAAAAATTGAAGACCCTGTCTACCTTAGCGACCCGGTACGCCCCGATTCGGAAATATATATTATCCAGGCGCTTTCTGGTGGTTAACTGAGAACACTTAACAGGACAGCTCGCATTGATTAAAGGACATACCCATGAGCACACTGGCTCTGATCTGCACCCGTAAAGGCCTGTTCCAGCTAAGTCACGACCTGACACTTTCTGCACCTGACTTTGCCGGCGTTCCCGTCAGTATGGCACTGGCCTCTGCCAATAACCCTACCTGGTATGCCGCACTGAATCATGGCCATTTTGGGGTCAAGCTACATCGCTCTGATAATGCCGGTAAAAGCTGGCAGGAAGTTGCTGCGCCCCATTACCCCAAACATGAAGATGCCTCACAGGGCGATAGCCTTGAGCTGATCTGGTCAATGGAATTTGCCCGCTCGGACAATGATCAGATACTCTGGGCCGGCACCATTCCCGGTGGTTTGTTCTACTCTGATAACGGCGCCAGAAACTGGCAACTCAACCAGCCCCTGTGGCAACATAAAACCCGACAGCAATGGTTTGGTGGTGGCTTTGACCATGCAGGAATTCATTCCATCTGTATCCAGCCCGGAAAACCAGATTTAGTCCGCGTTGGTGTCTCCTGCGCCGGTGTCTGGCAAACCGAGGATGGCGGCCAGAACTGGCAGAACAAAGCTCAGGGTATGCGCGCTGCATTTATGCCCCCAGATAAACAGTTCGACCCGAATATCCAGGACCCACACCGCATGGTGCAATGCCCTGCTGATCCCCGCCATTTATGGGTTCAACACCACAATGGGATTTTTAAATCGAGTGATTCATCAGAAAGCTGGCAGGAAATTGAAAACAAACAGCCATCTGCCTTTGGCTTCGCGGTAGCGGTTCACCCAGAGGACCCACTATGCGCCTGGTTTGTCCCCGGTATTAAAGATGAATGCCGAATGCCGGTTGATGGCAAACTGGTAGTCACTCGAACCCGTGATGGCGGCGAGACGTTTGAAACACTCGACCAGGGTTTGCCAACAGAATTTAGTGGTGACCTGATTTATCGTCATGGACTGGATATCAATAGCAACGGTGAACAGCTATTAATGGGTTCGACCACCGGTAATTTATGGATTAGCGAGAATCAGGGTGATAGCTGGCAATGCCTGAGCAACTATCTGCCACCCATTTATGCCGTGAGATTTCTCAAGTAATGACACTGTGACTGCGGTATACCCACAGTCACAGCCACTGGACTAGCTTTCAGCAACAGGTTTGCGAATACGAATATTCAGCTCTTTTAGCTGTGCTGCAGAGACTTCAGATGGTGCCGTAGTTAATGGGCAGGCCGCTGTCTGTGTTTTAGGGAAGGCCATCACATCACGGATTGAAGCCGCGCCGGTCATAAGCATCACCATACGATCCAGACCAAATGCCAGACCTGCATGAGGCGGGCAACCATACTTCAGTGCGTCTAGCAAGAAGCCGAACTTTTCATTCGCCTCATCATCACTAATACCCAGAATTTCAAAGACTTTCTGCTGCATATCTGTGGCATGAATACGCACTGAACCACCGCCCAGCTCACAACCATTGAGCACCATATCATAAGCGCGGGACAGCATTTCACCAGGATTTGAGGCCAGCTCGTCCGGGTTTTCAGTATTCGGCGAAGTAAATGGATGATGCAGTGCATCCCAGCGCTCATCACGTTCATTCCATTCAAACATCGGGAAATCAACAACCCAGAGCGGCTTCCATTCACGAGACACCATATCCAGATCATGACCCAGCTGTACGCGCAGCGCACCCATGGATTCATTAACCATCTTGGCAGCACCCGCACCGAAGAACAGCAGGTCACCAGTTTCAGTTCCCGTGCGCTTGATAATTTCATCCAGTGCTTCATCTGGCAGGAACTTAACGATTGGCGACTGCAAACCTTCTCGACCCGCATTGACATCATTTACCTTGATCCAGGCCAGACCTTTAGCGCCATAACGACCCACAAAATCGGTATAGCCATCGATATCCTTACGGCTCAACTCGGCCCCTTTCGGTACGCGAAGTACTACCAGGCGTCCTTTAGGATCTTTGGCTGGATCAGAGAATACCTTAAATTCAACATCCGCCATCAAATCACCGATATCCACAAGCTCCATATCGATCCGCAAATCAGGCTTGTCTGAGCCATAACGATTCATCGCTTCCGAATAAGGCATTCTTGGGAACGGGTTTGGCAGAGCCACTTCCAGTACATGTGCGAAGAGTTCACGAATCATGTTCTCGGTAATCTCCATCACGCCATTTTCGTCCATAAAGGAAGTTTCAATATCCAGCTGGGTAAATTCGGGCTGGCGATCAGCACGCAAGTCTTCATCACGGAAACAACGTACGATCTGGTAGTAACGATCCATGCCCGACATCATCAGCAACTGTTTGAAAATCTGCGGTGACTGAGGCAGTGCAAAAAATTCGCCCTGATGAGTACGGCTTGGCACCAGATAGTCACGAGCACCTTCCGGTGTCGCCTTGGTCAGCATCGGTGTTTCAATGTCCCAGAAGCCATTGTCTTCCATATAGCGACGCAGGAAGCTGGTTACCTGAGAGCGCATACGCATGCGCTGTTGCATTTCGTCACGACGCAGGTCGATATAACGGTATTTCAGACGATTATCTTCGTGAACACCTTCATCATCCAACTGAAATGGAGGTGTTTCAGAGGCATTCAGCACCTCGAGCTCAAGGCCCAGCACTTCAATTTTACCGGTTTTCAGATTCGGGTTAACTGCCGCTTCATCACGCAGGCGAACACGCCCTTTAACTTTTAATACATACTCATTACGAATACGCTCAGCCAGTGCGAACATTTCAGGTTTATCAGGATCAAATACCACCTGAACCAGACCTTCACGGTCACGTAAGTCAACAAAAATAACGCCACCGTGATCTCGACGACGGTTGACCCAACCACATAATTCTATTTCCTGATCGACCAGGCTCTCATCGACCTGACCACAGTAATGACTGCGCATAATGTATTCCAGAGTTAATAGCTAAAATCAGACACCCCAGCAAACAAAAATTTGAATGCGACAGGGTGAAAAGCCCGCTATTATAATGCCCCGCGGGGCTACTGCCAATTACACAGGCATTTTATACAGTCAAAATACCGCTTATTACGACACATAAACAGATAAAAATAGATTTCAGGGGAATTTTTTGACTCACAATCAGCCTGACAGACGGGCGGTACTTATTACAGGGTGCTCTAGTGGTATCGGACTTTACTGTGCTCAACAGCTGCAACAGCAAGGTTATCAGGTCATTGCAAGCGCTCGAAAAACAGACGATGTACAAAAACTCAAGCAGCTTGGCCTGCAAAGTTTACAGTTAGACCTTAATGATTCTGTATCAATAAAAAATGCCATGATTCGCCTGCATGAAATAACCCAGGGGAAACTCTATGGTCTGTTCAATAATGGCGCTTACGGCCTGCCGGGCGCTGTAGAAGACCTGAGTAGAGAAGCACTGCGTGCACAGTTCGAAACCAATGTCTTTGGCACCCTTGAGCTCACCAATATGGTTTTACCTTTAATGCGCACTCAAGGTTATGGACGCATTATCCAGAATAGCTCTATTCTGGGATTTGCCGCTATGCCCTATCGCGGTGCCTACAATGCCAGTAAATTTGCACTTGAAGGCTTAAGCGACACGTTAAGACAGGAACTTAGTGGAACTAATATTCATGTCAGTCTGATCGAGCCCGGACCAATTCTGAGTGACTTCCGGAAAAATGCACTGATTGCTTTTAACCAGTATATTGACAAGAACAATAGCGCCCATAAAGAAAATTATGAGTCCATGTTGCAACGCCTGCATAAAGAAGGCGCAGCGGCTCCTTTTACCCTGGGGCCTGAAGCGGTTTACAAACGATTACTGCATGCACTGGAATCACCCCGACCACAAGCACGCTATTACGTCACCAAACCCACTTATTTTATGGGTTACCTGAAAAGACTGTTAAGCACTCGTGCCATGGACTGGGTTTTAATGAAGGCAGGGGGTTCAGGCAAACGCTAGGTATTGATTTAGTGTACTGATTAAGATCGACACGGTTCTGACTAAGAAGGTTATCTGAAAATATGTAACAGTGAATTTACGTCAATGCTGGTCAGTTCATTAACTGAGCTGACCAACATACATCTAGACAGTGAAAACGTTTAACTAATTTTACAGTTTAGTCGTCTGTGCTTAAGCACCTGAAAATTATTACGTGTGGTATTCAGCACTTCTTTTTCGATTTCTGTTAACACAACACCGGGACCGGTTCCCACACTTCCGAGTATATTACCCCAAGGGTTAACAATCATACTGTGCCCATAAGTCTGACGATTATTCACATGATATCCACCCTGAGCTGCTGCAATCACATAACACTGGTTCTCAATTGCTCTTGCACGTATCAAAGGCTCCCAATGCGACTGGCCGGTAAACGCAGTAAATGCTGACGGTATTGCACAAATTTCCATACCATCATCGACCATGATTCTAAATAACTCAGGAAAGCGCAAATCATAGCAAACACTTAATCCCAATCGACCGAATGGGGTATCCACCAAGACGGTTTTATCACCCGCCATAGTGGTCGCTGATTCATTATAAGTTTCATTGCTTTGTTCAATCAGCACATCAAACATATGTATTTTGTCATAACGTGCAACCTGCTCACCTTTGTCATTGAATGTCAGGCAAGTCGAGTAAGCCCTGTTCGCATCATCACTTTTTAATGGGATAGTGCCACCAACAATCCAAGCTGCATTCTTTTCTGATTGCGTTGCAAGGAAATTCTGCACCAGACCTTCACCGGGGAGCTCCGCATTCGCAACTCTTTCTTTTTCTGTTAGAGGCATCTGGGAAAAGCTCTCAGGCAAGACAATTAATTTGGCACCTTGTGATGCAGCCTGCCCTATCAATTTGGCTGCCTCATCAAGATTTGCCTGAATATTAGGTCCTGATGACATCTGTATTGCGGCAACTTTGCTCATTTAATCCTCACAACTTCAATTACGCTCATATTAATAATATCTTTCGCTTCACTTCCGGGGACTAACTGAATTACTGATGACGGTATACCTAATGATACAAGCCAGTCTCTTAACTCTTCCACCCACAACTCACCTTCCTCACCTCCCGGATAACGAATCTCGAGAGATAACTGTGGTTTACTTAACCACTCGATAATAACATTAGCGATAGCTTCATTCTTTAGTATCGATTCACCATGACGGTGAGTTTCCCAGCTTTCAGAAGATAATTTTACACCTTCCGACTGTGCAAAAACATTGATCGAGCTAAAAATTGTCATTAAAAATATTATATGGAGAACAAATTTATTCATAATCATCCTCATCATCCTGCTCCTGCCCTATCGCCGGCTGTGAAAGTAGCTCCACGGATGGATCCAGAATACTGCCTTTTACTGAATACTCATACTCAGAGAGCCGGTCCGGGTCGAATACCTTGTGAAACAGGTAAATCAGACCGCCAACAGCAGGCCCTGCTACCACTGCACCACCCAGACTAACCGTTGAAGCAATTTGCGGCTTTACTCTCACTACCTGGTCTACAATACCGGCATCGATATCGACCGTACCATTAATTTGCATATCAGCGATTTTACTTTCAATGGAAAAATTTCTTGTATAAGCATTACCCGAATCAAATCTTAATCGACCTTTTGCTTTATCAAATGAGAATCCACTGGACAGCTGATCAGCGAAATCCAGAGACATAAATGTATTCAAGCTAAATATTCCTAACATACGTCCAGCACCAACATCGATATCCTTGATTGCACCTTCACTTAATGAAACATTCGCATTGCCTTTCAAAGCTTTCCAGCTAAATTCAAAAGGTGCACCAGCCCATCTCACATCCAGATTTACCTTACCACTGGTATCACTTATGCCTTCTGTCAGTTTAATCTGACCTAACATATTCCCCAGATCATCGATATCAGCAGTCGCCAAAAAGTGGCTATTATGATTCCCCGCCCAGCCAGACAACCAGCTTCCAGAACCATTAAGCTGATAGTCTTTAGCCTGTAACCATAAGTTTACAATCTCCATTCCTGCATTTGTCTGCCGTGTTGAAAACTGAGCGCGATTAAATATAAAGTTTTTCCACTTCAGGCTCTCTGTATTAAATTGCATTGAGGGTATATCTCGCGGATACATAATCTTCGCCTGAGTCGTATCTGAACTCGCCTGTAAAAAGCGATTTAGGTCCAGGTAATCCAGATCTATTTTAAGCGGAAACTGACTCTGTTGATTCTTCTCTATATTGGCAGCACCTTTTACTGATGGTGTATCCGCGGTTAGCAACCAGGTATCTGCAAATTCATGTAAAGATATTTTTCGATCATTTGCCAGATTTAAATCGTATTTAACATTGCCGTTACCATATAACTGAAATGAAAATTCCAAGGGTAAATTTTCATTCTCAGATTTCGCAAAAGGGCCATAAAAAGTAGACGACATACCAAACAAATCCGAAGATGCTTTTACTGCCACCCTTAACTCTGGTTCTGGCTGACCCGCCATAATATCCAGCCTGACATCCCAGCTTGAACTCCCTGTAAAATACTTTTTATATTCAGGTAGTGGTGATAGAACACTATCTGAATCAATTCCACCATTAAGCTGTAATGAGTAAATAAACAGCTCATCTATAAGGTTAGTTTTCAGACTCACGTCGATTGGCTTAGTACCTATATTCGCCGTCATCGAACCTATATTAAATACACCATTGGAAAACTTTAGCTCACCCGTGACATCAGTAAAACGATAGTTCTCATTC
The DNA here is from genome assembly GCA_041589455.1 of Gammaproteobacteria bacterium. Lineage (GTDB taxonomy): Bacteria > Pseudomonadota > Gammaproteobacteria > SZUA-229 > SZUA-229 > SZUA-229. The sequence goes on along the minus strand of JBFHVQ010000011.1, from coordinate 27,287 downwards.
TGCAACAAAACATCCCCATTATCTGTCAACAACTCACCCGACCATTTAACCGTATTCCGAGTGGCTAAAGGTATTTCCAGATGCAGACCAAGCTCCCCTTTACCCTTCAATTGTAGATTGTTCATGTATTCCGGCATAACATGCTTAATACCACTATTAAGAAGATATTGCGGAATATCCCCTAATGAGGCATCCACTACCCCTGATATATTCAGCTGAGGTGAACTAAAGCTGGCAATCGTAGTGTCTACATTTCTTAATTGTGAATTATAAATCTGCCCTGCATCGGCAACTATTTTCATTGAATTGTTTTCAAACCGAAGAGCCGCCGATATATTCTGAATACTCGGCCAGTCTTCCAGAAATTCAAGCTGGGCATCGTCAATAGAGAAGTAAGCTAAAGAAATTCCAGCGTTGTTTGCAAATGGCATATCCGTCAGCTTGCCAAAAAACTGATAGCCACCTTCAGTTATTACTCCAGACTTTATACTTCTATCAAGCCATGACACGGTGCCCTTCCCCATGATACCGGCAGGAAGATATAGTCCTGTGTAAGCTGCATTACCTTCTTTATAATATGTGGTTAAATCCATAAATGAAGCGTCACCCTTAACTTCAAGTCTGAGGCGATTTTCGGTCTTAATATGCGGTGTATTAGCAATAATCGAGTCTGATTGAATATTAACTTGCTGCTCAGGGTAAGATATTTTCAAAATACCTTTCAATTCAGTTATATCTATTGAATTCCTGAATAACTTATTGAAATCCAGCCTGACATTATCAGACTCCAGAGCAAGCCATGTTTCCTGACCATAATAAATAACCGAACCTTGCAGGTTATTTATTGAAACAGGTTCGGATTCAGGCAAAGCAAAACCTATGCGATCAAATTCAGTATTTATTTTTATATTTTCAGGCTGCTTTAAGGGTAATACGACATCAAGATTACTTAAATCACCAGTTGGCTTATGAGTATTCAATAGATTTAGCCAGTCTACCTGCCTTTCATCCAGACTAAATAACATTCCTGATAAGTAAGCCAGACTTTCTATCCTTAAAAAATCTGCCTGTAGATGTAACTGCTGATCTAAATCAGACATTTTAAGAAAAATTGCTGACGGTTGGAACATTACCTGATCTGTCCTTCTTGACTGCATATCACGGACATTCATTGACCAGCCATCAATTTCCTTTCTCCATTTAACTCGCCCGTTTAACTGCTCAAGCTTTCTAGTTTTGACGACAGAATCTAGATAATGAACAGCGATATCTGTAAATTTGAAATTCCCCTGAACATCCGTAATAACCTGTGCATGCCAGTTGAGCCACAATTCTGTGTCAACATCTGCGTTTATAGCTAATGCAGAACCTTTCCAATAATCATTTATCCAGGGTGCAAGGTGAATATTTTTCAACTGCATATAAGCCTCACCCTGCAAATTTTTATAATCAAACAGATCTCCTGTCAGCTCAACTATAAAATGCGCCCTATCACCGTAAACTCCTGACAAGCCTGTATCAACTTCAAACTTATGCTCATTACCACTATTCAATAACCTGAGATTAAAATCGGTTAATTGTTTATTATAATTTTTATATTTTTCATGAAACAATCTGACATTACTATTGAGTATTTTGAAATCAAGGTTATTAACTAGCAGCTTTAATTCTTCGCTAATGGGCAATGCAAGTTGTTCATCATGGACTGCAGCAGACTCAATCGCCTGATCGACACCTTCTTTAACAACAAACCCCTGCAGAATCAACTGTGATTTACTATTCACACCGATCTGCAAATTCATTCCATCAAGAATAACTTCACTCACAGCAGGTATTCTGGTTTTTAACGTATTTATCCAGTCAAGACTGAAATCAATTTCATTGACTTCAAGTATCAACTCATGATTTTCAATATCATAGATTTTGACGTCTAGAAGATTTAATCGTGGCACCAACCAGTAGATCTCGGCATCGAGCGAGCCAACTTCCAGCCTTACACCTAGCTGCTCTGAAACCGTCTGTTGAATATTTTCTTTATAATCAGGAATTGATTTGATTGCAATTCGAATCAGTGTAAAACTGATTGCTGCAAGAATAACGCTCAGGCTCAACAAGGCCAGCAGCCAGTTTTTTATTTTCTTAAGCCTGAATAATTTCTTTTTCTTGATAGGGAGATCGGACAATGTACCATTTACTCATGACATGATTTACATGATCACCACATCAAACTGCTCCTGAGTATACAACGACTCAACTTGCAATTTGATAGGTACACCAATAAAGTCTTCCAGCTCGGCCAGACTATTTGACTCTTCATCCACCAGAATATCGATGACATCCTGCGCCGCCAGCACCAGTAGCTGTCTGGCATCAAACTGTCTGGCCTCCCGTAAAATCTCACGAAACACTTCGAAACAAACTGTTTCCGCACTTTTCACATAGCCTTTACCTTCGCAGGTAGGACAGGTTTCACACATTACATGCTCAAGGCTTTCACGCGTTCGCTTACGCGTCATTTCCACAAGACCAAGAGATGATACTTCACATACCTGGGTGCGTGCGTGATCTTTTTCCAGGGCCTTTTCCAGAGCGCGAAGCACCAGCGAGCGATGTTCTTCCTCTACCATATCAATAAAATCAATAATGATAATACCACCAAGGTTTCTGAGCCTTAATTGCCGTGCAATCGCCTGCGCAGCTTCAAGATTCGTCTTGAAGATAGTTTCTTCCAGGTTTCGATGACCGACAAATGCGCCGGTATTAACATCAATCGTGGTCATCGCCTCGGTCTGGTCAATAATCAGATAACCTCCGGATTTCAGCAGGGTTTTTCGATCAAGACTTTTCTGTATTTCATCTTCAACTCCATACAGATCGAAAATCGGCCGCTCGCCAGGATAATGTTCAATTTTATTCTGCGCTTCCAGTGAAAGCTTTTCAGCAAAACGCTGCATTTTTCGACTGGTCTCACGTGAGTCGACGCGAATTTTTTCAAGATCATCATCAATCATGTCTCGCAGCACACGCATCGGCAATGACAGATCTTCATGAATAACATGGCCTGATTTAACTTCTCTCACCTGCTCCTGAATAGAACCCCATAATTTATTCAGAAAAAGTATGTCCTGCACCATCGATTCCGGTGTTGCAGTTTCTGCTGCTGTCCGAATAATATACCCTGATTCGCCCAATAACTGCCGCTGTTCCATCAACATATCACGTAAACGTTCGCGCTCTGTTTCATCTTCAATTCTGGCAGACACGCCAACATTTGCAGAATTCGGCATAAACACCAGATAGCGTGAAGGTATTGTAATATGAGCTGTTAAGCGTGCCCCTTTAGTTCCAATGGGATCTTTAATAACTTGTACCAGCACTTCCTGCCCATCGGAAAGTAGCTGTGAAATATTCGGCTTGTTATCCGTTCCATTCGGTGCAATATCAGACACGTGAAGAAAAGCCGCTCGCTCCATCCCAACATCGACAAACGCCGCTTCCATTCCGGGTAAGACACGACATACTTTACCTTTATAAATATTACCCACTAGTCCTTTACTGCGACTGCGCTCAATATAGACTTCCTGCAATACGCCGTTTTCCAGAATCGCCACTCGTGTTTCCTGAGGAGTAACATTTATTAAAATTTCTTTACTCATGTGCTTTATAGTATTCCGTTAATTTTCAGTTGCATCAAAGGTTGGTGTAATGCCCGCCTGCCTTAATAATTTCGCGGTTTCATAAAGTGGTAAGCCCATAATTGCAGAATAGCTACCCTTTATTTGTTTAATAAACTGACCTGCTATGCCCTGAATCCCATAAGCACCTGCCTTATCATCCGCTTCACCAGTTTCACAATAGTCATTTATCTCTGATTGACTCAGTGTAGCAAACTCCACTTCAGAGGTATTGATTAAAACTTGCTGGAAATCAACACAGTGCAAAGCAACTGCCGTCATGACCTGATGCGTATGACCGGACAATTGTTGCAACATTTTAGCTGCCTGCTGTCGACTAGCCGGCTTACCCATAATTTGCTGTTCAAAAACCACAATGGTATCTGAGCCTAACGCCGGACGTTCTGGATGCAATTCAAAGCCTGCCTGTGCTTTTTCCTGTGCCAGTCTTTGCACAAACACTTCTGGGCTTTCATTACTCCGCCGTGATTCATCAATATCCACAGGGCATACTTCATAATAGACATGAATCTGATCCAGCAGTTCACGCCGTCTGGGTGAAGCTGAAGCAAGTGTAATGGGATTTTGTGCAAGAATAGATTGTGCGCTCATCGCAGCGTCATTATTATTTTCATAAACCGCTATGCTCTGTGATAGGGGTGATTTCTTAAAACCGACCAGGCTCGGTAAAGCTGCTCCGCCAGCACGACCCTGACAAGTGGATGAGGGAAAGTGAGCGCGGATAGCGACCATTTCTCATTCGCCATGGCGCGCACCTCATTCGACAAGCCTTCTGGACCTCCCACTAGGAGACAGATATCCTGTCCACTGTGCATCCAGTTATCCATGCGCTGAGCTAACTGCTCTGTACTGTAATTTTTACCCTTAACATCTAGAACCACAATATGTGCTGATTTGGGAATCACCGCCTGTATCCGTGCGCCTTCTTCTTCGATAATTCGCCTGATGTCTGCATTTTTACCACGCTTACCAGGAGCGATTTCAATGAGTTCCAGTTTGGCCTCTGCAGGCATGCGTTGCGCATATTCTTTATAGCCCTGTTCAACCCAGGCGGGCATTTTCTGGCCGACTGCCAGCAGCAATAGTCGCATTCAATGGCTCCTGCTAGCTCGACCCAGTGGCGACCTCATCATGATCATCAAAACTCCAGAGTTTTTCCAGATCATAAAACTGTCGTACCTGAGGCTGCATCACATGTACCACAATATCGCCCAGATCAACCAGCACCCATTCCCCCTGATCTTCACCTTCGACGCCCAGGGAGCGGTAGCCTGCTTTTTTAACTTCCATAGCAATATTTGAAGCAATGGATTTAACATGTCGACTAGAGGTGCCACTGACAATAATCAATAAGTCAGTCACACTGGTTTTGTCTTTTACATTAAGTTCAACAACCTGTTCACCTTTCATGTCGTCGATGGTTGTTAAAATGAGTTCTCTCATGGCCTCATAGGCCGGGGTAACAGTATCAGGCATAAGCTTTTTCAAGTTTCTCTCTAAGCGCTTCTGGTAACAGAAACTGGGTACTTCTGCCATTGCTCAGATACTCACGTATCTGACTGGCTGAAATATCCAGCTGGGTAACGCATTGTAACAGGATTTGCCCCGCGGATGTTTGCTGTAAGCAGGCGGGATCTCGGGTTATTCGGTCAGACAGGGCATTTTGTGGCGTTGCTGTCGCCATATCAGACCCTGGACGAGTGGTAACAATTAGATGGCATAACTCTAGTATAGCCTGCCAGCGATGCCACTGCTGAAAACCATTAAATGCATCCATGCCCATAATCAGGCACAGGGTATCATCAGGAAAATCATTTTTCAGGCTACTCAGTGTATCCACCATATACGATGGACCCTCTCGTAGCAGTTCACGCCGATCAAGTTGAAAACCGGGGGTATCCTGAATCGCAAGCTGTACCCACTCGGCTCGCAGCTCATCAGACATCTTCGGAGCATTTCGGTGCGGTGGAATACGATTGGGTATAAAACGTATCTGCTGCAACTGACACTGCTGCAACACATCTAACGCAGGTCGTAGGTGCCCATAATGTATAGGGTCAAATGTTCCGCCAAGAATTCCTATGAGTCTGGACATCACATTAGCCAGGACAACTAGACGGGTTAAACCCGAATCTGCCCATCACCCAGTACGATGTACTTCAGAGTAGTCAGTCCTTCCAGCCCCACTGGGCCCCGTGCATGAAGCTTATCCGTACTGATACCAATTTCGGCACCCAGCCCATACTCGAAGCCATCGGCGAAGCGTGTAGAGGCATTTACCATTACTGAGCTAGAATCCACTTCCCTGAGAAAGCGCCTGGCCAGGGTATAATTTTCTGTTACGATGGTGTCGGTATGATGAGAGCCGTGGTTATTGATATGCAACATTGCCTGGTCAATATCATCCACCACCTTGATAGATAGTATCGCTGCCAGATATTCTGTATCCCAGTCCTCTTCAGTAGCTGCCTTACAGTCAATAATCGCCTGAGTTTGCTCGCAACCTCTAAGCTCCACCTCTTTTTCCGCATAACGTGACGCCAGATCAGGCAGACTCTTTGCTGCAACATCACGATGCACTAGCAGGGTTTCCATTGCATTACAGACACCATAGCGGTGAGTTTTAGCATTAAAGGCAATATCTGAGGCTTTTTGTAAATCAGCCTCTGCATCTATATAGACGTGACAGATTCCATCCAGGTGCTTAATAACGGGCACCGTCGCCTCTCGACTAATTCGCTCAATCAGCCCCTTGCCACCTCGAGGAATAATGACATCCACAAACTGGCTGGAGGTAATTAATTCGCCCACAGCTGCACGATCAGTGGTTTCGACCACCTGCACAGCGGTGGCTGGTAAACCTGCCTCAACCAGACCTTGCTGTATACAGCTGGCAACCGCTTTATTCGAATGGATAGCCTCTGAACCACCCCGCAGGATAGTCGCATTACCCGATTTAAGACACAGCCCTGCCGCATCCGCCGTTACATTTGGGCGTGACTCATAAATAATGCCGATAACACCCAGCGGCACTCTCATTTTGCCAATCTGAATACCTGAAGGGCGATACGCCATATCACTGATTTCACCCACAGGATCTGGCAGTGCCGCAATTTGCCTGAGTCCTTCGGACATTCCCTGAATCCGCGCATCATTTAACTCCAGCCGATCAAGCATCGCTGTATCCAGACCATTCTCACGACCGGCCTGTAGATCTTTCTGGTTTTCTTGCTTCAATACCTCGGCTGATGCGTCAATCGCATCGGCAATCGCATTTAAGGCCTTATTTTTAGCTGCCGATTCGGCTCGGGAAATTTCCAGGGAGGCTGTGCGGGCCTGTTGCCCCAGCTTTTGCATATATTCTTTCATGGGTCTTCAAGATAAACAGAGTAAACGCTTATTTTGCCATAGACTGAAGGGAAACGCAGGTTTTCAAGGAGTAATTCGCGAAAGTGCAGATTGTGCCTGAGCGTTTTTAAAGCTCAGGCAGCTTGATATTCTCTACGAACAGGATTTAAAAATTACCGCTCAATACTTTGCAGCGCATTCGCTAATGCATGATCAAAGACTGAATGCTGCATAATGATTCCAGATAATCCCTTATCAATTTCGTCAGTGAATTCTTCAGCGTCTTTTTCTATTACCACATTACCCAGATGATCAACAAATACCATGGTGGCATCCTGCACCAGAATCACCGCCAGCTTTAATCTACGTACTGGCTTATCTTCACCGTTATAGACAATAAACCAGGCACCGGGAGCCACACCTTCTGGAAGTCTGGAAATTTTTTCACGCGCCACCTCTTCAGGGTCCCTCTCTTCTGGCTCAGGCTCTGCCATTGCTTCCTGACGATCGAGAGAGAAATCTCTTTCTTCTTCGGACAACTCTTCAATGGATTCTTCAGATTCTATTTCAGAAACAACCTCTTCTGTAACACCAGAAACACCTACTGATGCCTCACCTTCCAACGATGGTATTTCAGCCTGTGGCTCGTTTTCATCTGGTAGCCCAGTTGTTGCCATTAATGCTTCATAAGTCTGCGACAGCTCCTCAACAACTGATTCAATGACATTTCTATTTTTACGACACAGATCCAGCTTTCCTTTCGCAGCAGTTAATATGTCATTATAGGTTAGCCCCAACCCCTCCAGCTCCTGCAAGGTGTTCAGCGGCTGAACGCTTTCAATAATTTTTTGCAAAATCATTAAAAGCTCTACCCATTCATCATTTGCCTTACCATTCTCCATATAATGGTTAAACATCATGCTTGGCCAGACTTTCAGTACCAGTGTACGAATACCATGTGGCAACTCCTTACCAATGGTGATTTTGCGAATTTCCTGCAACACGACCGTCTTGGCATGAGCCATCTTCACAGCTTTACGCGATTTTGCTTCAGTTTCCCTGGCCTTACGGTAGATTTCTTCTGTTAGCCTATTCAGTTCCTTAAGTGCAATTTCAAATGCGATTACATCTTCATGGTAGTCACTTAATAACTTACGAACAACTTTCTCAATCTCAATATAAACCGGATCAGTATGCTCCGAAACTCCAACACCAGCCTCGGTTATTTTATCTAGTAGCAATCTAGCAGGATGCTGATCATCTACAAAAAAGTCCGAATCAATCATCGCCGCTTTGATTACAGGGATCTGTAGGCTCAGTAGCAATGTTTTTATTTCATCTGTAATACTTTCTTCTTCGATAATGGCATCGAAAATAAGCTTGATAAAGTCTATGGTTTTTTCTGAAACATGATGCACTGCTTTGGTAACAGCACCGCCTTCAGTTTCACCAATACTTGATAAAACGGCTTTTTTAATCTGGTTGGCATCAAAGACCAGTGGCGTCTGACTCAAGTCCTCGGCCGGCTCCTGCAAAACCGTTAAGGCGGTCATCACCTGCTGGTGTGAATAGTAATTTTCACCACCACCGCTCATTACATCGGCATTGCTACCACCGATAAAGTTTTCGATGCTCTGCCTGACCTGAGAAGCGGGACCAACTGGGCCCTGAGCTTGAGACGCCCCAGCATCAGCCATAGGGCCTCCTCCACTAGACTCGGCACCAGCTGAATACGCTTGTGGTGCTGAGTTAAAACCCTGCATACCACTACCAAAGGCACGTCGGGGGGCAGCAACTCCGCCACTCATAGGTGCACTGCCTGCGGCTCCTCCCATTGGGGCTCCTCCCATTGGGGCTCCTCCCATTGGGGCTCCTCCCATTGGGGCTCCTCCCATTGGGGCTCCGCCAGCTGGGGCACCTGACATAGGCGAACCACCATATCCTCGCATGCCACTACCAAAGGCACGTCTACCACCTGGGGGTACTGGAGGTGATGTTGTGGTAGGGGGCATTTCTGCTGCGCCTTCCTCCCCACCTTCACTACCTTCCTCTACATAATCACCACCCTCATAGTCAGGCATGCTGTAATCAATTTCCGGCAGGATACCGTGAGCGATCATCAGGTCATTTAATGTTTCATAAAGCGCACCCAGCTTTTTAACCAGTACCTGATCAAAATATCTATAAAGCACAAGTCGCTGGTCGTCTTCAAGCTGGGTTTTTTCAGCAGTGTCATGGAGTGAGTCACAGATTATTTTAGGTTCAAGCGCCTCACCATGAAAAATATGGTCGTTATACTGGGCAAGTTCTTTCAGGCGTTTTATCAACTGGCTTATAGATTCTGCATTGTCACTAGCAGCCTTACTGCTAATCCCCGTCAGCGCCACCATCTTATCCATTTCAGTCTGCTCAACCAGACCTAACCCACCCTTAGGCTTTTCTTTCTTCTTTTCAGGTAATTTTTCAAGCTCTGATACTGGCTGCAAATAAAAACTGAGCTCATCAATAAAACCATGCTGTATCAGCTGCTTACTTTCCCGTAGCGCATTCATCGCTTCAAACAGCCGATTCTGTTCAGCAGTCGAGGTCGCATGCTGTGCAGAATCAAACAAATGATCATCCGCCTTCTTAAACATCTCTTCGAGACCAGTAGCGAAAAACGACTCAAGCTCTGACAGGATTTGCTCTACCAGTTCCGCATAGTATCGAGGCTGCTCATATTGCTGTTCATTATTTTGACTGTCTGTGTCTTGGTCACTCACCTGATACCACCTTCAATATTCACCCTGAATATCTGTTTAAATTTAGTCATCTCAATAGTATCTTCGATAGACGCTTTAGCCAGCGCTAAAGCTCATCCCCAAAATCAAGCTCGATAAAGGCGAGCCCTATCCCGCCTTCTTCCTGACGCACCACAACCGCATCAGAACTGGGAAACAGATTTTCAGGAATTTTCTTAGAATCGTCCGACGTCAACTTAACGGTTACCACTTCACCAATCACTGGACGACGCAACTTGTCCAGCACAAGAAACACCCCACTTTCACTAACATCGCGTGTACGAACCACCTGTTTCTCACCGGATGGAAACCCAAGCTCCACCTCTACGTGTAGTGTTTGTCTCGGAAACTTTCGCTTTTCCTTACTCACCTGGCTCTACCCTTTGCAGAATTTAGTCCTACATGCCCATTGAAAATAAATAAATAATTAAAATATGTTTATTAAACAATATAATAGCTGTGTTTGTAGCATTTCCCAACATTAATTGCGATTAACACCACTATTATTCACTTTTTCTATATTTTCTATAAGAAATTAAAGTATTCCTTTCTGCTCAACCTGCTTCCCAGGTGCTTGAGTTCAATTATAGCCAAGTTCACCTGACTATATAAAGCAGGTGCACTTATCCGCTGGATCTAACCAGTTAAACTCAGAAAGTACTAATTCAGCACCAGATCAAGAATCTCTTTATGCTCCTGCGACGCCAGCCTTGGGCCAAATTGAGAAACCACTCTGGCTGATGCAAGACTTGCAATATTGCCCGCCTCAAAAAATGAGTGACCATGGGTGATGGCGTACAGGAATGCACCTGCAAACATATCACCTGCCCCATTTGAGTCGACCGCTTTAACCGTATGTGGAGAAATTTCTATTATGTGCTTTCCGTCATACAATAATGCACCTTTATTGCCACGGGTAACCGCAAAGGTATCAGCAACTTGTTTTAGCGACGTAATTGCCTGATCAATATCAGCCGTATCAGCCCAGCTCAACGCCTCGGCTTCATTGCAGAATAACAGATTTACTTTTTCACCGATCATCTCTTTAAGACCATCTTTGAAAAACTGGACCATAGCAGGATCTGAAAAAGTCATTGCGGTTTTGACGCCATTTTCTTCGGCTATTTTTCTTGATTCAATTGCCGCATGACGGCCTGTATTCGAAGTGACCAAATAACCTTCTATATAGAGATATTCAGAAGCAACTATGGCATCCTGATGCAGCTCATCAACAGAAAAGGTTTCAGTAATGCCCAGATAAGTATTCATGGTACGTTCAGCATCCGGTGTCACCATAACCAGGCACTTGCCGGTAATTCCTTCTTTGCGGCCATCAGCGGTATTACTTTCAACGCCAGCCGCATTTAGATCTTTGATATAAAAATCACCCAGCTCATCATTAGCGACCTTGCAGGAATAAAAAGCCTGCCCACCAAAATAACTCACTGCGATAATTGTATTGGCCGCAGAACCACCTGATGCTTTCTTACCTTCGAAAGCATCCAGTTGCGCCATCAACTGATGTTGCCGTTCCTCATCAACCAGCGTCATAACACCTTTATCAATATTATTAGCTTCAAAGAACGTATCTTCCACTTCAAACTCCATGTCAACCAGTGCATTGCCAACTCCATAGACATGATACTTTTTCATACAAACAACACCTTGAATTTTATTTTTAGTTATAGAACAGCATGAGAAATACTATCACGCCTTATATATATTTGACTGACACTCAGTGCCAAAACCGTGTCGATTTTACAATTATTTACATACAAAAATCATTATTGAGCAATCTGCGTCGATAACATCAATAGTTCATCCCAGGGTCGCCCTGTTTCTACACCTTTTATAACCTTGTCAATTTTAGCGCAGCGCTTGAGAAAAAGCTTCCATCTGGGTGCGCGATGTCTGGCCAGTGCTTTTCTGATCAGGGGTTTACGATTTTCCCAGACCCTCAGTTTCGCCATCGCGGCATCTGCAGAAACACTGTCTTCGGCAATTCTTGTAATGACACGAATTTCCCGACTCAATGCCCAGAGCATCAAAACCGGCTCAACACCTTCACTTTTTAACCCACAGATAATACGAGATGTTCTACAGACATCACCTGATAACGCACTATCCACCAGATCATAAATATTATACCTCGCACTATCAGCTACTGCCGATGCGGTTTGCTCAAAACTTAATTTTCCAGCACCATATAACAGATATAGTTTATCTATTTCCTGTGCAGCGGCCAGCATGTTACCTTCCACTCGATCCGCGAGTAAGCGCAAAGCCTCTGAATCGGCTGCAATACCTTTGGACTGTAAACGCTGATTAACCCAACCAGGAAGTTGATCGAGACTCACCGGCCAGCACTGTATAACAACACCCTGCTGATCCAGTGCTTTAAACCACTTGGTATTCTTTGCACTACTTTCCAGCTTGCCACTCGTAATAATCAGTACAGTATCTTCTGCAGGACGTTCCGCGTATTGCTGCAACACTTGAGAACCAGCCTTACCTGGCTTACCCGTTGGCATACGTAACTCTAAGATCCGTTTCTCTGCAAATAATGACAAGCTATTAGCGGCATCCAGTAACTGATTCCAGTCGAACGAGGCATCGACTTCCATGACTTCACGCTCGGTAAACCCATTTTCTCGCGCAGCTGCCCGAATACTGTCTGCAGATTCCATTACCTGCAATGGCTCGTCACCATTAATAAAATAAATCGCAGCCAGGCCGCTTTTTAACTGTCGTGGCAATTGATCAGGCCGAGCCTTCATACACTACCTCGACTCTGCAACCTTAACAGCAATAAACGAATTACATCCTGCTGCATAGATTCATAAAGCTCATTGATACCTTTGCTTTTGCCCAGCACATCCTCGGTATCAAACAAAAAGTCACGATCAATTTTGACTGACTGCTGCTCAATTGAAAATTCAACTGATGGGTGCTTTACCTCGAAATCGACCTGATAAGTAAGCGTATATTCACGGGCCCGACCTCGACTATCAACAGAAACCGTGCGCTTCTGTTTCTGTTCTTTGTGTATGATCAGTGTGGCCGCCTGATCAGAAGCCACATCCACTAGCGTGATTTTACTTGCCTTTAATTGCCTCTTTAGCGCACTGACAAAATCACTTTCTGATCCGGCTTTTACATAAGTCAGCTGCATTGCCTGCGGTAACTGGTAGGCCCCTCGTAACTGGAAACCACAACTACTCAACAAAAGCATCACCAGCAAGGGAAACATCCAGTAGCCTGCATTATTGTTAATAAGTGGTTTTATCACGATTAATTTTTCTCTCTGGTCTTTTAGTTAGCAACAATATTGACCAGGCGTCCTGGCACAACAATGACCTTACGCACTGTTTTGCCTTCCGTATGATTTAGCACATTGCCATCCTGTAATGCCATGACTTCAATATCATCTTTGCCTGCATCTGCTGGCACTTTAATCTTACTACGCAGTTTGCCGTTCACCTGGACCATCAGCTCAATGCTATCCTGCACCAATGCCGACTCATCCAGCTCTGGCCAGGACTCATCAATGACTGCCGACTCATGCCCCAAGGCCTGCCAGATCACATGACTGAAATGCGGAACAATCGGCGAAAGCATTAATACCATCGCCTCCAGAATTTCCTGCATCAGGGCCCTGCCATTATCAGAACTATCATCAAACTTAGACACTTCGTTAGTCAGTTCCATAATCGCCGCAATGGCGGTATTAAAGGTGTAACGGCGACCAATATCATCACTGACTTTTTGAATCGTCTGATGCAGCTTGAGCCTGAGTGCTTTCTGGTCATCACTCAATGAGGCTTTATTTAAAGACGGCGCCGTACCCTGTGACAGGTGACTATGCACAATACGATACAGACGCTTGAGGAAGCGTGACGCACCATCGACACCAGAGTCCGACCACTCCAGTGACTGCTCAGGGGGCGCTGCAAACATCGTAAACAGGCGCACCGTATCTGCACCGTATTTATCAATTAAACCCTGAGGGTCTACGGTATTGCCTTTTGATTTTGACATTTTGGTGCCATCTTTCAGAACCATACCCTGTGTCAATAAATGGGAAAACGGTTCATCACTGGCATTAATCAGACCGACGTCGCGCATTAGCTTGTGGAAAAAACGCGCATAGAGTAAATGCAGCACGGCATGTTCTATACCACCAACATATTGATCAACTGGCAGCCAGTAGTTAGCTCTCTCATCCAGCATGCTATCCGCATCAGGACAGGTAAAGCGCGCGTAGTACCATGAAGACTCAAAAAAGGTATCAAAGGTATCGGTTTCGCGCTCAGCCTTTCCACCACATTTCGGGCAGGTCGCTTCATAGAATTCCGGCATTTTCTTAATGGGTGAACCCACATCATCACCAAATGCCGCATCTTCCGGAAGTATTACTGGCAGCTGATCTTCTGGCACAGCAACCGAGCCACAACTATCACAGTTGATCATGGGAATTGGCGTACCCCAGTAACGTTGTCGAGAAACACCCCAGTCACGCAGCCGGAAATTAACCTGCTTTTCACCTTTGCCTTGCTTACCCAGATATTCAGCAATTGCATCAAATGCCTCGGCGGAAGTTTTACCATCAAACTGTGCTGAGTTTATCAGTATACCTTTTTCAACAAAGGCTTCTTTATTCAGGTCACAGGCTTCGTCATTTGCCGGTGCAATCACCTGCTTGATTGGCAAAGCATATTTCTGCGCAAATTCATAATCCCTCTGATCGTGTGCCGGCACCGACATAACCGCACCAGAGCCATAATCAGCCAGTACAAAGTTTGCGACATAAATCGGCACCATTTCACCACTGATGGGGTGCTTGGCCTCTATACCCGTATCGATCCCTTTCTTTTCCATTGTGGCCAGTTCCGCTTCAGCCACTTTCGTGTTTTTACATTCACTAACAAAAGCTTTGAGCTGTGCATTCGTCTCTGAGGCTTTCATGGCCAGCGGGTGTTCCGCAGCCACCGCCACATAAGTCACACCCATCAAGGTATCCGGACGCGTGGTGTAAACCGTTAATGACTCTTCACCTGGCACCTCAAACTGCAGCTCTACGCCTTCTGAACGACCAATCCAGTTACGCTGCATGGTGCGCACCTGCTCAGGCCAACCTTCCAGCTTGTCCACATCCTGCAATAACTCATCTGCATAATTGGTGATTTTCATAAACCACTGTGGAATTTCCTTTCGTTCTACCAGGGCACCTGAACGCCAGCCACGACCATCAACCACCTGCTCATTCGCCAGTACCGTCTGATCCACCGGATCCCAGTTAACCACTGCATTTTTCTTATACACCAGTCCCTTCTCGTAGAGCCTGGTGAACAGCCACTGCTCCCAGCGATAGTAGTCTGGTGTACAGGTTGCCAGTTCTCTATCCCAGTCATAGGCAAAACCCAGGCGCTTTAACTGACCACGCATATAGTCGATATTGGCATAGGTCCACTTGGCCGGATGCGAGTTATTTTTATGAGCGGCATTCTCAGCAGGCAGACCAAAGGCATCCCACCCCATCGGCTGTAGGACGTTTTTACCCTGCATCCGCTGGTAACGACTGATCACATCACCGATAGAGTAGTTGCGCACATGACCCATATGAAGCCGGCCACTGGGGTAAGGGAACATAGACAGGCAGTAAAACTTATCTTTTCCAGGCTCCTCAGAAACCTTAAATACCTGATTTTTATCCCAAAATTCCTGGGCTTGTTGTTCAATTTTCTGTGCGTCGTAATTTTCTTGCATGTACCTGACTTTATATAAGGAGTTGGCCTTCGCAACAGGGCTGCGAATATTGGACTATAAAAGGATAAGAAGGATACATCAGACCAATGAGTTAGGAAACTCAGATTTAGCGTTATGAGGCAGGTCGATGGCAATACCCGAGCAGCAAAACAGTTCATCACTGGCTAAAGCCTATAATCACATACTTAGCCGTGTTAAAGACAGTATAGATAATGCAGAGGCTCAGGCAGCACCTTCTTTACAGCGAGCGATGGAGCTGGCCAAAAAAGAAGCCATACGCTTAGGCGAGGTAACACTCGAAGAAGCTGAAGAGGTGAGTAGCTACATCAAGCACGACATCAATGAAGCCGCTGAATACCTGATGGAAACCAGTCATGAATTCAGTGAGTGGCTGCTTATGGATATTGAGATCATCGAACATAAGGTACTCGAACTGTTTCTATCTGTCGCTGACAGAACACAAATTGAGTTAGAGCAGTTTTCACACCCGGGGTGTGAGCTAACCAAACCAGATAGTCGTGAATACCATAGTGGCGAATACACTGACCCTATGGAGTTGATATGCACACAATGCGGTCAGCAAATTAAGCTAGATAAGACAACAAAGATCCCCATTTGCTGTCATTGTCAGGGAAACAGTTTCAAACGGTTACAGCGAAAATAATTTATGCCATTTATAAAGTACTCACAACGCTTACTCAATCCATTCAGAGGTTCGATGAACATCATTGAATATCGAGGAGCAGAAGCGGTAACACTCGATGGCACTCACTGGGACATCTATGTACGCAACCGAGAATTACTTAGAGACCTCCCTGGTAACAGATGCGTACAGACCTCCGATATTCGCTATGGCAGCTGGTCTGAAGAGCACGGCTTGAAACGCGGTGCATTTTACCCTTCCGAAGACTTCAAAAACATGGAGTCAGAAGGGGAAATACTCTATCAATACCTGCTGAAAAACCATAAAAAGGTGCCCTTTCCTTTTCTTGATAACTATGAGCTCTGGTTACTCGATAAAAACCTGAACCCACTTGCCCTGATTGATAGTTGTCGATGCGAGACGGACATCAACCAGCAGCCACTCCTTGACTGGAGAGCAGGTATCGTTTGCTGCGATGAGTTTAACTGCCATGCATATAAAGAAATGCAAAAGCTTTGCCCTGACAGGCGGAGCGCTGGCACCTATTTGACCCATTATATCAACTCGTTATGCGGTCATACCCCCAGAGCACAATGGTTTAGGCGTACAATGGATGGGCACGGCATAGGCCTGAATGGCCATAACATTGCTCAGGAAAACATTGGCAGGGAGCTTCTGGAAAGTGAGTTCTATCCCTTTATGATTAATGACAAGGTGCATGATAATCAACACATAAATCTGATTAATGAGTTTATACAGTGGCAAGCGCCCTGGCTGTTATTATTAGATAGCCTTAGCGATAGTCAACGGCTGATTTTTGAGGACAAGTCACGCAATCGCGCTATTCTGGTTGATCAGCTACATCAGCTTTACCCTGAAATACTGGATATAGGCCTGATTAATGTCGCTCGAGTTGAAGCGGCTCTCAGAAAGAGTAATCACCGTCCTGACCCACAAGTAGTCAATACAAGTACTTATTCTACACTTCATCCCTGCCCGTACGAGTAACGACTTAGTTATTCTGTTTCTACTAGACAATCTGAAAACAGCTATGCAATATACTTTATACTAGTTAGACTGATATAAATCAGCATCAGTGCTGACTGAATCATTATTATAAAAAACAGCCACGCATTTTTAATATATAAGTATATTTTGAAATCCATATATTATATCTCGATTATTTTGCTACTTACTTGCGGAAAGGCCTTTTCGCAATCTGCTGATGAGTATGCTACAAAAACAGCTCTAATGGTCAAGATGACTCATTTTATTCAGTGGCCAGATGAGCAGAAAAAGATTTCTAACTCGAAATACTTCACTATCTGCCACGACGCATCGCCAACAAAATTTGCCAGCCTTAATGAATGGGCAACAAAAGGTAAAATAAAAGACAAGCAGGTTACGCTATTACACGTTCACCCTAATAACAACGAACTAAAGCAATGCAATATTCTGTATATAACTAACAGTAAATTTCTCAAGCAATATACTACCTCAGCACAGCAGTACCAGCTTCTGACATTCTCCGATAAACCAGGATATGCAAAGCACGGCGCAATGATTAACTTCTTTAGTCATGAGGAAAAATTACGCTTCGAGATTAATCTCGACTACACCAGCAAAAATGGCTTCGTGATTCATCCCAGGCTTTTGAATCTTGCAAAAATAATAGACTCACCAGAAGGAGTAGAATAATGGAATTATTTTACCGCCTGTCGTTACGAATAAAAATCACGTTTATTATTCTTTTCACGGTAATACTTGTGCTGGGCATTGGATTCGGGCTTGATATATACAATGAGAATCTTGCCATAAAAGAGCGTGCCATATCTGAGAAAACGTTAACCGCAAGAATTGTCAGCAGCTACGCAAAAGTCGACATTTACTTCAATAACCCAGACACAGCTCATGAATCATTAACATACCTTAAAACAGATAGCTCCATCATTAACGCTCATCTATTTGACAGCAATGGAAATATATTTGTTAGCCTTTATAAAAACACGCCCCCTCCACATCCCTTACCTGACACTACAGCACACTGGCATCAGTTTGTTGGTGACGAATTACATATTATTGAACCTATATACTTTAATGCCGAAAACATAGGACAGTTTTACCTTCAAACATCGATTAGTGAACAACAGAAAATACTTGATGAACGAATATTGAATCTAACCACAATCCTTATAGCATTAATCTTTCTCGCCATTTTTATAGCAGGCAAGCTTTCCACCCTGGTTACCAGACCTTTATTTGAACTAATTAATGCAACAAAAATTGTTTCCGAACAAGAAGACTACAACATCAAGATAAAATCCAGATCAAAAGATGAGACCAGCCAATTAGTTTTAGAATTTAACAACATGCTTTCTAAAATCGCTAAAAGAGAAAACGAGCGTGACATAGCCATAAATCAGTTATCTGAAAATGAACAAAACCTTAAACTGATACTCGACAATATGATTGACAGCATCATCACAATCAATGAGGACGGCATTATTCTAAGCTTCAACAAGGCCGCAGAAACCTTATTTGGCTACTCTGCGCAGGAAATAACAGGAAAACCAATTGATATACTTTTACCTGACAGTCAGACTAACCACTTTAATGAACAGATACAAGACTATATAAATACAGACGATGCAGAAATCATTGAATTCGGAAGAAACATAACGGCAATAAATAAAAGCGACAACACACTCCCGATTCGCATATCAATCACCGAACTACCAAACGACAAAACAGGTAAAAGACAATTCATTATATCCTGCCATGATTTGTCACTAACCAATCAACAGGACGAGCTCTTACGCCGCACACAGAAAATGGACGCTCTGGGCAAGCTCACAGGCGGTGTTGCCCATGACTACAACAATATGCTAGGCGTTATCACCGGTTACTCTGAGTTATTGGAAAGCCAACTTTCTGAAAATCCCAAACTCGAAAAGTATGCTCATGAAATACATCGTGCAGCACAGCGAGGTGCCAAACTTACTAAAAAGCTCTTATCTTTCTCAAGAAAACAGCCGTCAGACTCCGAGCCTGTCAATATCAATGCGCTTTTACTGGAAGAAAAGCACATGCTGGAAAAGACACTCACTGTCAGCATCAAACTCACATTTGATTTACAACACGACTTGTGGACCATCTGGGCAAGTAGCAGTGATTTAGAAGACGCTATCTTGAACATTAGCATCAATGCAATGCACGCCATGGATGGAAATGGGAAACTTAATATCACCACACAAAACAACACGATCAATATGCTGAATGGAGAAGTACTCGGTATTGAGCCTGGAGACTATGTCTCTGTTAGCATCAGTGATAACGGCTGTGGCATGAACGAGGATACTCGTAACAAAATTTTTGACCCGTTCTTTTCCACTAAAGGAGATAAGGGAACTGGACTTGGCCTAAGCCAGGTTTATGGTTTTGTGCAGCGCAGTAATGGCGCCATTAAAGTTTACTCAGTGCCTGGTCACGGCACCAATATGACCCTCTATTTCCCCAGATATACTCAGGAAAAATTAATTGCCAATACAACAACAGAAATAGATAAAGATTCATATAATGGAAAACAGATAATACTGATTGTTGATGACGAAAAATCGCTTGCCGATCTAGCATCCAATATACTCAAATCTCATGGTTATAGCGTGCTCACTGCATACAGCCCTATAGAGGCGATTGATATCCTTAACAGGGAAAAAGTAGACCTGGTATTTTCTGATGTCATCATGCCCGAAATGACAGGCTTTGAACTTGCCGATGTGGTGAGCAAAAAATTCCCTGATACAAAGTTCCAGCTTGCGAGCGGTTTCAACAGCGCAAGAGATCAAGCACAGCAAAACTCAGAACTGAACAGCAACCTTCTATCAAAACCTTATACAGCAAGCGAATTACTCGCTTGCATAAAGAAGGAATTAGAAAATAACTAAACACTAAAGTAATTTTTTCGCATACACTTATGAGATTTATTCTATATATACAATATCACTCATTAAATAATTATAAAAAACATTAACGGGCCATTAATATGAATACAAATAAAACCCTAATCGTTTCCTGCTTATCCTTATGCTGCCTGAATACAGCAACTGCCTATGAAAAAGTGGATACTTACCAGCTTTCTCTGGAAGAGTTAATGGACATTAAAGTTGTCAGTGCATCAAGAAAAGCAGAGAATCAGCATCTTGCTCCTGGTGCCATTACCATTGTTACTGCGAATGAAATCCAGCGTTACGGTGCACGACATCTGCGTGATGTTATTGACAGACTGGTTGGTACCCAGGTGCTGGGTTCACATCAGGACTTTCATAGCAAAACTTCAATGCGCGCACTTAACTCATCGCATCATGAAGACACTGTACTTATCCTGTTAAACGGCCGTCCTCTACGGCAGGCAACTGATGGTGGACTTAATTCCGATCTTTATATTGGCTTTCCATTAAAAAGCATTGAACGTATCGAAGTCGTACGTGGCCCAGGCTCAGCAATTTATGGCACCAATGCCATGTCCGGCATTGTCAATATTGTTACGATTGATGGGAAAGACAGAATTGATAAAGTTGAAGCTGATTTTTCTGTCGGTGGCCATGGCTATAACCAGGCTCAGGTAAGTGGACTTATCGGAAAGGACGACTTCAGCTTTAATATCGAAGTAAATACCTTAATGGCAGACGGTGATCCTGTTGACGGCATTATTGATAGCGATTTGGAAACAGGTACTTATGAAACCGGTGTACGTAGTCACAACCTGTTTATCAATGCACGCAATAAAAACTTTACCATAACAGCAATGGGCATGGAAAATCATCAGGATAGCGCTTCTTCTGCTTTCCAGTTACCTTCCAACCCGATCGATCTTGAACGTTTTTATTTTGACGTTGGTTATACCCATGATTTTTCAGACACCTGGGATCTGTCATTTAACTACACCTTAAGTGAAGACACTGCGCAATGGCAAATAAACGAAGCGGCTGGTGATAATTTCTCTGATGGAAGATCCGAAGCATACGAGATTATATTGCGCGGCAATATTGACAAAGATCTGAACTTATTATTTGGCGCAACGCATGTGAAAAATGTTTCCAGCTTTGATCGGGGACTACCCCATAACTCACGTAATTCCAGTGTCAGCGCATACACTCAAATTGATTATATGACTTCTGATACGCAAAAATTAATTGCCGGTCTACAATGGAACGATCCGGACCGAACTTCTTCAGACACATCTCCCAGACTGGGATTTATTCAGGGTTTTTCAGATAACTGGTGGTTAAAACTCATGTACAGCGAAGCCTATCGATCGCCTAACCTGGTTGAAACTGATCTTGATGCGCCTCAGCTAAAAGGTGTTCCGACATTATTACCCGAACACATTGAAACCTATGATGCACAGTTAATTTACCAGACTGAACGACAGTATTATGCTGTGGCACTTTATCACTCCAGACTGGAAAACCTGATTGTTCGCGTACCTGGTACACCAACCACTCACGACAACGAAGGCCATGTCAAATTTAAAGGTATTGAATTTGAAGGACGCATTGAGCTGAGTGAATCATTTGATGTGATTGTAAACGCCAGCCATCAGAGCAACATCACTGATGAAGGTATTAAAAATGGAACCTTTGCTCCACAAACAATGGTGAAATTTGGTTTTAATTACTCAAACCTGAACGGCATTACCGCAGGTGTTTTTCATAGTTATATCGGCGAAACAGAAGACCTTAGTGAAACCAACATTGCGCCAAAGCTTAACCCAGAAGCAGATGGCTACAACCTGTTAACGGCAAACATTATTATTGATACAGGAAAAGTATGGGGGCTTGGTAAACCTGATCACTCCAAACTCTCACTCTATCTAGATAATATTCTAGATGAAGAAGTTTATGCAGCTGACTTGAATTTTGCCAATGCAAATAACACCATCCCTGCACATTGGGGTTTCGGTGCTTATATCACTTATAGCCATAGACTATAAACAATCAACTCTAACCAGACAGGCATGAAGATTTTGGCTGTCTGGTTAGAGTTTCTTATTAAACCTTAATGCTCTTCCATGTATCCCCAGCAAAATTACTACACTGACACCTATCAGCAAATAATTTTTCCAGAATACATAAGGTGTACTACCTGTATACGCCTGAACTTTTGCACTAATCACTTCGCGCTGAAACTGACGACTTAAATTGATCACTTCACCTTTTACTCCAATAATAGAAGACACTCCTGTATTGGTTGCTCTTAACAGCATACGCCCCGTTTCCAGAGCACGCATTCTTGCTATCTGGTGGTGCTGCCAGGGCTGCGGTGAATCCTCAAACCAGGCATCATTACTTACATTAACCAGTATTTCTGCCTCAGGCAAATCTCGTAAAATATTCCTGTCGAACGCATCCTCAAAACAGATATTCACTGCGATCTTATAACCCGAAACCTGCATCAATGGCTGCTTTATTTGCCCACTATCCAGATCTGACATGGGGATATTAATCCAGCGCGAAAAGAAACTAAGCAGCGGTCGAAAAGGAAAATATTCACCTAATGGCACAAGGTGGCGTTTTTTATATATTTGCTCATCGGTATCAATTACCGCATTATAATAACGACCAGTTATTTCATCTCTGACAAAAAGGCCTAATAAAATATCAGTATCCGTTTGTTTGGAAAAATCTTCTAATGAGTCAATATAATCATTAACATATCGCTTAAATCCGGGTATCGCTGTCTCAGGCCATATAATTAAGTCACTATCACTTTGCCTGTGAGTTAGCTCACGATACATATCGAGGGTCGGCAGGTAATTAGCTGACTTCCATTTTTCCGATTGCGGAATATTGCCCTGAATCAGGCTAACTTTTATAGAATCGCCAGTCGAATCTGTCCAGTTAATTTGAGACAGTAAATACCCTCCCCCATATGTCACCACTAAAATTATTAGAGCCGGTAAAATTTTTCGCTTTAAAAAGCTCAGCACCATTACTGCTGATAGCAATGCAACAATATACCCCACACCAAGCCCACCAAACAGTGGTGCATAGCCAGAAAGCGGTGTATCTATATGTGCATAGCCCAGTTGCAGCCATGGAAAACCAGTTAATACATAACCTCTAAGCCATTCAAACAGCGTTAACATTAAAGGATAAACAATCAATAGTTGCTGCGTGTTATTTAATCTGTAAAAACGATTCGACAGATATAGAGCCAGCGCAGGAAACAGTGCCAGTACAAGCCCCATCAAAAACACCATAAGCAGGGCTAAGAACAGCGGCGCCCCACCATGAAGATGAAGACTGTAATATATCCAGTGAACACCATGAGCAAACCAGCCGAGACCAAACAATAAACCGCGAACAAATACACGTCGTGGTGACTGCTGTATACAGGTAAAAAACAACAGGCAAAGTAAAACAAACTGCAACCAGAAAAGGTTATAGGGGGCAAAACTGAATGGCAATAATGCACCACTTGACAGACAAGCCAGCTCATTAAAGTAATATGGGTTATTTTTTAACGATGACAGTTTAATCATAGATAATCTGTTCGAAAATACAGCGCAAGTAAATTCAATTTTGGCTCAATAATGAAATACAGATTACAAGGACTCTTCAACTGCTTCCGACTTAGGTAAAAGAACCAGCTGCACATGTTTAATTCTTCTACTATCCGCACTCATTATTTTAAACAGGAAGTTATTAATGGTAATCGTTTCGCCACGCTTCGGCAAATGCCCCTGACATTTCATTAACATACCTGCCAGCGTATCTGATTCACTTTCATCAAAACCACTTTGAAAGAAGGAATTAAACTCTTCTATTGGGGTAAGCGCCTTAACCGAATAACGATTCACTCCCATTCGACGAATATTACCGACATCTTCAACATCATGCTCATCATCAATATCACCAACAATCTGTTCCAGCACATCTTCAATAGTCACCAGCCCTGCAACGCCACTGTATTCATCAATGACTATCGCCATATGATTTCGGCTAGTACGGAACTCTTTCAGCAACACATTCAGTCGCTTACTTTCTGGCACAAATATCGCTTGGCGAAGCACGTCCTTAATATCAAAAGATTTACGTTCATCAATGTCAACGTAGCGCAATAAATCTTTTGCCAGTAATACGCCAACTATTTCATCACGATTTTCACCGATAACAGGAAAACGCGAATGCCCCGAGTTAATTACCACTGGTAGCATCTCTTCATAAGGTGTGTCTTCTTCCAGCACAATCATATGTGAACGTGGCACCATAATGTCACGCACCTGTATTTCAGACACCTGCATAACACCTTCAATCATGCTCAGTGCTTCACGATCTAGCAAGTCACGTTTTTCTGAAGCCTGCAATACTTCACTCAGTTCTTCACGACTCTGTGGTAAATCCAGGAAAATTCGACTGAGTCGCTCAAATAAACTGAGTTGGACTTCTTTGGTTTGGTCATTCATTTATTACTATCCGCCAGGGAAATATCAAGATTAGAAAGCTTGTTAAGTTGATAAGGATCGGCAAATCCAAGGGACTGCATAATATCTGTTTCCAGCTGCTCCATCTGCTGCGCGTCATCATCTTCAATATGATCAAAGCCCTGAAGATGCAACATGCCGTGCACCACCATATGCGCCCAGTGAGCAAACAGCGCTTTATTCTGCTGCATGGCTTCCTCTGCCACGACTTCTGCACAGATCGCCAAATCTCCCAGCACAATCATGTCTGAGGCGTCCTCGTCCATAGCACAAATATCCGAAGGCAATTCCATCGGAAAGGACAGCACATTGGTGGGATTATTTTTGCCGCGATAATCGTTGTTGAGTTGCTGACTTTCAGCACAGCTCACGATGCGTAAACTAATAACAGGCTCCGCCGCCTGCTCACCTTGCCAGGCCGCCTGGGCCCAGTTCTGCAGCAAGCTACTCGGCGGAGGCTCCTCTAACGACTCAGGCAAGTCGTCGGCCAGCTGGGTATCCAGTTGCACTGACATTATCTGTTTTCACCTTTTCTGGAATCTGATGAATTTTCATTCGATGCTTCATGTGCATCATAGGCCTTCACAATACGTTTCACCATAGGGTGTCTTACCACATCGCGCGGATCAAAGAAGGTCATGGAAATATCTTCTACATCTTTCAAGACATCAACCGCATGTCTCAGGCCTGAGTACACACCACGTGGTAAGTCTATCTGCGTCACATCCCCCGTCACCACCGCAGTTGAGCCAAAGCCAATACGGGTCAGGAACATTTTCATCTGTTCCTGGGTAGTGTTCTGCGCCTCATCCAGAATAATAAAGGCATCATTCAGGGTTCGACCACGCATATAGGCCAATGGTGCGATTTCAATAACACTGCGCTCAATCAGTTTTGCGACCCGTTCAAAGCCCATCATTTCGTAGAGCGCATCATACATAGGCCGTAAATACGGATCGATTTTCTGTGCCAGATCACCAGGCAAGAAACCCAGGCGCTCACCCGCTTCCACCGCTGGGCGCACCAGCAAAATGCGTCGCACTCGCTCAGATTCCAGCGCTTCAACCGCACAGGCAACCGCAAGATAAGTTTTACCCGTGCCCGCCGGGCCAATGCCAAAACTTAAATCATGGGTTTGAATATTTTTAAGGTACTTGACCTGGTTCGGCCCCCGACCTTTTATCGGCCCCTTGCGCAGACGCAGACTCCACTGATTAGCTTCCAGTGCATCATCACCTTCCATCTGCTGCAAACCGGACTCCTGCAGCTGCAAGTGAACCATATTGGGTGTTAACTCCAGGTCCTTGGTAGAGCTGTAAAGACCCTTAAGAATATCCGCACCAATCTTGATATTTTCAGCTTCACCTATGAGCTGAAAATGGTGATTTCGGTTACTGATTTCAACACCCAGTCGCGACTCGATCTGTCGCAAGTGTTCATTCATCGGGCCGCAGAGATTCGCCAGCCTGGCATTGTCTGCGGGTTTGAAGTCGATATCCAAACTTTCTGTCATAATATAATTATAGTTCTTCAGGGCTTGATATTCAGGCGCATTATGCGGACAGGCGAGCACTATCAATATCCGAGATATCGATAAACTCACCCTGTAGTGAATTGGTAAACGCTTCGGTTATTCTGACATCGACGAAATGACCAATCAGGCGCTCATTTCCATCGAAATTAACCACCCGGTTATTTTCAGTACGCCCCGCCATCTGACGTGGATCTTTTTTCGACGGACGCTCCACCAGTACACGCTGCACGGTGCCGATCATAGCATCGGAGATTTCCCCGGCCATCTCGTTTATACGCTTTTGTAAGCGAGCCAGGCGCTGCTTCTTTACATCCATGGGCACATTGTCTTCCAGTGAGGACGCCGGGGTCCCTGGTCGTGCCGAGTAAATAAAACTGAAGGAATGATCGAAACCAATGTCTTCGATTAGTTGCATGGTCTGCTCGAAGTCCTCATCGGTTTCACCGGGAAATCCAATAATAAAGTCAGATGACAGGGTCAGGCCGGGGCGCGCTTCACGCAGTTTGCGAATCTTCGACTTATACTCAAGCGCCATATGACCGCGCTTCATGGCCGCCAGCACGCGGTCTGAACCGCTCTGCACCGGCAAATGCACAAAATCCACCAGCTCTGGTACTTCGGCGAAGGCCTGAATCAGGGAGTCGGAAAACTCAACCGGATGCGAAGTGGTAAAGCGAATACGATCAATCCCCTCGACCGCGGCCACATAATTTATCAGCAGTGCCAGATCGGCGATTTCACCGTCATGCATCTCACCCCGATAGGCGTTTACATTCTGTCCCAGCAAGTTGATCTCACGCACACCCTGTTGCGCCAACTGGGCCACTTCCGCCAGCACATCATCAAACGGTCGAGAGATCTCGGTACCCCGGGTATAAGGCACCACACAGAATGTGCAGTATTTGCTGCAACCTTCCATAATCGACACAAAGGCACTAGGGCCCTCGGCTTTCGGCTCTGGCAGGTTGTCGAATTTTTCAATTTCAGGAAACGAGATATCGACAATCGGCTTATGCTCGATCTCCACCCCTTTCAC
>JBFHVQ010000010.1:0-52762 GCA_041589455.1 Gammaproteobacteria bacterium | reverse complement strand
CTATACTACTGAAAATTAAAATGAGTCCATTAATTCCGATCATTAATACACCGGCCCATATACTGGCGTTGATTGCCTGAATGGTATGTGATTTGATGAATGAATGTGTATCAGGCTTATGTTTTGATTTTAAAAACAATATGGTTATAAAACCAATAACAGGCAGAAAAGTGATATTTAGTAAATATAGAATTTCTACCCAGCTAGCCTGATTGATAACACGCTCATCATTAATTTCCATAGGTGGCATGGACCACCTCCATTAATGCAGAAATGGTTTCAGTATCATCTGTCAGTGGTTCTATAAGGCCATTCTGACATGCGTCGACAGGCGAAAATCCTGCCTGAATTAATTTTATCGTATTAACCAGTAAACGTGTCGATGCGGCTTCTTCAAGATCATGATCCTTGAGATTTCTAAGCGCATTGGCTAATGCGACCAGGCGTTTTGCCTGTAGTTCATCTGTGCCAGTTTCGCAGCGTAATATTTCAGTTTCGATTTTCGCGTTGGGAAAGTCGAAACTCATAGATACAAAGCGCTGTCGTGTGCTAGGTTTCATGCCTTTTAACAAATTCTGGTAACCTGGATTATAGGAGACAACCAGCATAAATTCTTTTGGAGCAGTCAGTGTTTCACCAGTTCGGTCAATGGGTAATATGCGACGATCATCAGTCAGTGGATGCAGTACCACTGTTGTATCTTTGCGGGCTTCGACAACTTCGTCGAGATAACAAATAGCACCTTCTCGTACAGCACGGGTTAAAGGACCGTCATTCCAGATTGTTTCACCATCACCAATCAGGTGTCTACCAACCAGGTCAGCAGCGGTTAGATCGTCATGGCAGGAAACCGTATATAATGGACGACCCAGTTTTTCAGCCATATGGGTGATAAAACGGGTTTTACCACAGCCTGTTGGTCCTTTAATTAACAGAGGTAGTTGATTGTTATAGGCATGTTCGAATAATTCAACTTCTTTACCCTGAGCCTGATAAAAGGGGAGATCATGATTGGTGTTGAGTTCTGTAACATCGGCAGGTTTGGTCATCTACTTCTCCAGGGTTTGTCTATATATTGAGTTAATCGTAATACAGGCAGCTTATGATGAAATATAACTGTCAGGAAAATACAAAAGGGCCCTCATGTGACAGAGGGCCCTATCATTTTATACTGTTGCTTCTTCACCCCCTTTGAAGAAACTCATGATGTATAACACTAGTCCGATGAGGAAGACAACGCCTGCAACTTCACGCATCCAGTAAAACAGGGAAATCTGTTCCTGAACCACCATAAATGGCTGTGGTGAATCACTGTAGCGTTGTAACCAGACTTGCAGAATGCCTGCACCTGTCAGGAATAATGTAATGAATACCATTGATACAGTCATTAACCAGAAGCTCCACATTTCCATAACCTGCGAAGACTTGCTATTGCATGCTGCTCTGCCTCTAATTAAAGGCATTGCGTATGAAATCATGGTTAAGACAATCATTACGTAGGCTCCGTAGAAGGCCATATGACCGTGAGCGGCGGTAATTTGTGTGCCATGGGTAAAGTAGTTAACAGGAGCCAGGGTATGTAAGAAGCCCCATACACCTGCACCTAAGAATGCCATAACGCCTGTACCTAATGCCCAGAGTACTGCTGCTTTGTTTGGGTGGTCGCGGCGACGGCGATTAACCATATTGAAAGCAAACAATGTCATCATAAAGAATGGAATAGGTTCAAGTGCAGAGAATACTGAGCCTATTACCGTCCAGTATTCAGGCGTTCCTATATAGTAAAAGTGATGTCCTGTTCCGAGAATACCAGTAATTAATGCCATGGCGATAATGACATAAAGCCATTTCTCAATCACTTCACGATCCACACCAGTTACTTTAATTAACACAAATGCCAGTATTGCACCGAGTATTAATTCCCAAACACCTTCTACCCACAGATGTACAACCCACCACCAGAAGAACTTATCCAGTACCAGGTTCTCAGGGTTATAGAATGAGAACAGGAAGAATACAGCAAGACCTACCAGGCCTAACATCATTACCAGATTTATTGATGTTTTTCGACCTTTAAGTATTGTCATGCCAATGTTGTAGAGAAAGCCTAGTGCAACAATAACGATACCGATTTTAGTAATCGTGGGTTGTTCGAGGAACTCTCTTCCCATTGTAGGTAGCAGGTCATTTCCAGTTACAGCAGCCAGTGTTGAATAGCTGATAAGTAGATATCCTGCTACAGTTGCGCCTGCTGCAACCAGGAAAATCCAGAACAGTGCTATAGCGAGTTTAGGGCTATGTAACTCTGTTTCAGCTTCTTCTGGTATCAGATAATAGGCAGAACCCATAAAACCGAATAGTAGCCATACGATTAATGTATTGGTATGAACCATACGGGCGACGTTGAACGGTATTTCTGGGAATAGAAAATCGCCAATTACATATTGCAGGCCCATTATCAGGCCAAATAGTATTTGTGCGACAAAAAGAGCAATGGCTGCAATAAAATACAGTTTTGCTACGGACTGTGATTCATATTTCATTATAATAACTCCTCAGTCTTAACCTTGAATATTTGGTGGCCAGTCATTGTCATCGATTTCTGATGTCCACTTAAGAAACTCAGCAACAGCATTGAGTTCTTCATCAGTCAAATTAAACTGAGGCATACTTCTTCTGCCGGGAACTCCTTCTACAGGACGGCTTTTTATGAAGGCGGCTATGGCCTCTGTGCTTTCACCGAATCGATTGTATACATTTGCAAGTTCAGGTGCGAAATAAGCGCCTTCACCCATTAGCGTATGACAACCAATGCAGTTGTTGTCTTCCCAGACTTTTTTTCCGAGTGCAACTTCATGTGTAATGTTTTCTCTGTGATCTCGTTTCGGTAGTTCTTTCATGGTATCCATGGTCAAACCAAGAAACAGCAGAAAGAAGAAAACACTTCCACCATAGAAGATGTTCCTCGCTGTTGTTTTAGTAAATACACTGCTCATTTTGTTGTGCCCTCAATTTTCGGGATGGTGCGTGCATTACGCCACAATAGCAAATTGCTATCCTTGATGTTTGTCAATGATGATAAAATTATGAAATTTAGTTTGGGAGTGATTGACTGTCTGAAATGAAATAATACTCACCTGAATAAGGTGAGTATATTGAGTGTTGAAATTTAAATATGTTTTATTTCGGTTGTTACTTTTCTTTAAGGTAAGGTGCGTATTTCTGATCGCTACCATTGATATGATTTAGTAACCAGGTTTTTAGAAATAGAATAACATTATCGATAGTTCGTGTTTTATCTATGCGATACTCATCAATAAACCCGGAAACTTTTTTGACCATAGCGGTATGTTCTTTCATGTGTTCCTCAATGTCAGGATAGTTGTATTCCTTCATTAATTCTTCTTCGCGCTTAAAATGGTATTTTGTATAGTCAATGAGTTCATTGAGTGTTGATTCGATTAATGCTTCATCTGTCTGGTAATGAGCGGCAGTTTGCAACTGGTTTATCATGCCGAGAAGTTTTTTATGATCTTCATCGATGGATTCATTGCCAACGCTGAAGCTATCCTTCCATCGAATAAAACGACGAGAAACAATTCTGTCGTGAATGATAGGAATTATTATAAGAACACCAATGAGTATCCAGGGTAGAGGGTGGCCAAACCCAAGCATGAACCCAAGTACTATCATGATGAGCAGCCCCATGATTAACATGGATAACAGGAACATGGTTATGCCCTTGGTAACTGTGCTCATTATTTGTCTCCTGATGGATTAATGCCATTTTTTCTTTATCATAGATAAAGAGAATGGTGTTTAAACTGACTTAAGTCAATTTGTAAAAAATAATTATTTAACGTGGTAACCAGACGATCATGGTGCCAACAAAGATAACTAATAGAATAAAATTACGAATAAATCGCTTTTTCTTTTGTTGTGATTTGCCATGTGTCTGGTAATGTGATGGGGACTGACAGTTGGGGCAGTTTTCAATATTATCTGGAATTCTTGTGCCGCAGTAAAGGCAGCTTACAAATGACATAGTGATATCTCTATCTGGTCGGTAATGCGCACATTATGTCATAGGACATAAGAATTTCACGGTGACAATGGTTGTAGAATTACTGCTATTTGATTTCGATCAATAAATGGTTTTTTGCCTTCGTTAACTATTAGCACAGTTAAGAAACTGTGATTGTTATTACTGTAAATGAATATAGAATAACGACCTCATATTCATAACTAGCTAATATATTAATGTAGTATGTCTCTAACTGGAGGAGCTATGCTGGACCAAAATCACCTGTCTTTTTTAAGAAATATACATCTATTTAATGGACTGGATGATAGTCAATTTGATCAGGTTGTGAACAGTTCCAGATTGTTGTCGCTTCATAAAGATGAATCCTTATTCTCACAAGGAGATGACGTTAAGTGTTTCTATATTGTTTATTCTGGTCTAGTTAAGTTATTCAGATTATCAATGGACGGTCAGGAAAAAGTAATCGAGATCGTTACACCAGGTCAGAGTTTTGCAGAAGCTTTAATGTTTCTTGAACGCCCTAATTTTCCTGTTTCATCATCAGCCTTGAACGATGCAGAGGTCATTATGGTTGATGCTGCGCAGTTCATCCGTATGTTATCCAGTTCGCCATCAACATGCCTGACTTTACTGGGTGAAATGAGTCAACGAATTCGAGGGCTTGTTCAGGAAATTGATAATTTAAGTGTACAGAATGGTCGTCATCGATTATCTGCGTATATTCTTGAGCAGGCGGGAATTGATAATCATATTAAGCTTGCCGTTCCCAAGGCTGTATTAGCATCTCGACTATCGATTCAGCCTGAAACATTCTCACGAATTCTCAAACAACTGCGAAGTAGCAGTGCTATTTCTATCGATGGTTCTAATATAGAGATTCTGGATCGTGATCAGCTCGAAGATTATGCTATGATCTAGTATTAATTGGGGATGAGAATGATATGACTGTTAACATTGACTTCAGTGTTATATATTTCTACAACATCGGCTAGTAGAATTTTGTCAGGCTAAATGACTTTCTATTAATATACTAATCTTTCTTTTTAAAATTTTGTTTTAATAGAAACTATCTACTTTTAAAATCAGATACAGTCATTCCATAATCAAAATAATAAACAGGTGTTATTCGGGTTTTAACACAGCCTCGCCAATAATTGAGGAACCAATGGCTAAAGAACAGACGCTGCTATACAAGATATTTCCTTTCCTTCAGTGGTTACCATTACTCAAAGATCCTGCCGTTATTCGAGCTGATTTTATTGCTGGCTTAACCGTGGCGCTGGTTCTTATACCGCAATCTATGGCCTATGCAAACCTGGCAGGTCTGCCTGCATATTTTGGTCTTTATATATCATTTTTACCCGTCATGGTTGCTGCTTTGTGGGGCTCTTCGAAGCAGTTAGGTACTGGCCCTGTTGCGGTTGTGTCCATTATGACGGCCACATCTGTCGCTGGTGTACTGGGCAGTACTGCGGTTGATAGTCCGGAATTACTGGGTCAGTATATTGCGCTGGCGACATTCCTGGCTTTTATAGTGGGTGCTTTTCAGTTTAGTCTGGGTGTATTCAAACTGGGTATTATTGTTAATTTTCTGTCCCATCCGGTCATTGTTGGTTTTACCAATGCTGCTGCGATGGTAATTGGTCTATCTCAACTATCGAAAATATTTGGTGTCGATATGCCCGGTGCACCGAGTGATCATTTTCTAACGATCCGTATCTGGGGCGTGTTGCAGCAGGTTGGTGAAACCCATCTTCCCACATTAATAATGGGACTGGGTGCCTTTACTGTAATGATGTTGATGAAAAAATTTACTCCCAAGTTGCCAGGTGTTCTGGTTGCTGTGGCAGGCGCAACCGTTATCAGTTACCTGATTGGTTATGAGCAACTGGGTGGCAGAGTTGTTGGCGCCATACCTGATGGCTTGCCCAGTATACAGATGCCAGGTATTGACTTGAACCAGATTGGTTATCTCGTTGTTAATGGGATGATCATTGCGCTGGTTGGATTTATGGAAGCAATATCCATCGCAAAAGCCATGGCCGCCAGGACTAAGGATAAAATAGATCCCAACCAGGAGTTAATCGGTCAGGGACTTGCTAATATTGTGGGTAGCTTCTCACAAGCATATCCAGCCAGTGGTTCATTCTCTCGCTCAGCAGTTAATCTGAATGCGGGTGCAAAAACCGGCCTATCTTCTGTGTTTACCGCGATGTTTGTTGTGATTACCCTGCTGTTCCTGACACCGCTGTTGTATCACCTACCACAAGCGGTATTAGCCGCCGTCATTATGATGGCAGTTTTTGGGCTAATTAACTTTTCTGCCGTTAAACATGCCTGGCATACCAACAAACATGATGGTATCGCTTCAATTGCAACTTTTGGTTGCACGCTGGGTTTTGCACCACACCTTGAAGAAGGCATATTGATTGGCGCTGGACTCGCAATTGGCCTGTTCCTGTATCGAACTATGAAGCCTCGTGTTGCACTTCTCGGCAGATATAAAGATGGTACACTGCGTGATCTTAAAGTGAATCCTGATTTACGTGTTGATGAAGATATCATCGTATTAAGGTTTGATGGTTCACTTTATTTTGCCAATGTATCATTTTTTGAAGATACGATTCTGTCTGCTGTAAGTGATCACCCTAATGCCAAATATATACTGGTGGTAGGTGATGGCATTAACCAGCTTGATGCATCAGGCGAGGAAGTTCTGCATCACCTTATTCAGCGCTTGCATACCAATGACATTACGCTGGTATTTAGTGGCCTGAAAAAACAGATTCTGGATATTATGAGACGCACACATCTTGAGCAGGTGCTGGGCCCAAATAATCTTTTTGCAACAGAGCATATGGCCATTGCTGATTTGTATCAGAGACTCGGTAAGTCTGGTAAGCATGCAATTTTGCTGCCGTACTAATTTGATGTTATTGCTTTGCGTAATGACATAAAACGCTTGTAAAAACGGTTTATGTCATTTTTATCAGCTTATTGCTATTCAAATTGATAGCCTTCAGGTATAACTGTAATACCACTTTCAGTGACTGTAAAACGCTCACTATCTTTCTGACGATCAAAACCGATGATTTCTCCATCAGGTATCTTCACATGTTTATCGATGATGCATTTATTCAGACGAACCTGTCGGCCAATTTTGACATTATCAAAGATTACACAGTCTTCTATGATGGAGCCATCGTTCACCAGTACATTTTGAGAGAGTACTGAATGGGAAACATTGCTGCCCGAAATAATAGTGCCACCTGCCAGCATCGAATTGATAAAGACACCCTGATTGCCCGACTCTCCTGGTACTGCACGAGCAGGAGGTGTCTGGGCCTGGAATGAACGTATCGGCCAGTCATCCTGATAAAGATTGAGTGGTGGCATAGCTTCCAGTAAATCCATATTAGCCTGATAGTATGAGTCAATTGTACCCACATCTCTCCAGTACTGGTCGGGCGATACACGTCCCACCGTTTGCCCAAACTGGTGAGCATAGACAGCTTGATTTTTGATCAGCTCAGGTAAGATATCGTTACCAAAATCATGGCTGGAATCTGGGTTCTCACTGTCTTTCTGAAGGGTTTCCAGTAGAAGAGGTGTGGAAAAAATATAAATGCCCATAGAAGCGAGTGCAGAATCAGGGTCATCTGTCAAAGGTTCTGGGCTTGCTGGTTTTTCTTTAAACTGAATAATTCGTTGTTGCGAATCAGTCGTCATAACACCAAACTGACTGGCTTGCTGGAGTGGTACTTTCATACAGGCGACAGTAATATCGGCTTTTTTAGACAGGTGCGTCTCCAGCATTGAAGCGTAGTCCATACGATAGATATGATCTCCGGAAAGAATTAGCGTCCAGTCTGCACCACTACGCTCAATAAGGTAATTATTCTGATAAATCGCATCAGCAGTTCCCTGATACCATTTTTGTCCCTGTCTCATTTGTGCGGGTACCGGCGTTACGTACTCTCCCAGTTGTGGATTAAAAATTGACCAGCCATCACGTAAATGTTTCTGTAATGAGTGGGATTTATATTGTGTCAGGACGAGTACACGTCTTAATCCTGAATGCAGGCAATTACTCAGTGCGAAGTCAATGATTCGGTATTTTCCACCAAAAGGTACAGAGGGCTTTGCACGAAACTGAGTCAGTGGCTGGAGTCGTGAGCCTGCACCTCCAGCAAGTAAAATTGTAAGAACTTTATCGAGCATATTTTTTCCAGTTATTGTGGTGCATCGCTGCACCAGACTGATACATACTAATCTATGAGCTAAACTAAATGACGACTATACTGCTACATAGTGGGCTTTAGCTGTCCAGAACAGCACTTCTGGACGATCTTTAATATTGAAATGCACATCTTGTACCAAGCTTGAGCATTCATGAAAAAAATTCGGAATGCAATACTTGACTAGCTGGTACGATGTTTGCTGTGAATATTAAATAAATGCAACCTGCTCTTAGATAAAAATGATAAGGAACAAGGTGATCTATGAAATTAGCAATGATTGGGCTAGGTAAAATGGGCGCAAATATGGTTCGCCGCCTGGTAGCTGATGGCCATCAGCTGGTTGTCTATGATGTCGATAGTGAAAGCACTCAGGCGCTAGCCTCGGAGCATGATAATATTTTTTCTGCTGATAATCTTCAGCAGTTGATTCAGCAGCTCGATGCACCTCGTTCGATCTGGTTAATGGTGCCGCATCAGTTTGTTGACGATAGTATCAGTGATTTATTGAAGGCAGGTCTTGAGAAAGGTGACTTGATAATTGATGGTGGTAATTCTAACTTTAACCTGAGTAAGCAACGCGCAGCGACATTACTTTCACAGCAAATTCATTTTGTAGATTCGGGGACTTCCGGTGGTGTCTGGGGTCTACAAAATGGCTATAGCATTATGGTCGGTGGCAGTGAGCATGCTGTTGAGATGATCAGGCCAGCACTACAGTCACTGGCTCCCGCTAGCGACAAAGGCTGGGGTCATGTCGGCCCTGCTGGCGCCGGTCATTATGTGAAAATGGTTCATAATGGAATCGAATACGGCATGATGCAGGCCTTTGCGGAAGGTTTCGAATTACTAGAGGCCAAGAAAGAGATGGCCCTTGACCTGGAACAGATATCTAAAATCTGGCAACACGGGAGTGTTGTCAGATCCTGGTTACTGGATTTAATGGCGGATGCATTCAGCGATGATGTCAGCCTGTCATCGCTGAGTGATTACGTGGATGATTCAGGCGAAGGTCGCTGGACCGTTCAGGATTCCATTGATCTGGCGGTGCCAACACCGGTGTTAACCCTGGCACTGCAAATGCGCTTTCGTAGTCGGCAGGATAATGCCTTTGCTGGAAAAGTTTTGAATGCGATGCGAGCGGGTTTTGGCGGCCACAGCATTCGCCCTGCAGATGACGTTTGAAGGACATAATATGCAAGAACAGATTGAGGGTAAATGCCTGGGACATAAAACAGACCCTGCTAATGTGGTGATCTTGGGTGCGGGTGGTGACCTGACAAAACGCAAGCTGATACCCGCTTTAATCAAGATGCAGCGTTGTGGATTATTAAATGAAAAAAGTCGGATTATAGGTGTATTAAAAGGCAGAGTGTTGGAGCAGTGGCTTGACTCTCTTTATCACGGTGTAAAAGATTATGCACCAGATATAGACATGACAGATGATGAATGGCGTCAATTTAGTGCACGAATTAAGATGGTCGATGGTGATTTACAGGAGGAACAAACATACACCGACCTGGCAGATGCGCTAGATGAAATTGATGGAAAAAAACATGCGATGTTTTATTGTGCGGTACCACCGCGCTGGTATACCACGATTGCAGCAGGCTTGCATAAACTCGGTTTGTCGGAAGAGTTAGAAGGCTTTCGTCGCATCGTTATAGAAAAACCATTTGGCATGGATCTCGAAAGTGCACGGCAATTAAATAAAGACCTTCAGGAATTACTGAATGAGTCGCAAATTTATCGGATAGATCATTATCTGGGTAAAGAGAGTGTGCAGAATTTACTGGTATATCGATTTGCCAACAGTATTCTGGAGCCACTGTGGAATCGTAACTTTATTGATCATATTCAGATTTCTGCTGCGGAATCCATCGGTATAGAATACCGTGCTAATTATTATGAAAAATCCGGCGCCTTGCGAGATATGATTCAGAGTCATCTGATGCAGGTAATGACGCTGGTCGCGATGGAGCCTCCTGTTGAGTTTAATGCAGATGCAGTACGTGATGAAAAAATAAAAGTGCTTAGAGCTGTCAGGCCATTCGAGCAGGATAAGGTTAATGAATATGCAGTAGCAGCACAATATGGTTCTGGTCAGGCAGAAAACGATGAACTAATAAAGGCGTATGTGGGAGAGGAAGGCGTGTCGCCTGAATCGGTTACTGAAACATTTGCCGGTGTTAAATTTTTCATTGATAACTGGCGTTGGCAGGGAGTCCCTTTTGTATTGTGGACAGGTAAACGACTACCGCGTCGTGTATCTGAAATAGTGATACGTTTTCGAAACCCACCATTCAATCTGTTTGATACCCATGCCACTCCACCGATGGCAAATTCACTGGTCTTCAGAGTACACCCTGATGAAGGTATTGCATTGCGTATGAA
The DNA here is from genome assembly GCA_041589455.1 of Gammaproteobacteria bacterium. Lineage (GTDB taxonomy): Bacteria > Pseudomonadota > Gammaproteobacteria > SZUA-229 > SZUA-229 > SZUA-229. The sequence continues at coordinate 42,085 of JBFHVQ010000010.1, read as the reverse complement.
TGCCAAGAAACCTGGGCTAACGACTGACTCACAACGCATGGTGATGCGAGCGCCTTATTCGGCAGATGGCCAGGATGTATCGGATGCTTATGAAGTGCTACTGCATGATGTACTGCTGGGTGATGCAACACTGTTTTCACGAGGTGATGAAGTTGAGGAATCCTGGGCAATAGTTGAACCGATTCTAAAGGCCTGGCAAGACAGGATATCTGTTCATCGTTATCGCGCGGGCACCTGGGAGGTCCCTGGCATGGATGAGTTGTTTGAAGGCTGTGTTGATGGCTGGCATAAACCTAAACATTAGGTAGCTGAAAAATGCATGAATGGAAGATTTACGGTGGACTGGAACAGGCCTCGAAAGCGGCCGCGAATTTTCTTGTTGAGAATATACAAGACTGTCTGGCAAAGCGCGGTGAGTGTCATATTGCATTGCCCGGGGGTAATACACCCGCAACATGTCTTGAGCTGCTATCTCAGGCGTCCATAGCCTGGAATAAGGTACACTGGTACCTGGGAGATGAGCGTTGTTTACCCATAGGTAATGTAGAGCGCAATGATGTCATGCTTAACCAACATCTTTTTAGTCGGACTCCTGAGAGTCAGGTACACAAGATACCTGCTGAACTTGGACCTGATAAAGCAGCCGAATTTTATTCTAAGATTATTGATAACTTAATCTCACTGGATATTGTGTTTCTTGGAATGGGTGAGGATGGACATACGGCCAGTCTGTTTCCTGGTAATGCTGCCTTACAGGACAAGCGATCAGTGGTACCTGTATTTGATTCGCCAAAACCACCAGATCAGCGAGTTTCATTAGGCGTAGAGACATTACGTTCAGCAAAATTAAGAGTTGTTCTTACAGCAGGTGCGACAAAACAGTCTATTATAAGTAAGGTTGAAAATGGGATGCCTTTACCAGTGAACATGATTGGGGATATTCACTGGTTTGTTGATAAGGCCAGTATGGCACATTGAAATAGCAGCGCACTCGGTAGATTTTATCAATGAATAATTCCTGATGTGATAAGTGGTATAAAAAATAACTGGTTATCATTTATTCTTAAATATTGGCTAATCGCTATATATACGTTGTAACTGGCATGTAAATTGAAAGTATATGGATGCTCTAATTAATTAATTCTGGTAACGGAGAAAATAAACATGAATATGCAGGATATTCGTAGTATCGCTAAACAGTACGGTATAAAGACTTCACGTGTTACTAAGGTTAGTCTTATACGCCAAATACAACTTGAAGAAGGTAACTTTAACTGCTTTGCGAGCGCTAAAAACGGTGAGTGTGATCAGGTCGGTTGTATGTGGCGTGATGACTGTTTTTCAGCTGCTAATAAACTGGATAGTTAAGTTTATTTCTGTAATGCCGATTGGTAAAGCTTGATATACTGCTCAGCGCTGTTTAGCCATGAGTGATCGTCACTCATGGCATTCTTCTGGAGTTGTCGCCAGCTTTTTTTCTCAGCATAGTTAGATAGTGCACGCTTAATGGTGCTTATCAGGCCCGTTGCATCATGAGAGGGCATAATAAAGCCGTTCATGTTTATTATGTCATGACTTTTATCATATTCGGCATCCCTGACAGTATCCACTAGTCCACCGACTGCGGTGACAACAGGCAGGCTTCCATAACGTAAACTATATAACTGATTCAAACCGCAAGGCTCAAAGCGTGATGGCATCATATAGATATCACAGGCTGCTTCAATTCGATGGGCCAGTGCTTCATCATAGCCAATGATAACTTTTATCATTGAAGGGTGTTCACTTGCCCATTCAGCTAACTGGATTTCAAAGTGGGTGTCTCCGGTACCAAGAATAACAATTTGTAATGCGAGTTTATTTAACTCTGGCAGGCTTTGTAAAATGATCTCCAGGCCTTTCTGTTCAACCAGGCGGCTGACCATACCGATTAATGGTATTTGAGCATCAATATCAAGTCCTAGCTCTTCCTGTAAGACCGTTTTATTTACAGATTTTTTATTCAGTGAGCGTGCATTGTATTTTTCTATCAGGTATTCATCGGTACCTGGGTTCCAGTGCTTGGTATCTATACCGTTAATGATTCCTGACAAATCTTGTTGTCGATGAGTTAGTAGTCCGTCCAGGCCATAACCGTGTTCTGATGTGCAGATTTCTTTGGCATAAGTTGGGCTGACGGTATTAATTTTTGTGGCATAACTTAATCCGCCTTTAATAAAGGAAAACTGGTCATAAAACTCAACACCATCGATATGCCAGAGTTCCTGAGGTAAGTGTAAATCGGAGAAAGTTTGCTGGTCGAATATGCCCTGGTAAGCCAGATTGTGAATAGTAAATACACTGGGAGGTGCATTTTTTCTTAAACTTAGTAATGCGGGAACCAGACCGGTTTGCCAGTCATTGCAATGGATCAGCTCAGGTTGCCAGCCATTTTTAAAAGTGTCCATAGCAAGATCAACTGCGGCGTGGCAGAAGACCGCAAAGCGTAATGCATTATCTTTCCAGCCGTTACCATATTCATCGTTATAGGGGCCGCCTTGTCGATCGAAAAGTGAAGGGCAACTAACGAGCCATATGCTCAACTTGGTACCGGGTAATCTGGATTCCATAATGCTAACATCCAGTCCGTAATAACGTGTTTGCGCAATGCGAGTGTATTGTTTTAACTTTTCAAGCGTGCCGCGGTAGGCAGGAATCACCAGTCGTACATCCTGCTGTTGCTTTAGCAGTGCATTGGGAAGGCTGCCGGCTACATCGCCCAGGCCTCCGGTTTTTGACAGTGGGAAGGCTTCACTGCTGATAAATAAAATCTTACTCATGTATTCAATTTTAATAGTAAAGCGGCTAATGGGGGAAGAGTTAGATTTAAAGACGCAGGGCGTCCCGTCCAGGGTGTATGTTCACTGTGAATGAGTGGCTGGTTTCCTGTGTTGCTGCCTGAATAATAACTGGAGTCAGAATTCAGTATGACTTCATAGGTACCTTCATGAGGTACACCAATTCGATAATTTTCCCTGATCACCGGTGTAAAGTTAAGTATGACAATAATTGTTTGCTGTTCATCTTTGCGTAAAAATGAAAGAACAGACTGGTCAGTGTCATGGCAGTCTATCCATTCAAAACCCATGGGTTCAAATTCATAATGATGCAAGGCAGAGTTATTTCTGTACAAGGTATTCAGATCACTGACCAGCTTCTGCACTCCGGCATGGTTCGGGTACTGCAGCACATACCAGTCTAGCGCCTGATCGTGATTCCATTCTGTACCCTGAGCAAATTCGCAGCCCATAAACAGCAGTTTTTTGCCAGGATAGGCAAACATGTAGCTATAGAGCAGTCGTAAGTTTGCAAATTTCTGCCATTCATCACCAGGCATTTTATTCAGCATTGAGCTTTTACCATGCACTACCTCGTCATGTGAAAATGGCAGTACAAAGTTTTCACTGAACAGGTAGAGCAGGCCGAAGGTGAGACGTTCATGATGATAGTGTCTGTATACCGGATCGTTGGCCATGTAGTTAAGGCTGTCATGCATCCAGCCCATATTCCATTTCATGCTAAAGCCCAGGCCACCCAGATTTGTAGGACGAGTCACCTGGGGCCATGCAGTAGACTCTTCGGCCATCACCATGGTGCCAGGGAACTCAGCGTGAGTGACTCTATTCAGTTCACGCATAAACTCGATAGCCTCAATGTTTTCGTTTCCACCATGTTGATTGGGTATCCAGTCGCCTTCGTCACGGGAATAATCGAGATATAGCATAGAGGCGACAGCATCGACTCTTAGTCCATCAATATGAAACTCTTCCAGCCAGAAAACGGCGTTGGAAATGAGGAAGTTCCTGACTTCGTTGCGCCCATAATTATAAATCAGGGTGCCCCAGTCACGATGTTCGCCTTTTCTGGGGTCCTCATGTTCATAAATAGGGCTGCCATCATATCGCGCCAGCCCGTGTTCATCTTTTGGAAAGTGAGCGGGAACCCAGTCAAGTATGACGCCGATGTCATGCTGATGACAATAATCAACAAAATAACGAAAATCATCGGCCTCACCAAAACGACGAGTCGGAGCGAAGTACCCGGTTGTCTGATAGCCCCATGATGCATCCAGAGGGTGTTCTGTTATTGGCAGTAGTTCGATGTGTGTGAACCCCAGTTGTTTTACATGGTCGACCAGGCGGTGGGCCAGTTCCTGATAACTGAGAAACTTGTTATCTTCCGTTCTTTGCCAGGAGCCCAAATGGCATTCGTAAATTGACATAGGTACATGCAGCCAGTCTGACTCTGTCCGTCTGGTAAGCCAGCTAGCATCCTGCCACTCAAAAGAGCTGCTGCCTGAGACAACAGAAGCCGTTTTAGGACGAAGCTCCATTTGCTGGGCATAGGGGTCTGTTTTTATATGTAATGAGCCCTGATGTCGATTGAGGATTTCATATTTGTAGAGATCATTACTATCTAATCCCGGTATAAATATTTCCCAGACACCACTGGCACCACGATTACGCATTGCATGTCGACGCCCATCCCATTGATTAAAGTCACCGACAACACTCACTCGTTCAGCATTGGGTGCCCAGGTGGCAAATAATACGCCTTGTATACCGTCTATGGATTTAGTGTGTGCACCTAGTATTCGATATATGTGCAGGTGCTTGCCCTGTGAATACAGATGAAGATCATAATCACTAATTTGAGGATCAAAGCTGTAAGGGTCGTAGTTAGTGGCCTGATTCTGGTGGTTATCTGTCTTTTCGAGCTGGTAATAACGGGGAATCGTATCGAGCTTGTCTTTACAGATAAAAAAATCGGTGTCTTTTATTCTGTGAGTGGGAATATTTCCCGGTTGAACCCGGAGTTCGCAGGTGTCAGGTGAGAAAAAGACCAGTTGTTTGCGCTTAACGTTTCCACTATTACCTAGCACTTCAAAAGGATCATGGTGCCTGGCCAGTGCGATTTTCTCAAGCTCCTGTATATTGACGAGGCCTGAATCTGATTTGTCGCTGGCTTTCTTATCTGATGATGTCATTAGAGGCATTACAATTTTTATCCACTGGTTTAGGCGTTCACTACACATATATATGATTTAAGTAGAAACTCAGCAAGTTTTGTGCAAATTGTGCGTTGACCTTGAGATTATATCTTTTTGCGGCACCTTAATGGTAGTTAAACAAAAGCATATATAATTTTGATGCGCTTCTAATTATTAGAACTTGCACTATATCAATGCATAACAAGAATTAATGGCGCATTTTTCTGCACTCTTCGAAAGCATTGCTATGATCATATATGCCATAGGAGTATTTATAAACTCTGGTTTGTTTTTTGCATTAGTTTTTCGTAGTAGAGTAGTCTTATATTCTAGTATTATAAAGATGGCTCTGTAACTAAGGAGTAAGTTGCACAAATGAGAAATAGACAATCCCCACGTTATATCAGTAACCTCACGCGGAACACACTTGCTTTAATTATGGCAGGGGGGCGAGGTGAACGGCTAAAGCAGCTCACCATGTGGCGTGCCAAGCCGGCGGTGCCATTTGGAGGCAAGTTCAGGATTATCGACTTTCCCTTATCTAATTGTATTAACTCAGGGATCAGGCGTATTGGCGTACTAACCCAGTACAAAGCGCACTCACTTATTTTACATATACAACGAGGCTGGGGGCACCTTAGAGGTGAGTTTGGTGAGTTCGTTGAATTACTACCAGCGCAGCAGCGCATTGAATCTTCATGGTATGCAGGTACGGCAGACTCCATTTACCAGAACCTGGATATTTTACGCGGCCATTCGCCAGAGTATGTACTGATTCTTGCTGGTGATCATATATATAAAATGGACTACGGTGCCATGTTAGCTAAACATGTTGAGACACGGGCAGATGTTACTGTTGGTTGTATCGAAGTGCCGATAGAAACAGCATCGGCATACGGTGTGATGGAAGTTGATGAGGATTTACGTATTAAGGATTTTGCAGAAAAGCCAGAACACCCCCAACACTTACCCGGTAATGATGAGGAAGCATTATGTTCTATGGGGATCTATGTGTTTAATACCAATCTATTAATAGAGTTATTAATACGTGATGCTGATACTAGCGGCTCTTCGAGAGATTTTGGACGAGACATAATTCCTTATGCGATTAATAAATATCGGGTTTTTGCGTACCCATTTAGAGATGCTAAAAGTGGGATTCAGTCCTACTGGCGAGATGTGGGAACGGTCGATGCTTTCTGGGAAGCTAATCTTGAATTAATTGGTATTACGCCAGAACTCAATCTGTACGATGAAGAGTGGCCGATATGGACCAGCCAGGAACAGCTACCACCGGCTAAATTTATATTTGATGATGATGACAGACGAGGATTAGCCATTGACTCAATGGTCTCTGGTGGTTGTATTATTTCAGGCGCTAAAGTGACACATTCTTTATTGTTTTCAAATGTCACAGTAGATAATTACAGTGTAATAGATTCCTCGGTTATTCTGCCAGATGTAACGGTAGGAAAAAATTGTTCAATCAATCATGCGGTAATCGATAAAGGTTGTATGATTCCTGATGGAACCGTTATTGGTCAGAATATCGAAGAAGACAGTAAGCGATTTTATATTTCACCTAAAGGGGTCATACTTGTGACGCCAGAAATGCTAGGACAGGTAGTGCACCATGTCAGATAGCAGGAAACCATTAAATGTAGTGATTTACTGGCATATGCATCAGCCAGAGTATCGGGATCTACGTAATGGAGAATATCATCAGCCATGGACATATCTCCATATAATTAAAGATTATGTCGATATGGCTGCGCATCTTGAAAATACTCCAAAAGCAAAAGCAGTGGTAAATTTTGCACCCGTATTATTAGAGCAGATTGATGATTACTCTAAACAGCTTGATTCCTATCTGAATCAGGGTGAGAAGATTCGTGACCCTTTACTATCCTCTCTTGCGGAACCTGTTTTGGTACTTGATGATGCTTCAAAGATGTATATTATCGAATCCTGTTTACGTGCAAATCGACAGCGTCTTATAGAACGTTTTGAAGCATTTACTACACTGGTAGAAATGGCCGATACAGCATCAGAACAATGTGAAAAGCTGGCGTATTATTCTGATCAATTTTATATCGACTTGCTTGTCTGGTATCACCTGGCATGGATGGCAGAGACAGTACGACTTAAAGATGAACGTGTTATAAGACTAATGAATAAACAGCGAAATTACACACTGCATGATCGGCACAGTTTAATTGAGTTGATTAGTGAGATGACTTCATCAGTTATTAATCGTTATCGTAAGCTGGCTGAATCAGGACAGATAGAACTGTCTATGACACCATATGCGCATCCAATAGTACCTCTACTTATAGATATCAATTCAGCCAAACAGGCAATGCCTAATGTGTCGCTACCAGAAAGCACAGTATATCCCGACGGCTTGCAACGTAGTCGTTGGCATATGAAAAAAGGGATAGAAGTCTTTAAACATTATTTTGGTTTTACTCCAAGAGGGTGTTGGCCATCAGAAGGTAGCATAAGTAAGGAAACCATTGAACTGGCAAATGATTTAGGTATTCAATGGATGGCCAGTGGCGAAACAGTGCTCAGAAATTCAATCAGGGCATCAGAAATAGAACCAGGTGATTGTATACATAGTGCCTATAAGCTTAAAGAGAATAATGTGTACTGTTTTTTTAGAGATGATGGGTTATCAGATTTAATAGGTTTTCGATATTCTGACTGGCATGCAGATGATGCAGTTGCCAACCTGATTACACATTTAGAGTCAATTTCAGATAAATGTACGGTTGATGAGGCAGCTATTGTTTCAATTATATTAGACGGAGAAAATGCATGGGAGTATTACCCTGAAAATGGTGTTCATTTTTTAAGTGCATTGTATGAGGGGCTATCTCAGCATGATCAAATTAATTTAACGACATATTCAGATTATCTTAGTCTCAACAGTAATTATATTCAGCTGGATGAAATTGTTGCGGGCAGCTGGGTATACGGAACATTTTCAACATGGATCGGAGAGAAAGACAAAAATCATGCATGGGATATGTTAATTGAAGCCAAACGCACATTTGATATTAAAATTATAGATGGCAGCTTAAGTGAGCAGCAGAAAAAGCTGGCTACTATGCAACTGGCAACCTGTGAAAGTTCTGACTGGTTCTGGTGGTTTGGAGAATATAATTCAGCTGAGTCAGTAAGAGCTTTTGATGAACAATTCAGATTACACCTTGCAAACTTGTATCATCTTATAAATGTTGAGCCTCCTGAGTATTTAAGCAGGGCGTTTTCTTTTGGTACGGGGCATCCTGCAATGGGCGGGGCAATGTTGCCTGGAAAGCAGGTATAGTAAATGGAGAACATATACAGCAGAAAAGGACTTAGTAGGGAGAGACGAGCTGGTGTTCTATTACATGTGACTTCTTTGCCGGGTGAATTTAAAAGTGGTGACATCGGTCATCAGGCGTATCGCTTTATCGAGTTTCTTAGTGCCCATGGATTTAAAATCTGGCAGATGTTACCGCTTGGTCCTACACATGATGATCGTTCACCCTATCAATGCCTATCAGCGCATGCAGGTAATCCATTGTTGATTAGTCTTGACTGGTTGGTGGACAGACAGTGGCTGATAAAAAGTAATCGAGATGCACAGGTTGATGATGATGTTTATAGAAAAGAAAATTTAAAGTTAGCATATAAAGTTTTTAAAGACAAAAGCGAAAGCGTATGGATGGACAGGTTTGAAACATTTCGTTTTAAACATCAGTTGTGGTTAGAAGACTATTCATTATTTACGGTTATCAAGGAAATAAACTCTGGTCTTCCCTGGTATGATTGGCCAGAAGATTACAAACACAGGGAGAATCATGCAATAAAAAAAATAAAAGTAGAGTTTTCAGATGAATTAGCATTTGTTGAATTTGAACAATTTGTTTTTTATACACAGTGGCAAGAAATTAGAGAGTACGCAAGAAAGCACAGTGTAGAGCTGTTTGGAGATATGCCTATTTTTGTCGCCAGGGATAGTGCTGATGTATGGGCATATAAAGAGTGTTTTCTGATGAATAAGGAAGGTGAAATGAAGTTTGTTGCAGGTGTTCCTCCTGACGCATTCTCTGAAACTGGTCAGCGCTGGGGCAATCCATTATATGACTGGGAATATTTGCAACAGACACAATTTGAATGGTGGTTAAGTCGCTTTGAGTCTCAGCTGGAACAATTTGATATTTTAAGAATAGATCACTTTCGCGGTCTTGAAGCCTGCTGGCATATACCAGCAGATGACCCAACTGCTATATCTGGTTTCTGGGAGCTTGTTCCAGGAAAAGAACTCTTGTCAAAGCTGTTTGAAAGATTTGAATATTTGCCGTTAATTGCAGAAGATTTAGGAGTAATAACTGAGTCAGTTATTGAGCTTAAACATTGCTTTGATATTCCGGGAATGAAAGTGTTGCAGTTTGCTTATGATGGCAATAATGAAAATCCGCATTTGCCTCATTGTCATCATGTGCATGATATTGTTTATAGCGGAACACATGATAATGATACTACCCTTGGTTGGGTGCTTGATAATAATTCTCATGATCACAAATACTTTATGGAATATTCAGAGTTAGGTAATAGTGATGCAGAAAAATCTGTTATCAATCTGATACGACAGGCAATGATGTCTGTTTCGTTTATATCAATCATTCCAATGCAGGATCTATTGATGCTTGATGGTGAGGCGAGAATGAACTTGCCAGGAACGACGGTTGATAATTGGCAGTGGCGCTTCGAGTGGTCTCAGGTTCGTCATGAGATAGTTAGTAAAATTACTCAATATATACAAATTTACCAGAGATAAGTTATGGATACCGATAAATATTTTTGTAATGATACTCCCCCCAAAATGGTTGATCTGCCAACAGATAGTGATGCACTCGCCAATGACTTTGAGCGGTATTTAACGCATCACCTCGGTCGATTTGTAGGCTGTATTCCATATTATTTATATGAAGCTTTATCGTTAACCTTGCGTGATCATTTGATGACAGATTGGAGAAATACGTGGAGAGAACAGAACAAAAAAGGTGTTAAAAAAGCTTATTACATGTCATTGGAGTTTCTTATTGGACGATCATTGGGTAATCATATTCTAAATTTATCTTTAAACGACAATCTAAAGGAAGCATTAAATAAATTCGCACTACATCTTGAAGAGGTTGTTTCAGAAGAGCCGGATGCTGGTCTAGGTAATGGAGGTCTTGGACGTCTGGCTGCCTGTTTTATGGATAGTTGTGCGAGTTTGAATTTACCGGTAATAGGCTATGGTCTGCGATATGAATATGGCATGTTTAGACAGGATGTATCAAATGGTTACCAGCAAGAAGAACCTGATCACTGGTTACGAGATGGAAATCCGTGGGAGATTGAACGGCCAGAGTTTACTCAGGTGATTAAGTTCGGCGGTAGAGTTGAGGTTGTACATGATGTAAATGGAAAAGAAGTGCGTAGATGGATCGATACGTCTGATGTGCTAGCTATACCTTATGACGTTCCAATTTCAGGTTATAACAATAGAGTGGTTAATACCCTGAGATTATGGTCAGCCAGTGCCACACGTGTATTTAATTTAAAAGACTTTAATTCAGGAAGTTATGCTGAAGCTGTAGAAAGTAAGAATACGGCCGAAAATATAACGATGGTTCTCTACCCAAATGACAGTAGTGAGAATGGTAAGGAATTGCGACTCAAGCAACAATATTTTCTGGCTTCCGCAAGCTTACAAGATGTCGTTAAGCTTTGGAAAAATAATCATGATGGGGATTTTTCCGGTTTTTCTGATGGTAATGTGTTTCAGATGAATGATACTCATCCTACAATTGCGGTCGCTGAATTGATGAGGATTTTAATGGATGAAGAAGGTTTTGGCTGGGATAAGGCATGGGATATTACCAGTAAAACTATGGCATATACAAATCATACTCTGTTACCTGAAGCGCTTGAAAAGTGGTCAGTAAGTCTGTTTTCAAGTTTGTTGCCACGACTTCTAGAAATTATCTATGAAATTAATGCCAGGTTTCTTAAACAGGTATCAAGAAAGTGGCCAGGTGATATAGAGCGTCAGGCGCGAATGTCAATAATAGAAGAGGGACATGGAAAAAATGTTCGCATGGCTTATCTGGCAATTGTTGGCAGTTTTTCGGTTAATGGTGTGGCAGCGCTACATAGTGAGTTACTGGTAAAAGGGTTGTTCAGAGATTTTTATGAACTCTGGCCAGATAAATTTAATAATAAAACTAATGGTGTTACACCACGCCGTTGGATGGCTCATTCAAACCGTCAGATGAGTGAATTAATTACTCACAAAATAGGTGATAAGTGGATTAGCGATCTTAGTGAAATAACAAGGTTAGCTGAGTATTCAAATGATAACGCATTTCAAGAACAGTGGTATGAGGTTAAACAGGGTAATAAGCAGAGGCTGGCAGATCTTGTCTTTGAAAAATGTGGTGTTAAGTTTAATGTTAATTCAATTTTTGATGTGCAAGTCAAACGAATACATGAATATAAACGCCAATTACTTAATGTGCTTCATGTGATCCATCTATATAGTCGAATTAAGAATAATGATATTGATAACTGGACTAATCGTTGTGTGCTGATTGGCGGGAAGGCGGCACCAGGATATAAAATTGCAAAAAAAATAATCAAACTGATTAATAATGTTGCTGAAGTTATCAATACAGATAGCGATGTAGGAGATAAGCTGAAATTGGCATTTATCCCGAATTATAATGTATCAAAGATGGAAGTTATATGTCCGGGCACTGACTTGTCTGAGCAAATATCAACCGCAGGAAAAGAAGCTTCTGGAACGGGTAATATGAAATTTATGATGAATGGCGCGATTACAATAGGAACCTACGATGGCGCTAATATCGAGATTCTCAAGGAGGTTGGAGAAGATAATTTCTTTCTTTTTGGTTTGAAGGCTGATGAGGTTGCTAATACTAGATATCATTATGATCCACTTGCGATTGTGAATTCTGATGAAGATCTAATGCAGGTAATGTATTTGCTTAAATGCGGACATTTTAACTCGTTTGAAGATGGTATATTTGATGATATTATTAACTCATTATTAGATCCTGGAGATCCCTGGTTAACACTGGCGGATTTTAGAAGTTATGTTGATATGCAGAAACATGCAGCTGCTGTTTACCAGGATCGTCGCAAGTGGTTATCAATGAGTATTTTAAATACAGCGTGTAGTGGGTTTTTCTCGACAGATAGAACAATGATGGAATATAACAGGGATATCTGGAAGCTAAATAACTAACACACGGCTGTTAATGTAGGTGTTGTCAGCCGTGTTAACTGATTATATTACGTGATTACATCTGGTTTACTTCGTCCAGTAAATTGATTTATTTTTGCAAGTTCACCAGCGATCGATATAAGCTCTGAGAGTGCATGCTGTGTTTCAAGATCATGCAGGGTTTCGTCAGTAATATATCGTTCAATATACACTCGAAGCGTAGCGCCTTCGGTACCTGTGCCTGATAGTCGATAGACAATCCTGGATTCGTCTTTGAACAAAATACGTATTCCCTGATTTTTAGTCACACTGTTATCGACGGGGTCAGTGTAACTAAAATCATCGGCATGCTGAATGATGTATCCATGTTGTGTGGTATTTTTCAGTGTCTCAGTGGTTGTTCTGAGATGTTCAATGATTTTATTTGCCTGGTCATTATCTATGGCCTCATAATCATGCCTTGTGTAGTAATGTCTACCGTAGGTTTTCCAGTGTTCTCGAGTGAGCACTTCCACACTTTTCTGTTTAATGGCGATCAAATTTAACCAGAAAAGTACTGCCCAGATACCGTCTTTTTCACGAATGTGATTTGATCCGGAACCAAAGCTTTCTTCGCCACACAAGGTAATGCGATCATCATCGAGTAGATTACCGAAGTATTTCCATCCCGTTGGAGTTTCATAGCAGTCTATACCTATGGCTTCGGCCACCTTATCAACGGCACGGCTAGTTGGTAAAGATCTGGCGACACCGCTAACACCTGATTTATAGCCTGGAATTAAATGCGCATTGGCTGTCATAATAGCCAAACTGTCACTCGGGTTAACGAAGAAGCGCTGTCCAATAATCATATTTCGATCACCATCTCCATCAGAAGCAGCACCAAAATCTGGTGCATTAGATTCAGTATTAAGTTGTGCAACGAGTTCATTTGCATGGGCGAGATTTGGGTCAGGGTGGCCGCCGCCAAAATTTTCGCTGGGTCTACCATTAATAACCGAGTTGTCATCAGCGTTAAGTCTATTGATAAAGATTTCATTTGCGTAAGGTCCTGTGACCGCATGCATTGCATCGAAACATATTTTGAACTGGTGCTTTGTGAATAACTCACTTATAAGTGAAAAATCGAATAATTCCTGCATTAGATCGGCGTATTCATCAGCAGGATCGATTATGCTAACCTGCATATCGCCAAGTGCGGCGTTTGATATGATTGAGAGATCAATATCATCTGCAGAAATGATTTTATATTGTTCTATTGTCTGACTGCATTCATAAACCGCATCAGTGAAACTGGTGGGAGCAGGTCCACCATTGCTGATATTGAATTTAATACCAAAATCACCATCTGGACCACCAGGGTTATGGCTAGCAGATAATATTATGCCACCAGTTGCATTATTCTTTCGTATTATATGTGACACAGCAGGTGTAGATAGTAAACCATTCTGACCAACGAGTACTTTAGCAACACCATTTGCAGCCGCTATTTTTAAAATGACTTGTATTGCTTGCTTATTGTAATAACGCCCGTCGCCGCCAACAACCAGTAAACCACCATTTAATGCGGGTTCAGTGTTAAATATCGACTGAACAAAATTTTCAAGGTAATTTTGCTGTTCAAATACCTTTACTTTCTTGCGTAGTCCAGAGGTTCCTGGTTTCTGGTCGTTGAAAGGTGTTGTGCTTATATTTTTAATATTCATATTGCTATAGTATCGGTTGTAATGGCTGTGTAAATATTCTATTAGACCATTCTATTTTAGAGTATAAAGACTATAATTACACGGGTTTTGAATTGCATAGGCTGATTTATAACCTAATTATTCATATTGGAAGGTTGAAATTATTACAGGTAACTTATGAGAGTACTAGCTGCAGATATTGGTGGGACTCATTCGCGTTTGATCTATGCGGATGTAACAAATAATAATTACAGCATCATTGCTGAAAGGCAGTACTTAAGTGCAGAATATGAAACATTCTATGATTTGCTGAATCACTTTATGATTGAGTCTGATGTTATAACTCCTCTAGATTCCGCCTGTATAGCTGTTGCTGGGCCGGTGGGAAATGAAATTGTTAAAGTAACCAATCTGCCCTGGGTGGTTTCCCGTAACATGCTAGCCGAGTTGCTGAAAACGGATCAAATACACTTGATTAATGATTTTGTTGCCGTAGCTTATGGTGTGCCGCTTTTATTCGCTACTGATTTATGTGTGATTCAGCAAGGCAGTGATGAAACTTATACCCGGGATGCTGTGGTAATCGGGGCTGGTACTGGTCTGGGTGCAGTTCACTTGTGTTGGCAAGGTGCTGACTATAAACCATTGTCTAGTGAAGCAGGTCATTCTGCTTTTACGCCAATGACCCCATTACAATGCGAGCTACTTTCATATTTGCAGGAGACAAATGATTATGTTTCTCTGGAAATGTTATTGTCTGGATCGGGAATTTACAGGATATACAAATTCCTTAAAGACTGTAAAAAATGTAATGAAAATTCACAAATAACTAGATCTTTAATTGTTGGGCAGGAAGCTGAAGTTATTTCTAATCATGCATTGAATTATTCGGATTTCCTGTGCGTAGAAACACTCAAACTTTTTGTAGAAATATATGGCGCGGCAACTTCAAATATCGCTTTACATTATTACCCGGTATCAACTGTTTATATTGCTGGTGGCATAGCACCTAAAATATTATCAATGATGCTTAGTGATACCTTTATTAATGCTTTCAATCATAAAGGCTTAATGACGGATAACATGAAAAATCTGTCAGTAAAGCTTGTACTCAAGGAAAAGGCCGGGTTATTTGGTGCAATGTCAATTGCTTCAAAACCAGTGAATACTGTATAAACGTAGTGGATTTTTGCAGAAGTGTTTTTAGCGTTAGTACCTGTTCAGTATGCAATGTCTCTTCTTGCTTCAATTTTTGAGATAGGTGTCTACTTATTGTTCTAATTTTTAGATTATATTCATTATTTAAGTGTACGTAAGTTATTGATCCTGGAGCACATATGTTTAGATTGAAGCATATTATTAACACTGTTGTTGTATCAGATATTGAGTTGAACCCTGGCGAACTGAGTATTGGGCGTAATCATGGCAATTCTCTACAGTTAGATGATGGTGTGGTGAGCGGTCAACATGCCTGTTTGAGCGTTGTCGAAAATGAGTACATGCCAGAAATGCTTGAATTAACCATTCGTGATTTGGGTAGTACTAATGGTACCTATGTAAATGGTGAAAAAATTCTATCTAAGCGGCTTAATAATCAGGACGTGATTCGTATCGGTACTAATGAGTTTAAAGTGCACGATGATAGTGCGACTACTGGTACGCAAACAGAATATTATGTGCCAGATAGTGACTAAGTCTCTTTACGTATCTTTTGTTATATAGTCATTAGCTTCGATTGTTTGATGTCTGTGTTTATTTTCATATCTGCCTGCTAAATTGCAGTGCTATAACATTAATCATAAATAGCCTTATAGAGTAACGGGCATTCCCATCAAAGGCCATATTACTCCAACAGCAAATGCGGTGACAGCCATAAGTACCAGACTCGCAGGAATGCCGGCCATAAAAAACTGACCAGTTGTAAATTGTTTCGAGTCATAAGCGATTGCATTTGGTGCTGCACCCACTAGTAATAGAAAAGGGCAGGCAGATACAATAAGTGACGAGTAGAGTATGACTTCCGGGGCGACACCCAGATAAGGCGCTATTACTAGGGCAACGGGCAGTGAAATAGCGATGGCTGCAACGTTCATAATGAAATTTGTCATCATCATTACAAAGAAAGATATGCCAATCACAAATATAAACCAGTTGGAATCTTTAAACATAACCAGCCAGTTTATAGCCAGCCATTTTGCAGCACCGGTTTCCCATAAACAGAATCCAATGCTCATGGCGCCTGCAAATAATAAAACAATATTCCAGGGAATTTGTTCAAGTTCATCTATGGTGAGTATTTTGAAGACGAAAAAGATAATCGTCGATAGTAATACCACCGAGGTTTTATCTATAAATGCCATTTCGGGAATGAAAGACTTCAGTGATAAGGTGACAATGACCAGGATAACTACAGTAGCGACAAATAACTCGTCACGGGTAATTGGCCCTGCTTCTTTATAGAGCCTTCTGGCTTTGTCACGTAAGCCCGGAATTTCAGTTTTTTCTGGTCTGAACATGATCATTATCATGCCCCATAGTATGAATACCATCATCCAGCCAATGGGAAACATATAGTAACTGAGTTCAAAGAAGGTGACTTCTCTTTGTACAATATCATTAAAGAAACCCAGGGCGACAGCTCCCCTGGCAGCGCCTAACAGTGTGATCATACTGCCTGCACCGGCAACGAAGGCCATGCCGATAAACAGGCCTTTACCAAAGCGTGTTGACTTGCCTGTATCGTCATATAGAGAATAAATGGCAATAAGAATAGGAAACATGGTCGCCGCCACTGCAGTATGTGCCATAAAGTGGGTAAGTGTAGCCGTTACCAGAAATGTCCCCAAATAAATCATACTGGTTCTCTCGCCCACAATGGTCAGCATTTTATAGGAGATTCTTCTGGATAAACCAACCTTGGTAAACACCATACCAATTACAAGCGAACCGAGGATAAACAACACGGAAGGATCCATAAAATCATTAAACGCGGTTTTTGCGGGTCGTATCAGAAATAGCGCCTGTATCACACCAATCAGCAGGCTGGTAACGCCAATGGGAATAACCTCAAAAACCCACCAGACACCGGCAAGTAAAAATAATGCAATGGCGGCTTTTCCTTCATGGCTCAATTGAAAGTGTTCACCTAAAGGATCGATGGCGTCAGGTAACGGATCTAGTAGATATACCCAGGTAAACAGAATAAGGCCCAAAAACAGAAAGCTGATTCGTTTTAGATCCAGTTGTTCAAAGGATTTTTTAAAAAATATGTTCTGATTATGCTGGTTTGACATGTTTATTCATGGTGAGGATACCATTCCTCTTCAACATGTTCTGCCAGGTTTTCAAAGATATCAACCAGGCGAACTACACCGAGTACTTTCTCATTTTCAACTACAGGTAACATAAAAACATCGTTGAGCAGCATCAGGTGTATACATTTTGTTATATGGTCATCAAGAGTTACATGGTCGTTGATGAGCGTCATATGCTGAGTAACTGATTTGCTCAACTCATCATGCAGTTTTTCTGTAAAACGTTCTTCCCAGATTAAGGACAGGGCTGAAAAATCTTGTTGAATCGATTGAAATGGCTGGTTTCCTTTAATACCCGCAGTGACTTTGTGTAGATAACCTGGACCAACTGAACGAATTAGGTCACGAAGTGATAGATATCCCAGAAGCTTGTCATCATCATCTAACACCAGGATGTTTCGATACTTGTCCCTATCTTCGAGAACATGGTGCATCAGGTGAATCGCTTCACCAATTGGGGCACCTACCAGGATATTAGGATAATCATCAATTGAAATAATAATATCCCTGGCATGAAGATCATTTAAGCTGGTCATTACAACCCTTTAATAAGAATCTCGTAGGTATCTGCGTTAATCCACATGTGAGTCACGATACTGGCTCCATAACCCAGCAAAATAACAGGGGTCCATTTAAGATGGGTAAAGAATGTGTAGTGGCCATTTGCCTGTCCCATCAGGGCAACCCCCGCAGCGGAACCGATTGAAAACATACTACCACCAACACCTGCAGTGAGTGTCACCAACAACCACTGTCCCAGAGACATATCTGGTTCCATGCTAAGAACAGCAAACATCACGGGGATATTATCGATAATAGCCGAAAGAAAGCCCACTAGTATATTAGCCGAGGTTGCGCCAAGGTCAACATACATATATTCAGATAGCATGCCTAGATAGCCTATAAAGCCTAATCCACCGACACATAAAACCACACCGTAGAAAAACAGCAGGGTGTCCCATTCAGCCTGAGCCAGTCGGCCAATAACATCAAATGCAGGACGTGCGGTACGACCAGGTGGCACAACGTCGCCCAGGTTGCCATAATCGGGAGAATCTTGTGGGGTTTCTATATGTGTCTTTTTCAGGTAGTGACCGAACAGTTGAAGGTAGGCCAGTCCTGTCATCATGCCCAGCATTGGTGGCATGTGTAATACGCTATGGAAGGAAACAGCGGTAGCAATCGTTGCTGCAAACAAGAAAAGGATTACTAGTGCACCACGCCGCATGCCAACTACGCCGTTACCGCACTGTGGCATTCCACTGGGAACAAAAAATGAGATTATGATTGCAGGAACCAGGTAGTTAACCAGGGATGGCACAAATAACAGAAAGAATGTCTGGAAATCGATAATACCTTTTTGCCAGACCATCAGCGTCGTAATATCACCAAATGGGCTGAAGGCACCACCGGCATTTGCTGCGACCACGATATTGACACAGGATAGTGCAATGAACTTGGAATTTCCCTTACCCACAGATAACACTACGGCGCACATTACAAGTGCAGTAGTCAGATTGTCGATAATAGGTGATAGTAGAAAACTAAGAACACCAGTAATCCAGAATAAGGTGCGATAGCTACAGGACCGATGCACCAGAAATGATCGCAATGCATCGAACACCTGACGCTCCTGCATGGCATTTACATAGGTCATTGCCACCAGTAAAAACAGAAAGAGCTCGGAAAATTCTAGCAGGTTATGACGAAAAGCATTAATGACAACATCGTTTACACCATGAATGCTGTACTGGTATGCAATTATTGCCCAGATGGCACCTGCGGCTAGAATAACGGGTTTAGACTTGCGCAGTTGTGTGCATTCTTCGCACATCACTGCCAGGTAAGCAATAACAAACAGTACGACGGAAAAAATGCCAATGGGATGGAATGTCAGGTCAATCCATTGTGTGTCGTCAGCTGTGGTACTTGCGCCAGCAAGCTGAGGAGCTAGCAGAAGCAAGGTGTATAACACTACTTTATAGGGTGTTACCATAACTGGACAGCTTTATAGTATTTTTCTAGTTGGATATGGTTTATAAACAACAATTTATCAGTTATAGATGGGTGTTTTTTTGTGTTAGATCAAACTGCCAGTTAGTTATCTTAATGAAGATCATTTTATTCTTGATTAAGAGAATACCTTAATTACAGATTGAGTCCAGTATGGATCTACTATAATCTGCAGGCGTAAATATGGTGCCATATTATGTACTATAAAATTTCTTTGTCTGTTTATTAAGTTAATTTAAATATGGCAGATATAATTTATTCAGCTTATAAGATACAAAAATATGTCAGATGATAATTCAAAATCAGTGATTGGTAGTCAAGAGTGGTGTAGCTTTCCAGCATTGGGAATACCTGCCATTAAGGCGAGAGTTGACTCAGGAGCTAAGACGTCATCAATTCATGCGTTTAATGTCCAGAAGTTTCGCCGAAATGGGGAAAGCTGGGTTAGTTTTGAGGTGCACCCCTTGCAGAATGATCGCAGGACGGTGGTACGTGTTGAGCGGCCGGTTTTTGATAAACGTGTTGTGAAAAGTTCTAGCGGTTTAAGTGAAACCCGTTATGTTATTCAAGCCTCGCTGAAAATGGACAACCAGACCAGGGATATAGAACTGACATTGGCAAACAGAGATTCAATGGGCTATCGTATGCTGCTTGGACGAGAAGCGATGTCTGGACATATGCTGGTAGATCCGGCAGCCAGTTTTTGTCTTGGTGATATCAGCAAGGCGCAATTGAAAGAGTATTACGGCTCCTGGAAAAGTGAGCGTACCGGTTTAAAAATTGGCTTACTTGCCAGTGACCAGTCGTTATACAGCAACCGTCGAATTTTAGAAGCAGGAGAGGAGAGAGGTCACGAACTGGTTTTTCTTAATATCAAGCAATGTTATATGAAACTCGATGCTTCTGAGCCAGAGGCTCATTATCGAGGCGGTAAAGTACTGGATGATCTTGATGCGGTTATTACCCGAATTCGTCCCAGCGTAACCTTTTATGGCTGTGCACTGGCGCGTCAGTTTGAAAGTATGGGAGTACATACTTTAAACAGTTCGAGTGCAATTACCCAGTCACGGGACAAGCTCTTTTCGCTACAGCTCTTACTGAAAAGTGGCGTCAGTATACCTACAACAGGTTTTGCTAATTCCCCTATGGATACCAATGACCTGATCGATATGGTGGGTGGCGCACCTTTAATTGTTAAATTACTTGAAGGAACCCAGGGGCATGGTGTGGTTCTGGCTGAAACTCGTAAAGCTGCTGAAAGTGTTATAAATGCCTTTAAGGCGCTCAGGGCAAATCTATTGGTTCAGCAGTTCATTAAAGAGGCGGATGGCAAAGATCTCAGATGTTTTGTCATTGATGGTAAGGTAGTTGCATCTATTCAGCGTACAGCCGCACCAGGTGAATTCAGGGCGAATATACATCAAGGCGGAACCGCATCAATTGTGAAAATTACGCCAAAAGAGCGCAGTTTAGCTGTCAAAGCAGCCAAGACACTTGGTCTGAATGTGGCGGGTGTTGATATTATACGCTCTAAAGATGGCCCACTGTTATTGGAAGTAAATTCTTCACCGGGGTTAGAAGGAATCGAAGCAGCAACCGGTAAAGATATTGCGGGTATGATGATCGCTTCAGTCGAGAAAAAATTAGGGTGGAAGCGGGAGCTAAGTGCTAAACATATTCAGGCTTGAAATGACTTTAAGTCAAAAATGCATGAATAATCAATAGGTTGCTTGTTTTTAGTTATGTTGTTTGTTGAAAGGCGACCTGGCATCAAGTACTGTACTTTCTGATTAGAGAAATACAGTCGTTGAAATCAGGTCATATGGGTCTTATTTTTTAACCGGTTTGCGTTGTGAGTAAGGAGAGCTACCGCTGATAAAGCGCTCATTAAGCTCTTTAGCGTAATCTTCTGCATGCTGGGTTACGGTTTCCACTGAGCCGGGACGGATGCAGACAATTTTTGAATGCCCCTGTCCGATGGTGTAGCGGCACCATTCGCCATCTGGCATACCTTCAGGCGGATCTATCGTCTCAACACTTTCTATCTTATATGGAGTGATCTCCATGTACTCTCCTGAGTATTCTCTATTAATTATCTGCCAATTTGGTCAGATAGAGTGACTATCCTGCAATTATCGCTAGTGCAAAAAAAGGGCAAACCGTCAGGTATTGCCCTTTTTAAGATGTACTGCTCAGGTGTGAAAAACACCCTGACTAATTAAAGTACAACGATATTTTCAGCCTGAGGACCTTTTTGGCCTTGAGTTACTGTGAACTCAACTTTTTGACCTTCAAGCAGGGTTTTGAAGCCAGAGCCAGTAATTGCACTGAAGTGTGCAAAAACGTCAGGGCCATTGTCCTGTTCGATAAAGCCAAAGCCTTTAGATTCGTTAAACCATTTTACGGTGCCGGTAGTAGTAGACATATTTTTTCTATCCTATTAGGGTAATAATTTGCTTTAAAAGCGTTGTTGGGCTGGAAGGTCTTGATTTAATATGAATAACAGGACGGTGAACTACAGATGTGACATCGAAATGGTGTTGCATATATTAAGATTACTTTCTAGCCTTGCAACGACAGAATACTATTATCAGATTTATTGTCAACAAGTATTATGCTTAATTTTTCATAAATGTGGGCTAATATTCGACAGGTATCTCAGGCCTGTTCACTATTCCTCGACTTTTTAGTATGTGACTAGGGTTTTGGCCTGCCTGCGTAGTAGCTTAATAGGTGGATATGCTCATGTTTGAGGGTTTAGTACGCGGTCGATATCACACACGGCATGGTACTCCTCGATATCAATTCCCGCCTGTTTGAAGTCAAATGAATCAGGATAACCGCTTGCTTTTTGTGCCAGCATACGTGCTTCCTTAACCCAGTTGCTTGACCATACCATGGCCAGGCGTATTTCATCATCGCTAAGGTCGGAAATAGCGACCTGTAAGATCTGATAAAAGCCATTCCTGGAAAGAGGGCAGTGTATTTCTGTTAGTCGATTGATATCACATGACTGTAAAGCACGGACAAGGTCTTCAGTGTTCTTTTGTAGTAATAGCTGGCGACTATGATCGGTTATCCTTTTAAGTAAGGATTCTATTTGAATGTATTCATCATCTGCTTTGCTCTGTTCTGCATACAGGCTAATAAAAGATTCAAGTGTCACGAGTGCGTCATGGGTCTTATTGATGTTTCTGGAGCGTTTTATAAGCTTTTCACAGAAATTGTCCAGTTCAGCTGCATCTATTTTTACGTTTATGGCCATAAATTAATCATTAATAACAGCGCATGATGCTTAAACAGATAAAAATCGTCTGATATGGGCGGCGCTATTAGAGTTAGGTGTTGAAATAACAGGGTACTTTTTGGCTTTTACTGAGCCAGGTTATGTTGAATAGTTTAATAGTTTTTTGAGGTTTTTTGTAAATTATCTAGAACCAGTGATATTGGCTTATATGTTGATGCTTGGTGTTGAGTAGCTTGTATGATCTTATCCTGTGCGAAACATATAAGCAGTGAGTGCAAGAAAGCCTGATTAATCTGTAGGCTTATAATTGACAAAATACATAAGTTATTTAAGGGCTTGTCTAAATATATAGTAGTTTCACTTAATTAAAGGGAGATTTGGATACAGGTCGGGTGATTTTGAGAGGAGTTATGGTAATCATAGACTAATCAAGTGTCTACGCAGTAAAGCTATACAGTTGAATTTGGTATAATCAAGTTATATTTATACTAATGTACCGTGTTTAATATATTGACTAGACTGTCTAATATAATATGACACTACTCAAACAAAAGGCAGCCGTTTCAGGGTGAAAGGCGTCACTTAATAAGATCGATATAATGAAAAAAGCGTTAATCATCCTGATTATAACCATCGCTTCTGCTGAGGCAACGATAATGTTGTTGCTTACGGCTATAGGTGAAGAAAGTCTTGGACCCTGGATACCGGCTCTGTTTGATGCAACGGTTTTATCACTGGTTGCCATTCTGACAATTAACAGACTGTTTATGCATTCACTGATTGCTATAAGGGGCGATGGAAAAGGAGAGTTTATACAGCTAAAAATTGGCGCTATTGTCTTTATCTTAGAAGCAATCGTGATGTTGGTACTTAATCTCTCCCCATTGAATCTGACGGACTGGCAGGAAACACTCTTTGATGTAGTTGCGTTGTCGCTTGGTTCATCGTTAGTGATTTATACTTTTATCCTTCGCCCCGCTTCTCATAACGAATTTAATGCAAGTGAGGGGGAATCAAGATTTGATCCGACTATCGCGACTAACTTACTTGCTTATGTCTGTTTAATGATTCTCTTTTTAATGGTTTTGATGTCTACTCATGAGCAGCAGTTTCAAAAATGGTCAGATGAACTTAAACATAAAGAAGCAAAAGAACTGGAATTTGCAAAGCGAGCTTTCCTTAATCAATTAAATCATGTGGCAAGTGATCTATTGGTTATGTCGAAACAGAGTGATCTGCATGAGTTTGTTGCTGGTGAAAAACATGCATTTGATGAATTACAACAAGACTATATCAATATATCTTCCATAAAAAAATATTACGCTCAGCTGCGGTTTCTCGATATTCATGGTATGGAGTTGATTCGTATTCAACGAATTAACGATCAAATAAAAGTTATACCACCAGATGAGTTCCAGAATAAGCGCGATCGTTATTATTTTCGGCAGGCCATTCGACTATCAAGAAATGAAGTTTACATATCTCCATTAGATCTGAATGAAGAGTCTGGTCAGGTCGAGCAACCCTATAATCCTATGATTCGTTTGGCGACGCCTGTCGTTAATTCTCAAGGTAACAAGTCGGGAGTTGTTATCATAAATCTTAAGGGCGAGCATCTGTTAGAGATACTGCAGGATATTACTAGAAATACAGTTGGTCAGGTGATGTTGATTAATGAACGGGGGTATTGGTTGTTTGGAGGTGAGCCAGAAGCACAATGGGCCTTTATGTTTCCGGAGAGATCAGAATTAAGCTTTGAGCGAAAGTATCCCGATATCTGGGAAGAAATAAAGTTACTGGAAAGTGGGTTTATTAATTTTCAACAGAACACATTTGTTGTTGAGTCTCTGGAGTATTCGTCCGATAGTATATTGAGCGATAAACAGATGCAGCTTTCACATCAAGTTCATCAGCGTCATTGGCCTGTTTGGAAATTGTTGAGTTTTATCCCAGTCAATGTAATAAAAGAGAAAATGCAGGGCATTCATAATCTGATGATATTTGTCTACTTATCGGTACTGGCGTTAGCCGGTATTGGTACAGTAATGTTGACTCAGGCTATGCTGAAACGTCGTAAAGCTGAAATAGAGATACGTAAACAGGCTTTATTTGATCCGCTAACGGGTTTGTCTAATCGTCGTTTATTTAATGAAATGATGGAACTTGAAATGTCGCATGCTCGCAGAGAGAAAACCGTGCTAGCACTGATGTATCTCGATCTGGATCACTTTAAACCCATTAATGATGAACTGGGTCATGCGGCTGGTGATGAGGCATTGCTTGAGGTTGCCAAGCGTCTTAAGCAGTGTTTACGTGAAATTGATGTAATAGCTCGACTAGGTGGTGATGAGTTTGCGGTCATGTTGCCTATGACTGATGGTCGTAATGATGTTGAAAAAGTAGCGCAGCGTATCATCGAGAAAATAGCGCTACCATTCAATCTGCAAAGGCACGAGCGAAATCTTGGTATTAGTATTGGTATAGCATTACTGTCTAATCCAGATGAGGCTGCACAATCGTTAACTCAGCGTGCCGATATGGCTATGTATGATGCGAAGCACTCTGGGCGGAACTGTTTTCGTTTTTCTGTTATTTAAATGTTCAGAGACTAACGTTTGTTATAGTTCTAGTTGCCGGTTTAAGTTGCTTTCTGGTTGAGCTTCTTACTCAAAATCATGTAATGTTGGCGTTGAAATGCAGCTAATTGATGTGGATCTGTTTTGTAAAATGGTACCAGAGGCCGGACTCGAACCGGCACGCTCTTGCGAGCAAGGGATTTTGAATCCCTCATGTCTACCAATTTCATCACTCTGGCATTATGAGGTTGGGCTAAAAAATAGCCGCTGATCATTTGTAAACAGCGGCTATTCTAACGATTTTCCAGCGTGGAGCAAGAATAGTTTTTAGTGGGTCGGCCTATAACTGGAATTTGGCAACCAGTTGCTGCAGGTTGCTAGCAAGGTTGGCCAGACCCTGGCTTTCCTGATTGGTACGTTCAGCACCGTCTTTGCTTTCACTGGCGATCTGGCTAATCGCGGACATATTCTGGTTAATTTCTACCGCAACGCCTGACTGAGAGCCAGCTTCGTCATTAATCAGGGTGTTCATCTCGGTAATCGCCTGAACCGCCTGGGTGATTTGCTGTAGTGATTGACCTGCCTGTGTCGCATAGTTAACGCTTTCTGAAGCTTGTGACTGGCCTTTTTCCATAACCGCTACCGTATCACGAGATACGGACTGCAGCATCTCGATCATTTCCTGAATTTCTTTGGTTGACTCCTGGGTTTTGCTGGCGAGTGTTCTAACTTCATCCGCAACAACCGCAAATCCACGACCTTGTTCGCCGGCACGTGCAGCTTCGATAGCAGCATTCAGTGCCAGCAGATTGGTTTGCTCGGATATACCTTGTATTACATCCAGTACGCCACCAATATTGATGCTTTCGGCTTCAACCCGGTTGATTGACGAGGATGCATTTTCTACTGCACTGGCCAGTGTTTGAATTGAGCTCACTGTTTGCCTGACCACTTGATTACCTTTTTCAGATTCCTCTTTAGCAATTGCCGCAGCTTCTGCTGCCTGTGCCGCTTTACTTGAAACATCCTGTGCAATTTGTGTCATGCGTTGAATTGCCATCTCGACACTCTGGGTTTGCGCATGTTGGTTCTGCACCCCCTGACTGGTGTGATCAGCCACCACACAAATCTGGTTAACGCTGGTAAGCATCTGCTCACTGCCATTTTTTAACTCAGCAACAACATTGCGAAGGGTGCCTGCCATTTTATTGAAGCTTTCAATAATGTCACCGATGACGTCGTGGCTTTGCATTTCGCATTGAAAGCTCAGGTCATGATTACTGATAGCGGTTGAAATCTGTGCGATACGTTTTAATTTTGAAATCAGTAAAATATTCAAAATGTAGTAGTTTGCTACGCCGATGACGGTACCAGCGACCAGGCAGCCAATGACGAACCACCAGTAAAGGCCTTCCTTAAATTCAACAAACATGCCTGCATAGAATGGAAAGATAACCCCCATGGTTATACCAAAGCCAAGAAAGGCAAAAAGAATATTGCGTAGAATACTGGGTTTCATTATAAATGCCTGTTTTATTTAGTTTAATTCTATGCAGGAAATATAGTTGCCAGAATGCTATCTGGCAAGCTTGGAAGGAAGCTTAGTTTGCAGGGAATACCTGTTTAAACGGTTTTACCGTTACTTTTTCATAAACTCCAGCTTCTATGTAAGGGTCCTGGTCTGCCCAGGTCTGTGCCTCTTCAAGCGTATTAAATTCCGCAACAACCAGGCTGCCAGTAAAGCCATTGTCACCTGGGTCATTACTGTCAATGGCCGGGTGAGGCCCTGCCAGAATCAGGCGACCCTGATCTTGCAATTGTTGAAGTCGGGCTAGGTGGTCAGGTCGTGCGTTAAGACGGTTTTTCAGGCTGTTGGCAACATCCTGTGAGATTATGGCATATAGCATGTGTGTTACTCGCTGTTGTTATTTGTGTTGTCATCCTGCATATAACGTGACAGGTAAAATGCCTGTGCAATAACAAACACCAGGGTCAAACCCATCAATCCAAATAGTTTGAAGTCAACCCAGAAATCCATTCGGGTTTTCTCATCCAGTTCAGTTGCATAATAAAAAGCAACATATAAGTTAGCCAGTCCACTGAAAATAAAGAAAGCAACCCAGGACATATTCAGGCGGAACCAGACAGGCGCAGGAAGATTGATCTGGCCGCTCATCATTCTCTCAACCAGGCTCTTTTGACCAATAAACTGGCTGATAAAAAAAGCCGCTGCAAAAACCCAGTTGAGAACTGTTGGTTTCCACTGGATAAACGCAGGATCACCAAATACGATAGTGATGCCACCGAGGCCGGAAATTAGGAACAGAGAGAAAATATGCATGCGCTCGAACCGGCGGTGTTTGAGCCAGAAACCACCAACCTGGATAAAGCTGGCCGCAATGGCAATGCCGGTTGCTACAATAGTGGCTGCGATTACCTCCGGCTGGTCCGGGTTTATCCAGTTACCAGCAGGGGTGTTATCAATAATCAGGCTCGCATTGTGGTATCCCAGAAAAAACAGGATAACAGGCATCAGGTCGTAAAAAATTTTCATATTGGTCGCTTATCAAAAATCAGACGCGAGATTATCATGAATTTTAATTGCTGAATATATACCCCTGAGATGATCACTCTGGTTAAAGAGTAGC
Source organism: Gammaproteobacteria bacterium (assembly GCA_041589455.1). Classification (GTDB taxonomy): domain Bacteria; phylum Pseudomonadota; class Gammaproteobacteria; order SZUA-229; family SZUA-229; genus SZUA-229. Next base: position 14,285 of record JBFHVQ010000010.1, on the reverse strand, counting down.
CAGTATCAGTTGAAGAATAATGTTTTACTTTGCCTTCTTCACAGTTTGCGTCAGAATAGCTCGCCTTATGAGCCAGTTTTTTGAAATACATCCTGAAAACCCACAGAAACGATTGATTGCGCAGGCGGTTGAAATCCTGCGTGATGGTGGTGTTGTGGTCTATCCAACAGACTCCAGCTACGCAATTGGCTGCTCATTAGGTGATAAGTCGGCAATGGAGCGTATACGTCGTATCCGGCGGGTTGATGATAAGCACCACTTTACCCTGGTTTGTAGTGACCTTTCTGAGATTGCGACTTATGCCAAGGTGGATAATTCTGATTACCGTATGCTCAAATCCCTGACTCCCGGGCCTTACACCTTTTTACTGAAGGCTACTCATGAGGTGCCGCGTCGACTGATGCATCCTAAACGTCGCGTCATTGGGATACGTGTCGTTGAGAATGATATTGTAAGAGCTTTGCTGGACGAGCTGGGGCAGCCTATTATGAGTTCGACTCTGATTATGCCGGATAAAGACATGCCAGAAACCGATGCCGAAGAGATTCGCGATTTACTGGAGCGCGATGTGGATCTGGTGATTGATGGTGGTAACTGTGGCTTTGAGCCGACAACGGTTATCAATATGTCGGATAAACTGCCAGTTATCGTCAGGCAGGGCAAGGGCATGGATCACGGGCTGGATTAATCTTGGCAACACTGACGACGATTTTTATTTATGCCATACCCATATTGCTAGCAGTGAGCTTGCATGAAGCGGCCCATGGCTGGATCGCTCATCTACTGGGTGACCCTACAGCAAAACAGCTTGGTCGATTAACCGCAAACCCCATTAAGCATATAGACCCCATCGGGACCATTGCCGTGCCACTGGTGATGGTGCTTATCCTGGGGTTTCCATTTGGCTGGGCAAAGCCAGTCCCAGTCGATGTGCGTAATTTTCAACATCCACAGAAAGATATGGCTCTGGTTGCCCTGGCCGGACCAGTCTCAAACCTGTTAATGGCGGTTGTCTGGGTGCTGGTACTCGTGGTTTCTCAGAAGCTACTGAACGCCGGTGGACTGGCCATGTCCCTTAAGCTGATGGCAGAAGTGGGTGTGGTCATTAATATTGTACTGATGGTGTTAAACCTGCTGCCTGTACCTCCGCTCGACGGTGGGCGCGTGCTGGCGGGGGTTGTGCCATTTAAGGTTGCCGTGTTATTAGCTCGCTTTGAAATGTTCGGCATGTGGATCGTGATTTTTCTGTTAGCTAGCGGATTTCTGGGTAAAATACTCATGCCGATGGTTCAGGCTGTACAAAAAAACTTATATTCAATTTTCGGATTAGGCTGAGGAGACATTTTGAGTACTGTATCTGCGCAACACCAGCGCGTTTTATCAGGTATGCGTCCAACAGGTTCATTACACCTGGGGCATTATCATGGGGTTTTGAAAAACTGGGTGTCATTACAGCACGAATATGAGTGCTTCTTTTTTGTTGCCGACTGGCATGCACTGACAACCCACTATGAAGACCCACGCATTATTGCTGATAGCGTGCAGGATATGGTAATCGACTGGCTGGCCGCAGGGGTGAGCCCAGGTTCTGCCAAGTTGTTTGTGCAGTCTCGTGTGCCGGAGCATGCAGAATTACATCTGCTGTTGTCGATGATCACTCCGCTTGGCTGGCTCGAGCGTGTGCCGACTTATAAAGACCAGCAGGAAGCGTTAAAAGAGAAGGATTTGGCAACCTACGGTTTTCTTGGTTACCCATTACTGCAATCTGCGGATATTCTGGTTTACAAGGCTGGCCAGGTGCCTGTGGGTGAGGATCAGGTGGCGCATGTTGAATTAACCCGCGAAGTGGCGCGTCGCTTTAATCATATTTATGGTCGTGAACCCGGTTTTGAGGAAAAGGCCGAAGAAGCAGTAAAGAAAATGGGTAAAAAGGACGCCAGATTATATCGAGACCTGCGTAAGCGCTATACCGAGAAAGGAGATCAACAGGCGCTTGATGTTGCGCAGGCGTTGCTTGAGTCGCAACAGAATATTTCACTGGGTGACCGAGAACGTTTATTTGGATACCTCGAAGGCTCGGGCAAGATCATTCTGCCTGAGCCACAGGCACTACTGACACCTGCTTCTAAAATGCCGGGTCTGGATGGCCAGAAGATGTCCAAATCTTACCGTAATACAATTTCATTACGAGAAGAGCCGGATGATGTAACCAAAAAGCTGCGTACTATGCCGACGGATACTAACCGTGTTCGACGTACTGATCCTGGCGACCCACGTCGTTGCCCGGTATGGCAGCTGCATGAGGTGTATTCAGATGATGAGACTAAGGAATGGGTGCAGCAAGGTTGTACTACTGCGGGCATTGGCTGTGTTGAGTGTAAACAGCCAGTCATTGATGCGGTGATTGCTGAGCTCAAACCGATCCGTGAACGTGCCAAAGATTATACAGAGGACCCATCATCGGTTCAGGCGATTATTGACGAAGGCTGTGAGGCTGCGCGAGACGTGGCCCGTGACACCTTGGAAGAAGTCCGCAAGGTGATGTGTCTTAGTCGTATTTAATCTCAGGTCGATTATGACCCCGACTCAATGGTACACTAGCGCCGAGAAATCTGGCCAGATAGAGCCAGAGAGAAATTAGAGTAACTTCATTTGAATGAATCTATAGAAGAAACACCCCCCAAAGAGCCGCCGTCTCAGGGGGAAATGCCATTTGCGGTTATCCAGGGTGAGCCACTGACGTTGCTACCTGAGGATCTGTATATTCCGCCGGATGCACTGGAAGTGTTTCTGGAGGCTTTCGAGGGCCCGCTGGATTTATTACTCTACCTGATCAAACGGCAAAATCTTGATGTGCTGGATATTCCCATAGCACACATCACGCTTCAGTATATGCAGTATATCGATATGATGCAGAATATGCGCTTCGAGCTGGCTGCTGAGTATCTGTTAATGGCAGCAATGCTGGCAGAAATTAAATCCAGAATGCTATTACCGCGACCTGAGTCAGCAGAAGATGAAGATGATCCACGCGCTGAACTGGTACGGCGCTTACAAGAGTATGAGCGTTTTAAGCAGGCAGCGGAAGATCTTGATGAACTGCCGCGTCAGGAACGCGATAGCTATATTGCAAAAGCCGAACCCCCCGACATCGAACTGACAAGACCTGAGCCTGAAGTTGACTTGCGTGAACTGTTAATGGCCTTTAAAGACATTCTGAATCGTGCAGAAATCAATAGTCACCACATGATTCAGCGTGAAACCCTGTCTATCCGTGAAAAAATGACCAGTATCCTGGCCCAGGTAACAGCCGATCGGTTCTCTGATCTAAGCAGCCTGTTTGATATTGAAGAAGGTAGGCGAGGTATAGTGGTTACTTTTATGGCGATTCTCGAATTACTGAAAGGCGCGATGATTGACCTGGTTCAGTCAGAGGCATATGCACCAATTTATGTGAAAGCGGCGAGTGAGGCTGAAATTGCGGTTGATTCAGGACCGGATTTTGGCGCAGATATAGACCCAGCAATAGACGAATAATGATGGAATTAGCACAGTTAAAAAATATTATTGAAGCCATTTTACTCACTGCAGACAGTGCAATGGAGTTACGTAAGCTAGAAGCTCTGTTTGAGGCAGATGAAGAAGAGAAGCCGAGTCGTGATCAGATTCTTCAGGCATTACAGTCTTTGCAGGAAGACTATCAGGGGCGAGGCATTGAATTACGAGAAGTGGCTTCAGGTTATCGCATGCAGGTAGTGCCTGAGTGTGCTGGCTGGGTTTCCAGGATGTGGGAAGAGAAAGCGCCTCGCTATTCACGAGCCTTGCTAGAGACGCTGGTACTGATTGCCTACAGGCAGCCCATTACTCGTGGTGAGATTGAAGAAATCCGTGGCGTGAGTGTCAGTAGTCACATTGTCAAAACACTGAGCGAACGTGAGTGGGTAAGGGTGTTAGGGCATAAAGACGTACCCGGTAGGCCATCTATGTATGGAACCACACGCGAGTTTCTTGACTATTTCAACCTTAAAAGTCTGGATGAGCTACCAAGTCTGGCAGACATCAAGGATCTGGATAAGCTTCACCCTGAGCTGGCACTTGATGAAATGAATGTGGCCGAAACAGCCGAAACAGCCGAAACAGCTGAAACAGCTGAAACAGCTGAAACAGCTGAAACAGCTGAAACAGCTGAAACAGCTGAAACAGCTGAAACAGGGTGTGAGGATGGAAGTGATTTTGAGGTTAAAAGTGCCGAAAATGCATCAAATGATGATGAAATGCAGCTAGGTCGAGAAAAAGAGCCTGTCGCTGACTAAGTGTTAGCGCCCAGTTATCGCAAAGGGGCTCCCGTCAGTCTGTATTGTTTGAAACTCCGCAGTGGCTAAGTATATAATTATAGTAAGTGCAGGTTTGTCTGGAGTTACAATATGGGTGTTTTATCAGTTCAAAATGAAGCAATACAGGGAATTCAGCGTGGTCTGGATGGCCTGAGACGTAATGCCCAGGAAATAGCCAGTGCAGATCAGTTAAACAATGCCGGACAGGAGACTGATCTTGAGGGTGCCTTACTGGGGCTTCAGGAAAGTAAAACCCAGGTTCAGGCTTCTGCCAAGGTAGTGTCTGCTGTTGATGAAATGATAGGCTCCATTATTGATCTTAAGGTTTAGTTTGCGGCCCTGATAATCAGGCCAGAGTGTCAACTGAGTGGTAGCATATGCAGCTAGCAAGTTCTCAGAATATACATACAAGTATTCCCCTCGATACGTCTCCCTCCAGGCGTGTTAATGACGTTTCTCGCACCACATCCAGTAGTGATACAGAAGATGAAAAACAGCAACAGGAAATAGAGCGCCAAGAACAGCAGGTTGTGCGTGAGCTAAAGTCTCGTGACCGCGAAGTGAGAGCACATGAGGCCGCGCATATGGCAGCTGGAGGCTCTTTAGTACGCGGTGGACCCAGTTATACTTATCAGCGAGGACCTGACGGCCGAAGTTATGCAGTTGGAGGTGAGGTTAAGCTGGATGTATCAAAGGTGCCTAATGACCCTGAAGCGACCCTACAAAAGGCAGAGCAAATACGTTCTGCGGCTCTGGCTCCCGCCCAGCCATCTCCACAGGATCTAAGAGTAGCTGCTAATGCTAACCAGCTTGCAGCGAGAGCGCGAATAGAAATTGCTGTGCAGCGTAGAGAGGAGGCAATTATGCAAGCAGAGCAACGACAGAGTGACAACTCATCCAGATCGGCTACAGCTTCACCCGAAGTGTCTACAATTTCTTCGTCATCCAGTAGTGCGCAACTTGCCAGTAATGAGCCGCCAGCTGCTGCGATGAACGCTTTTATGGCAACCGCTGAAACTGAAGCGCGTCCAGTTCTGATTAATCAGGATGTTTAAAGCCTTAAAGATTTTCTGAGATTAGGTGGTCAGACAGAGCTGACTATTAAAAATGGTCTGTGCTTAAGTGATGATAAGGTGGAAATAAGGGGTAATTTTCTGAGAGAGTAGTGCATAACAGCTACATTGTAGCTGAAAAAATAAGCTCAGTTGACTGTCACCTACGTGTCAGTCAGATGCAGTGCTAACGCTTAGTAATATTGCCAGCTAATAGATAGTTCTCACCATCATGTTGCTCACAACGCAGCACTTCCATAACGACATCCAGTGGAGGTGTCACATCATTTTCAGGCTTGATCAGGATTTTTACCTCTGTTCCAGGTGTCACCGACTCATCAGTGATAAGTGAAATTCCATCACCACTAAGGTTAGTAACTGTTCCTAACTTGCTAGTACCTGAACCATTGACGATATATTCGGCATTACAGTCCAGGTTCATGCGGAAGTAGTTTCGTTTTTCAGAGTAGTCTGTCAGCATAGAATCCCCGATTTCTGTTTTTAATAATGTAGGTGTTATTGAGCCTTTCCAGTGGTTCAATAAATCCGAGTTTAGAACTGCAGGGATATAAAATCTATGCCACTTATCCGGTTTTGTGATGAAAATCTACTATATCTAGTGGAATTTTTTATTAGACGGCACAATAGCTGGTTTGCTGGATGACTCTTCAATGTCGTAGGGCCAGTCCCTGATACCACCGTCGAGTGATAGTGCCTCAATATTGTTTTCATTGAGGATAAGAGCCGCCACACTACTTCTTGGGCCGGAGTGGCAATAGACAATATAGGGTATGTCTTTACTGAGATGTTTGATATGTTGATTGAGTTCAGGCAGTGGAATTAATTTTGCACCTGGAATACAGTTTTCTGAGTGTTCTTCTGGAAACCTGACATCAAGTAGCTCGTATCCATTGTCTAACATGGTTCTGGCCACGGATGCCTGAACGGTTCTAACTACTGGGCGACTAACCAGTTCCTGATAATCCTGCTTGCCCAGAATGAGAACCTCGCTGTCTTCCAGCATAACGATAGTTTCGTTTGGGTTTTTAGCAGTGACATGGGCTTCTTCTCCGAAGATATCGCCTACACCCAGTATGGTGACTGAACGAAATTGCTGTTTCAGGCTATCAAACTGTTGTACTTCAGCGCGTCCGCTAATAATCAGGTAATAGGCGTCACAGCGCTCAGCCGCGATTGAGTCGCCTTTATTGAAGTGACAGGCCTTCATTCGAGAAAACGCACTTTGTATATATTCGAAAGGCAGGCGTTGAAAAACCAGTGCATTGCGGATTAGGTCGATATGATTGACTGCCTGCTTAGATTCCCTGCCTATAAAGTCCCAGGCAATAATGCTATCCAGGGTTTCACGGTTAGCGTGGCTGATAATGCAGTCACTTCTGGCGATGATACTGCAACGACTTGGTGCCTTGGGTAGTAGAACGGGGCTTTTCTGGGTGTCTTCAGGCTTACTAAAAGTGATGATGCTGCCTTCGCAGATAATGTCGATTTCACCTTCCAGTAGATACAGGTAGTCCTGTGAGTCTGAGCCACGTATCTGTAATATCTCTTCCTGCTGAAGTTCAATAATCCGGATATGATTAACTATTTCCTGAAGCCGTTCCGGGCTCAGGTTATTGAAGGGGAAGTAAAGGTTGCTTAATTTAAAAAGTACTTTTTTCAGTTTGGTGCTTATAGTCATAATACACAGCTTGTGAGTCATTCACATTAATGGCCTAATCTTTAACTATAGTCGAGTCATTTGAGTTTTGCCGGGGAGTCGTTTTTTGCGGTTGAGTTGGTTTTGGTGTTGGTGTCCAGTTTGAACAGCTCATCATCAAGCGGGGTATGTTCAAGTTTGCTGAGTATCAGGTGGTTAGTGATTTCTCCCTTATGGTAGCTGATTTGTTCAATAATGATGCCAGGAATCTTGTGTTTATTTAGATTCACAAGTTCAAAGTCTCCTTTGCCGGATGCCAGCATAATTCGACTTTGCGTACTGTAGTCAAACAGGTAGAAATCACGCAGTGTTTTATACTCATGCTGGTCCATTTTTAGTTCACTGGCCTGTGCGATGCAAAATGATTTTATATGGGTAGTATCTCGATAAAGTTTGTAAACTGTGCATGGGATGTCCTGTATAGTTCGAGTTTCAATGCTCGGGGTAAGCTCAAGTAAGGTATGCGCACCATACAAGTCGGGGTATTTAAGCTGATTTAACAATGAAGCCGCAATTTCCTGCTCTTTTTTACTCATTTTCGCCATTTCGTTTTCCATTTGCGTCTCTATTTTGCGGATATGCTGTTTACGTTTCTTGTCCAGTAGTTGGAGACGTTGCTGGAGTATCTGTTCATTCAGTTTTGACAGGTTTCTAGATTCAGGATCTATACTGATAAATTCTTCTGCCAGGCTGTTAAACAGGTTGATACGTGGACTCTGGCTATCGCTCAAGCGTAGCAGGTGCGCTTTAATCTGGTAGTGCTGTATTGATTTACTCTGCTTTGGCCCGAGCTGGCTAAAATGCAGGGTACTGTCGGCAAAAGCAGTCTGAAACTGCAGGGAATAAAGTAGTACAATAGCGAAAGCGAGTTGTTTCATTAAGATGTCCGGATAATAGTTGTTAATTTATGAGTAAAGAACGTATACAAAAAGCACTGGCTCGGCAAGGCCTGGGTTCACGTCGCCAGATTGAAGGCTGGATTAAAGAAGGTCTGATCAAGCTGAATGGCGAAGTGGTAGAACTCGGGCACCAGGTGGAAATCGGTGATGTGGTCAGCTATAACGGCCGAAAAATACCCATTCGTGACGTCGAACAGTATTTGCCTCGGGTGCTTGCCTATCACAAGCCTGAAGGTGAAGTGTGTAGCCGTAGTGACCCTGAAGGCCGAAAAACCATTTTTGACAAGCTGCCCGGTCTCAAGCATAGCCGCTGGATTGCGGTAGGGCGTCTAGATATCAATACTAGTGGGCTGATACTGTTAACTGATAATGGTGACCTTGCTAATAAGCTAATGCATCCCTCGGCCCAGCTGGAGCGGGAGTATGCGGTACGAGTAATGGGCAAGGCTAGTGACGAGCAGCTGAAAAAGCTTACTCATGGTATAGAATTAGAGGATGGACCGGCACGTTTCGAGGAAATTGTAGAAACTGAATTTGAAGATGAATTTTCTCCTCGTCCGAGTGGTCTAAACCATTGGTATCATGTGATGCTGATGGAAGGTCGTAATCGTGAGGTCAGGCGTTTATGGGAAGCCGTTGATCTAAAGGTTAGCCGATTAGCTCGTGTTCGATATGGTTCGGTAATTATGTCCAAGAGCTTACGACCGGGTAAGTTTCGCGAGCTGGACTCACGTGAAACACGAGAGCTGGCGCAACTGGCGGGAATTGAGTATGACAAGGCGCTAAAGCCGGCTCGTTCGGTAATGGATGACCGCAGGAGAGCTAAACAGAAGCGATTTTCTAATCCCCGCGGCAATGCCAGGTCATTTAGCGGTGCCGCAGGTCGTACTAACACGAGCCGTAGCAATGCGGGGCGTACAAAAAAGTAAACAGTAACAGGCAGGTGAAGCTGATCATGAGAAGCATTTATCAATTATTTTTTCTTGTCCTTGTAGCAGCATCATTCACGGCTTCGGCTAAAACTGAAGGCGCGCTAGAGCAAGGCATGGTTAATCCCGGTTATGTAGAGCAACCTGCCTGGTTTAAAAATTCATTTCTGGATCTGCAGGAAGATATTGAAGAGGCGCGAGAAGAAAACAGACGCTTGGTCATCTTTTTCTATCAGGATGGTTGTCCCTATTGCAAGAAACTGTTGCAGGATAATTTTGGTCAGCGAGATATTGCAGAAAAAACACGTAATAACTTTGATGTAGTTTCACTCAATATATGGGGTGATCGTGAAGTTACTTTTGCTGATACGGTCATGTCAGAAAAAGACTTTGCGGCTCATTATAAAGTTATGTATACACCAACTATGATTTTCTTTGATGAGCAGGGAAAGGCGGTGTTAAGAACCAATGGTTATTATCATCCAGCCAAGTTTAATGCGGCACTGGACTATGTTTTAGGAAAGCATGATAAGAAAGAGAAATTTAGAAGTTATCTTGCCAGAATATCACCGGGTAAAAAACAGGGCAAAATTTATACTGATGTGGCCACCTTAAAAGCGCCCTTCGATTTTAGTCAGCCATCAGATAAATATAAGCTGGTTATGTTTGAACAGAAGCAGTGCCAGGAATGTGATGAGCTGCATGGCGATATTTTGAAACGAAAGGAAACGAAAACACAAATAGCAAAATTTGATGTGGCGGTGCTCGATATGTGGTCTGAAGATAAGGTTGTTCGCCCTGATGGAACTCATTCGAATATCAAACAATGGGCGAAAGAATTAAATATTCAATATGCACCTAGCCTGGTTTATTTTGATTCTACTGGAAAGGAAGTGTTTCGGAGTGATGGATATCTGCGTGCATTTCATGTGCAATCCGTCATGGATTACGTTTCCAGTGGTGCCTATAAGACCCAGAAAAACTTTCAACGATATATCGATAGTCGTGCGCATGATTTAAGAGAGCAGGGTATCGAAGTTGATATTATGAATTAATATTTTGAATGTTTTTCAGTCTATTCCCACGAATATCATTACGGGATTTCTGGGTGCAGGAAAAACCACTGCAATAAAGCACTTATTACAGTATCGACCACAAAGTGAACGCTGGGCTGTAATTGTAAATGAATTTGGTCAGATCGGTATCGATGGAGCGTTATTAGCTGGTCAGGGTGTTGCTGTCCGAGAAATACCCGGTGGTTGTCTTTGTTGTGTTACCAGTCAATCGTTTACAGTGGGTCTAAATCAGATTATCCGCTCCGAAAAGCCTCATCGAATTTTAATCGAGCCAACCGGGCTCGGCCATCCTGCTCGACTGATTCAAACGCTCTGTGGCGAATACTATGATGATGTGATCGAGCTAAAGGCGGTGATCGCCTTGCTGGATGCGCGACACTTGCAGGACACGCGTTACACTTCCCATCAAACCTTTATTGATCAGCTTAATATGGCGGATGTGCTGGTTGCGAATAAGTGTGACTTATATTCTGATGAGGACTTGCATTCTTTCAATCGTTTTGCTGCAAAGCAGGCTACTGGTGCAGTTGTGCAGGCAACAGTGCAGCAGGGGCAGCTTAATCCCGAGTGGCTGGATTTGCCTCATCAGGCAAGTCGTGTCGCCACTTACCCACAGAAGCACCTGCACAATAGTGTTGATATTAATCAGCAAAGTGACCTGGAAGACTGGCTTCAGCTTGAGACGCATTCTGATGGCTTTCAGAGCACTGGCTGGAAACTGGATAAACACCATGTTTTTTCCAGAAAAGCTATAACTAATTGGCTGATTGAGTGTGTCAGGCAGCAAACATTAGCTAGAATTAAAGCAGTGGTGTATACCAATGAAGGCTGGTTAATGGCTAACCTCAGCGATCAGGAGACAAGCTTTAACATCATTGCGGATGCTGGCTTTACGGTTTCAAGGCTGGAAATCATCTCACCAGAACCGCTTTCATCGGCTGACTTGGATCATGCACTACGTCAACTAGTTGCGAGTTAAGTATGGCTGATAATAATTTCAAAGTACTCACTTATAATATTCACAAAGGATTTAACGCGAGTAATCAGCGTTTTGTGCTGCATAAGATAAAGTCGTTACTCCATGAGGTTGATGCGGATCTGGTGTTTCTGCAGGAGATACAGGGTGAACACCATATAAAGAGTCAGCAGTTTACTGACTGGCCAGATGAGTCCCAGTTTGAGTTTCTGGCGGATCAGCTGTGGCCGCATCAGGCCTATGGAAAGAATGCAATCTATGATAGCGGCCACCATGGCAATGCGATCCTTAGCAAGTTTCCCTTTGTACGATGGGAAAATATTGATGTTTCCTATATGAAAACTGCTAGTCGCAGCTTATTGCACGGTGTTGTGCAGCCAGAAAATGCCGATAATGCACTGCACGTGATCTGTGTTCACCTCGGGCTATTCGAAATTGAACGACGTCGTCAGCTTGAAAAGCTGGTGCGGCGAATTGAGCAAACTGTTCGAGGTAATGAACCGTTGATTATTGCTGGTGATTTCAATGACTGGAATCGGCGCTCCAGTCAGTATCTGGCGGAGCACTTGCAGGTCAGTGAAGTGTTTAAGTCATCATCAGGTCGCTATGCCAGAACCTTTCCATCCTGGATGCCACTGCTAACAGTGGATCGAATTTACGCACGGGGTCTGGACTTCCATAATCAACGCTGTTTGCGTGAGAAGCCCTGGAGAAACCTGTCTGACCATTTGCCTTTGCTGGCTGAATTTCAACTTTAGCCGTTATTGGCTAATTTATTCCCTTTCTACTAGGGACTTCGACTGTTAACAGGTCTGCTGCTTTCGAGTTTCTATCAGGCTGTTTTTGTCCAGTTCTTAACTAATAGTTATGACATTAGGTCTCTAAGCAACAAATATGGCAAATGTCAGATATTGCTATGACTGGTTCAGATGGCAGCAAAATTGTGTATTCACAATAGATGGGGGTGTTTTTGAGTTAAGTGATTGATGAGTCGGTGGCGGTAACAATAAATAGAGATAGATTGACATTGAGGTGAATGCTCTATATAAATAACTGACCGGTCAGTTAGTTATAGGGTACATATGCAGCATACCTCAAATGAACAAGAAGTGGACTACCGTTGGCGGCGCCGTAAAGAGGAACGTCCGGAAGAAATTCTGGATGCCGCACTAAGACTGTTTACAGAAAAAGGATTCAGTGCAACACGTATGGTTGATGTTGCTAAACAGGCAGGGATCTCTAAAGGTACGCTATATCTCTATTTTGAGAGCAAAGAGGCAATATTCTGTGCGGTGGTGCAGCAGCGGATTATGCCGAAGCTCGATGATGTCCAATCACTGGTTGAAAATTATCCGGGAAATAACGCGGAGCTATTAAAAGAATTGATTAATAACTGGTGGCTCAATGTTGCTTGTACTTCCTTGTCTGCGATTCCGAAAATCATTGTTTCTGAGTCTGGCAACTTTCCTGAAATGGCTAAGTACTTTACAGAAAATGTCGTGACTCGTTCGCGAAAGCTATTCAGTAAGGTGATTCAGCGTGGTATTGATATGGGTGAATTCAGGGAGCTTGAAGCAGATGCAGTGGCACGCCTTGTGATTGCGCCCCTGGTGCAGGCGACGATATGGATGCATTCTTTACGTCCTTATGATGACGACTCAGGTACGCAAAATTACTTGCAGTTACATATAGATTTTATGCTCAGAAACTTAAGAACTGAATAGTTAGGTAAATTTGACTGCTTAAAGCGGGAGATAAGAATATGCGTATAACAGCGTTATTGCTATTATCGCTGCAGGTTTTTCATTCAGCCAGCGCTGAAACATTATCAATACAGCAGATACTTCAACAGGTTGTTGATAAATATCCATCCATTACTGCCGCCGCATTACAGGTGGCACGGGCTGGTGAAGAATCGACACGCGTCAAGGATCAACTCAGTTGGCGTCTCAATAGTAGTGTTGCATATAATCGCGAAACAAGCTTATTTGGTACCGCAAGCGATATTTATAACCTGTCAGCGAATCTTAATCGAAACCTCAAATCAGGCGGTGAGCTGGGAATAAATGCCAGTGTAAATCGCACGGATTCTGCAGATTCATTTGCACCAACGATTCCTAACCCAAGTACCAAATCACGTATTGATGTTAATTATCTCCATCATTTTGCTAAAGGCTCAGAAAATGTGAGTTATGCAGAAGGCATGGAGCAGGCTAAAGTGTTAGAGCTTCGTACATTGGCTCAACAGCAATTACGTTATGACCAGCTAGCATCAGAAATCATTGAACTTTATTTATCGATTGCCAATACCCAGGTCAGTATTAAGGGTGTAGAGAAAACCCTTGAAAGAGGGCTACGCTTACAGGCCTATATAAAAGATGAATTTGGTCTTGGCCTGTCAGAAAAAAAAGATTTGTTGCAGGTGGAAGCACTGATACTTTTAAGCGAGGCAGATAAAAAACGCTATCAGCTGATTCTCAGGCGTCAGATTATTGCATTGAATAGACTGATGGGCCGTGACTGGCGACAGTATTTCTCTGTGAATTTGGATAAAGATAACCCGGAAACCAATGAGTTTGATGTACAGCTCGTTCTAATTACAGATAGAAATGCTGCATTAAAGGTTATTGATTCTCAGCTACTGCAGGCTGAAAGTGTGATTAGAAGTCGTAAAGATGATAAGCAGGATATCGTGGATTTAAAACTGTATCTTGGCAATGAAGTGAACCAGGGTGATACCCAATTTAGTGATGTTAGTGAGTCAGAGATGATCGGTGGCGTTAGTCTGCATTATAATCGTGGACTGGATAAAAGCGGTATTGACGCAGCACTACGGCAGGCACATTATGACCGATATATTGCATTGGAAGATAAGAAAAGAGTATTGACTGATTTGCGTTATGACCTGCGCAGTTTGCTTGAGGAAATTAAGTTATCGCAACAAACGCTCAATGCGTTTAAACAGAGTGTTGATGCAGAAAAGAAAAAGCTGAATGAAGCATTACAGCGACATCGTGATGGGCGAATTGAAACTGACAGGATTATTGATTATGAATCACAGCTGGCAAATTCTGAGTTGTCATATGATTTACAGTATATTGAATTGCTCAGGCGCATACTACAGCTAGAGTTACTTAACGGCAATTTATGGAAAGGTGTGAAGCTTCCAGAGTTTAAATTAGAAAACTATCTTCAACAGGAAAATAACTCATGACAGCCATTGTACGATTTCTGGTAACCAGAGGCCTGGTTGTTAATCTGATTTCTATTTTTCTGGTCGTCTCTGGTCTGGCTATTGCTGT
>JBFHVQ010000009.1:0-58053 GCA_041589455.1 Gammaproteobacteria bacterium | reverse complement strand
CTAATCGTCATGGCGCAGAAGAAAATCAAAGTAACATTAGTAAAGAGCACAATCGGTCGACTGAAGTCGCATCAGGCATGTGTAAAAGGTCTTGGCCTACGTCGTACTAATGACTCAAATGAAGTTATTGATACGCCTGAGAACCGTGGCATGATTAATAAAGTGTCATACATGGTAAAGGCAGAGGAAGTTTAAGATGCAATTAAATACTCTTAAGCCAGCATCAGGCAGCCGTAAGGCCGGTAAACGCGTTGGTCGCGGCATTGGCTGTGGCACAGGCAAAACCTGTGGTCGTGGTCATAAAGGTCAGAAGTCGCGTAATGGTGGTTTCCATAAAGTAGGCTTCGAGGGTGGTCAGATGCCACTGCAACGTCGTTTACCTAAAGTTGGCTTCAACTCGCGCTCTGCAAAATACAGTGCTGAAGTTCGTCTTGACGAACTACAGAAGCTTGGTGCAGATACAGTTACACTTCAGTCTTTAATTGACGCAAATGTAGTACCTGCGTTTACCAAGAAGGCTAAGGTAATTCTTTCAGGTGAAATTAGCTCTGCAGTTACACTGCAAGGAGTTAATGCAACTAAAGGTGCTAAAGCAGCAATTGAAGCTGCGGGCGGCAAAGTAGAAGCTTAACGGAATAACTAATGGCAGTAGACTTAAGCAAGTTGCAGGAACTAAGACAGCGCATCCTCTTTGTAGTGGGTGCGCTGATCGTTTACCGCATCGGAACTTTTATACCGGTTCCAGGTGTAAACCCAACGATCATGTCTGCTATTTTTGATCAGCAATCAGGCACAATACTGGACGTGTTCAACATGTTCTCTGGTGGCGCACTCGAGCGTATGTCGCTTTTTGCACTGGGTGTTATGCCTTATATTTCTGCATCAATCATTATGCAGCTGCTGTCAGTTACCGTGCCAAGCCTTGAGCAATTAAAGAAAGAAGGTGAGGCGGGACGTCGTAAAATTACGACCTATACACGTTATGGTACAGTTGCACTGGCGTTGTTCCAGTCGATAGGTGTGGCTAATATGCTGCTGGCGCAAACTCATCAGGGCGCGCCACTTGTATATATAGAGTCTGCCGTATCTTTTTACGTGATAGCAGTCACATCACTGGTAACAGGAACTGTTTTCCTGATGTGGCTCGGTGAGCAGATATCAGAACGTGGAATAGGTAATGGTATTTCTATTATTATCTTCGCTGGTATTGTTGCAGGCCTGCCTGCCGCAATCGGTGGTACTGCTGAACTGGTAAGAACGGGTGAGTTACATACGCTGACAGCTATCGTACTGTTTATGCTGGCAATCGCTGTAACAGCATTTGTAATATTTGTTGAGCGTGGTCAACGACGTATAACGGTTAACTATGCTAAACGTCAGCAGGGTCGCAAGATGTATGCTGCTCAGAGCAGTCATCTGCCACTTAAACTAAATATGGCAGGGGTTATACCGCCGATTTTTGCATCGAGTATAATCCTCTTCCCAGCTACTTTAGGTGGTTGGTTTGGTCAGTCGTCTGGTATGGAGTGGCTGGCAGATCTGTCGACAACACTGTCACCAGGTCAGCCTGTATACGTCATGTTCTACGCTGCAGCGATTATCTTCTTCTGCTTTTTCTATACCGCGTTGGTATTTAATAGCAGGGAGACGGCCGACAACCTGAAGAAATCTGGAGCATTTATTCCAGGTATCAGACCTGGTGACCAAACGGCCAAGTATATTGATGGCGTGATGACACGTCTGACTTTGGTCGGTGCACTGTATATTACGGCAGTGTGTTTGTTACCTGAGTTCCTGATTTTGTACTGGAATGTACCATTCTACTTTGGTGGTACTTCGTTGTTGATCATCGTGGTTGTGGTTATGGATTTCATGGCCCAGATGCAGTCGCATATGATGTCACAACAGTATGAAGGCCTGATGAAGAAGGCCAACTTTAAGGGATTAGGCAAGTCCTGATCTGTAACAAATAAGCGAGAGCAGTTATGAAAGTTCGTGCATCTGTAAAGAAAATGTGCAGAAACTGTAAGGTTATTAAGAGAAATGGTGTTGTACGTGTGATTTGTAAAGATCCACGCCATAAGCAGCGCCAAGGTTGATTTATAGACGAGAAATCGTTAAAATGCCGCGCTTTGCGCGATTCTGGAGACGGATTGAATGGCCCGTATAGCTGGTATTAACGTACCTGATCAAAAACATACTGTCATAGGCTTAACCTATATCTATGGTATTGGTAAGACCCGTGCACAGGGTATATGTACTGCTGCTGGTATCGAGCCAACAGCAAAAATTAACACGCTGAGTGAAGAGCAGCTTGAAAGTTTGCGTACTGAAGTGGGTAAATTCACTGTAGAAGGTGATTTGCGCAGAGAAGTATCAATGAGCATCAAACGACTGATGGACATGGGTTGTAACCGTGGTATCCGTCATCGTCGCAGTCTACCGCTACGTGGTCAGCGTACTAAGACAAATGCTCGTACGCGTAAGGGTCCTAAGCGCCCTATACGTAAATAATCACATTATTTAGGTAATAGTAATGGCAAAACCAACGACTAAGAAAAAAGTCAAACGTACGATCACTGATGGTGTTGCGCATATTTATGCGTCATTTAACAACACTATTGTGACCATATCAGATCGTCAAGGTAATACACTGTCATGGGCCACAGCAGGTGGTTCTGGCTTCCGCGGTTCACGTAAGAGCACGCCATTTGCGGCACAGGTTGCTGCAGAACGTGCCGGTACTCGCGCGAAAGATTATGGTGTTAAAAACCTTGAGGTATTAGTAAAAGGTCCAGGTCCTGGACGTGAATCAGCTGTTCGTTCCTTGAACAACGCTGGCTTCAAAATTACTAATATCAGTGATATTACCCCTATTCCACACAATGGTTGTCGTCCTCCAAAACGTCGCCGTGTATAAGGTTGGAGATTAGTCGTGGCTCGTTATTTAGGTCCTAAATGTAAGTTAAGTCGTCGCGAAGGCGTTGATCTTGAACATAAATCAGGCGTTCGTGCACTTGATACTAAGTGTAAGCTAGAGCAAAAGCCTGGTCAGCACGGTGCAGGTCGTGGTCGTCTGACAGACTATGGTCTTCAGCTTCGTGAAAAACAGAAATTACGTCGTATTTATGGCGTACTTGAGAAGCAATTTGTAAACTACTACAAAAAAGCAGCTTCCAAGAAGGGTTCTACAGGTGAGAACCTGCTGCAGAACCTGGAAACACGTCTTGATAACGTTGTTTATCGCAGTGGCTTCGGTTCAACTCGAAATGAAGCTCGCCAGTTAATTAGCCACAAGGCTATTCTGGTTAATGATCAGATCGTTAACATTGCTTCATTTGTTGTTAAAGCGAATGACAAAATAGCAGTGCGTGAAAAAGCGAAAAAGCAGACTCGTATTCAAGATTCTCTACAGTTAGCTAAGCAACGCGGCATAGCAGACTGGATTGAAGTTGATGAGAACAAGATGGAAGCGGTATTTAAATCTGTTCCTGAGCGTAGTGATCTGTCAGCAGATATTAACGAACAACTGGTTGTTGAACTGTACTCCAAGTAAAGGATATCTAACCGAATGTCAGGCAAATCTGAAGAACTTCTTACTCCACGTAATATCGATGTACATGCATACAGCGATACTCACGCGAAGATTGTATTAGAGCCACTTGAAAGAGGCTTTGGACATACGCTGGGTAATGCGCTACGCCGTATTTTGCTCTCTTCAATTGAAGGTGCAGCCATCGTTGAAGCAGAAATTGATGGTGTATTACATGAATACAGCTCAATGGAAGGTGTGCAGGAAGATGTCTTGGAAATTCTGCTAAACCTAAAAGGTGTAGCGATTAAGATGCATGAACGTTCTGAGGCCATGCTGACACTTAAAAAGGCTGGTCCAGGTGTTGTCACTGCGGGTGATATAGCTACAGATCATGATGTTGAAATTGTTAACCCTGATCATGTTATCGCTAATATTACAGGTAATGTTGAACTAAATATGACCCTTAAAATTGGTAAGGGTCGTGGTTATCAACCTGCAACAGCGCGTAAGGCAGAAGCGACTGAATCTACCTCTGTTGGTGCGTTATCAATAGATGCATCATTTAGCCCGATACTGCGTGTAGCATATACAGTAGAAAGTGCCCGTGTAGAACAGCGCACAAATCTGGATAAACTGATTCTTGACGTTGAAACAAACGGTACTGTTGATCCAGAAGAAACTATTCGTACAGCTGCGACTGTATTACAGAAACAGCTGGCTGCGTTTGTTAATCTTCAAAGTATTGAAGAAGCGGAAGCAAAAGAAGTAGAAGAGGAAATAGATCCAATTCTATTGCGTCCAGTTGACGATCTGGAACTTACAGTTCGTTCAGCAAACTGTCTGAAGGCAGAAAATATATACTACATTGGTGACCTTATTCAGCGTACAGAAGTTGAGCTGCTGAAAACCCCTAATCTGGGTAAAAAGTCACTGACTGAAATCAAAGACGTTCTGGCATCTCATGGGCTGTCATTAGGTGCTCGCCTGGAAAACTGGCCACCAGCGTCTATTCGTGAAAAACAAGCTAGCTAGTCAGCACTAGTTTAGTAACAGAAGAGTCTGTTTAAGGTAAAAGATCATGCGTCATCGTAAATCAGGTCGTCAATTAAATCGTAACAGCAGCCACCGTAAGGCTATGTTCCAGAATATGGCTAACTCATTATTTAATCATGAGTTAATTAAGACAACTTTGCCAAAGGCAAAAGAGCTTCGCCGTGTTGCTGAACCGCTGATCACACTGGCTAAAGAAGATAGTGTTGCTAATCGCCGTCTTGCATTCAATAGAATGCGTGATAAAGAAATGGTTGGTAAGCTATTTGCTGAACTTGCACCTCGTTATAAAGATCGTCCTGGTGGCTATCTGCGTATCATGAAGTGCGGTTTCCGTGCAGGTGATGCGGCACCTATGGCTTATGTTGAGCTGGTTGATCGTCCAGAAACCTCTATGGATGAAGCGGTTGAAGCTGAATAAGTTATTATATTTATTTATATAAACTTTTTTGGCGCAAAGTATTTATTCACTGTATTTACTTTGTCAGCAAATAAAAAAGCCCTGAACAACTTGTTCAGGGCTTTTTTTATTGCTTTTAGTATTAATTGATTAGATAGTATAAGTCTGAAGCCTGTTGCCGCATCTTAAGTTGAATTTGATTTGTGAGAAAATGACCGGAGGCATTTTCTGCGCTAGCTAATTAGAAACCGACTTTTGTTTTCAGAGTTAATATAGTCAACACAAATCTTACTGATATCTAGCTTTAAGATTATCGCGTGTACTTAGTGGCTAGATAATTTATATGTTTATGTCTTGTGTTTACTAAGAATGGATTTCAGATAGTGTCCGGTGAATGATTGTTTCTGGACTGCTACCTCTTCTGGTGTTCCCTGCGCGATGATTTCTCCTCCACCAGATCCACCTTCAGGCCCCAAGTCTATAATCCAGTCAGCTGTTTTTATAATATCCATGTTATGTTCAATTATGACGATGGTATTTCCGTGATCACGTAAACGTACTAAAACCTGAAGCAATTGTTCTACATCGTGGAAATGCAAACCTGTTGTGGGTTCATCTAGAATATAAATTGTGCGACCTGTGTCACGTTTAGAGAGTTCACGAGCTAGTTTAATACGTTGTGCCTCACCACCAGACAGTGTAGTTGCACGTTGGCCCAGGGTAATATATGAAAGTCCTACATCAACAAGTGTCTGAAGCTTACGTTGTATAACTGGTACTGCCTGAAAGAACGGCAGTGCATCCTCGATTGTCATTTCGAGAACCTCATGTATATTCTTGCCTTTGTATTTAATATCAAGTGTTTCTCGGTTATAACGTTTACCCTTGCAGACATCACAGGGAACATAAATGTCTGGTAGAAAATGCATTTCAACTTTTATGACTCCGTCACCCTGACAGGCTTCGCAGCGGCCACCTTTGACATTGAAGCTGAATCGGCCAGGTTTGTATCCTCTCGAACGTGCCTCTTGAGTGCCAGCAAAGAGTTCCCTTATTGGTGTAAATAGTCCTGTGTAGGTTGCTGGATTTGAGCGTGGTGTTCGGCCAATTGGTGCCTGGTCTATATCTACAACTTTATCAAAGTGGTCGAGGCCTTCATGAGATTTATAACTGGCTGGTATAAGTGATGATTTATTGATTTCTCTGGCGAGAATTTTGTAAAGTGTGTCATTGATTAATGTGGATTTACCAGATCCAGAAACACCGGTGACACAGGTCATCAGTCCAACTGGAATATCTACATCTACTTGCTGCAGGTTATTGCTGCAGGCGCCCTTGATTGAGAGAACCTTGCCTGAATGCTTGACTCGTTCCTCAGGAACATGAATCTCACGTTTACCTGACAGATACTGTCCGGTTAAAGAGTTTTTATTCGACATCACCTGCTTTGGGGTGCCTGCTGCGACGACTTCACCACCATGGACACCAGCACCTGGCCCAATATCAATAACATGATCAGCACTGAGGATAGCGTCTTCATCATGTTCGACTACGATAACGGTATTTCCCAGGTCACGAAGGTGTGTCAGAGTCGCCAGTAGTCGATCATTGTCACGTTGATGAAGCCCGATCGAGGGTTCATCTAGAATGTACATTACACCTACTAAGCCGGCACCAATCTGGCTAGCCAGGCGAATACGTTGTGCCTCACCACCGGATAGTGTGTCTGAACTGCGATTGAGCGATAAATAGTTTAACCCTACATTCACCAGAAACTGTAGCCGGGATGATATCTCCTTGACAATTTTATCGGCTATCTCCCCTTTGTTGCCTTCAAGATGTAGATTGCTAAAAAAGCTGTGGCATTCGCTAATTGACAGGGAGGTGATTTGTGGCAGAGTCTGTTGGTCTATGAAGACATTCCTTGCCCCTGTATTAAGGCGTGTTCCCTGGCAGCTAGGGCAGGGTTTGTCAGTAAAATACTTGGTCATTTCTTCGCGTACGGCGGAAGATTCGGTTTCCCGAAAGCGGCGCTGCATATTGGGGATGATGCCTTCAAATGGATGTATCTTGGACTTTAACCCTCCTTTCGCGGAAGGGTAGGTGAATTCGATATCTTCTTCACCACTGCCATAGAGAATAATTTGCCGGATATCATCTGGCAGTTCTGAGAAAGGCTGGTCGAGGTCAAAGCCATAGTGTTCTTCCAGACTTTCCAGCATACCGTTATACCAGGCATTGCGACGATCCCAGCCACGCACAGCGCCACCAGGCAAGCTGAGCGTAGGATTGCTGACCACCAGTTTCGGATCTATGTGTTGAATTTGTCCTAGCCCGTCACAGTCGCCACAGGCACCTGCGGGGTTATTGAAAGAAAAAAGACGGGGTTCCAGCTCACTCAAGCTGTAGCCGCATTCCGGGCAGGCGAAGCGTGATGAGAACATGATGTCACTGGAGTCGCCGTCCATGTAGGCGATACGGGCAACTCCATCTGTCAGGTTGAGTGCAGTTTCAAAGGACTCAGCCAGGCGCAAAGCAAGATCTTCGCGGACCTTGAAACGATCAACCACTACTTCGATGGTGTGTTTATAATTTTTCTCCAGCTCCGGTGCCTGGTCTAATTCAGTTACTTTTCCATCTATACGAGCACGAATAAAACCCTGACGTTTGAGGTCTTCCAGTAGCTCTCGGTGCTCACCCTTTCTATCCTGTATCACTGGTGCAAGCAACATGAGCTTGCTGTTTTCAGGTAGCTCCAGTACATGATCGACCATCTGCGAAACGGTCTGGGCAGCTAGTGTTATCTGATGATCCGGGCATTTCGGTGTGCCAGCGCGTGCAAATAACAGGCGCAGGTAATCGTATATTTCGGTTACCGTGCCGACTGTGGAGCGAGGATTGTGAGAGGTTGTTTTCTGCTCAATAGAGATTGCTGGAGATAGGCCTTCGATATGATCCATATCGGGTTTTTCCATCATCGATAGAAACTGTCGAGCATAGGCGGAAAGTGATTCTACATAGCGACGTTGCCCTTCAGCAAAAATCGTGTCGAATGCCAGAGAGGATTTACCTGAACCAGAGAGGCCGGTAATAACTACCAGTTTGTCTCGTGGAATATCAAGGTCAATGTTTTTCAGGTTGTGGGTTCTGGCGCCGCGAATTTGAATCTCATGCATCATGGGGGTGACCGTCTTTGAATCGCTGTAACAAACAGCCAAGCTTACCACACTAGTGGGGTTAAATTTTGTTCTCTGATCGCGATTAGTGGTTTGATTAGGATATGTATCTACGTTGTTTTGATGAATGTTTCATATTGAAGACAAATCAATTGTAAGCAAGGCGTTAATAGGTTAAGTCGAAGCGGGGTTTAAGGTATGATATGGAGTTTTTGATGATAATCTTCCGAGGCGAGATAATTGAAGAGAGCTGACATATCCAGTGGGGCGCAGGCCAGCTGGAGCCCCTATGAGAAGCGTGCGGGTATGTCACTGGCTAGCATTTATGCAGTGCGCATGCTTGGTCTGTTTATGATATTGCCTGTATTCATGCTGTACGCGGATCAGTTTGAAGGCTCAACACCGGCGTTGGCTGGTCTGGCTCTGGGTGTCTATGGTTTGACACAAGGTTTATTGCAAATACCTTATGGTATGTTGTCGGATCGTTTTGGACGTAAGCCGATGATTACCCTGGGTTTGCTGATTTTTGCAGTGGGTAGTTTGGTGGCTGCTTATTCAGAGACCATTTATGGTGTGATACTGGGGCGTGCGCTACAGGGTAGTGGGGCGATTGCGGCGGTTCTAATGGCGCTGGCAGCAGATCTGTCAAGAGAAGAGCACCGCCTCAAGATGATGGGCTTTATCGGCGTGAGCATTGGTTTTGCCTTTGCTGTTTCTATGGTACTTGGTCCGATTCTCAATCAGATTGCAGGACTTTCTGGCTTATTCATACTGACAGCCATACTGGCACTGGTTGCCTTGGTTATCTTGTTTGTCTGGGTTCCTGATCCAAAAGAAAGTATTTTTCACAGAGATACCCAGGCCAATCCGACCCAGTTTAGGAACGTGTTAAAGGATGGCCAGCTGCTGAGGCTTGATTTTGGCATAATGATACTGCATATGGTGCTAATGGCGACTTATGTGGCTTTCCCACTGATGCTTAAGGAGCAAGCTGGGCTTGCATCTGAAGAACATTGGAAGCTCTATCTACCAGTCTTTTTGATAAGTGTAGGCTTGATGGTGCCATTTATTATTATGGCTGAAAGTAAGCGACGAATGAAACAGGTCTTTGTTGGGGCTATAGCGGTCCTGGTAGTTGCGGAGCTGAATCTGCTGTTTGGTGGTGAATCAGTCTGGCATCTGGCATTCACCATGGTGGTATTTTTCACCGCCTTTAACCTGTTAGAGGCGAGTTTGCCTTCACTAGTCGCTAAAATGTCACCAGCAGACCGTAAAGGCACCGCCATGGGGGTGTATTCATCGGGACAGTTTATGGGGGCGTTTATTGGTGGCTGGCTCGGCGGAATAAGTTACGAAATGTGGGGTGGACAGGGCGTTTATCTGATGTGTAGCTTTGCCTTATTGCTGTGGTTGCTGTTAGCCTATACCATGAAAAATCCGAGATATGTGAGCACATACTTACTAAAAATCGGTAAGATAGAGGCTTCGCAGGTGAACCAGATGGTTTCCAGACTGGTATCGGTGCAGGGGGTAGCAGAGGCGACCATAGAGCCGGAAGAAGGCATCGCCTACCTGAAAGTAGAGTTGCATGCTCTGGATAAAGACGCACTCTTTAAATATTCAATTAACCAAACATAAAATAGGTATACACATGGCGCGAGGCGTAAATAAAGTAATTTTAGTCGGTAACTGTGGTAAGGATCCGGAAACCCGTTATATGCCGTCTGGTGGAGCTGTTACATCAATTACACTGGCTACAGCGGAATCCTGGAAAGACAAGCAAACCGGAGACAAGCAGGAACGTACCGAATGGCATAATGTGACGTTTTTTGGTCGCCTGGCTGAAATCGCTGGTGAGTACCTGAAAAAAGGTTCACAAGTTTATGTCGAGGGTAGTCTGCGTACTGAAAAGTGGCAGGATAAGCAGGGAAATGATCGCTATACCACTAAAATCATTGCTAATGAAATGCAGATGCTAGGTGGCCGCCCAGGTGGTGGTGATTTTGCGGCACCTGCACAGCAGCAATCGCAACCGAAGCCTGCTAACCAGCCAGCGCCTGTGGACGACAGCTTTGATGATGATATTCCGTTTTAATTCGGAACTAAGAAAACTGTAAAGATATTTAAAGCCTCGTTGTACGGGGCTTTTTTTATTGAAATAGAAATTTCATGCTGCTCAGCAGAAAATGCATTTTATCCAATAATTTTGCAGATAGCCTGTTCCTCGTCTAAAAGTAAATTAGGCCCTTATTCATGTTGTTATTGACGTGTTTAATGAGTCAGGTAAACAGGCCTTCACTCCCTAAGCTTTTCATTGCCAAGGTGTTTCAGGCCTCAATGAAGTTTAACAAAAATGTAAAGATGAGAAGCGTTATGAATAGTCTCGTTATCAAGGGAAATACCATTGCCCTGAGAGGGGATGGTGGTCTCATGGATATTCACGACTGGAGCCCCGAATTAGCAGAGGAAATTGCAAAAAGTGAAGGTTTGGAACTAACACAGGAGCACTGGGACGTCATCGATACGATGCGTGAGTATTATCATGAATATAATACGTCGCCGATTCTGAAGTTGTTACGCCGTGAACTACGTAAGAAGTTTGGTCCTGAGAGAGCATCAGATGAGGAACTGGCTCGCCTGTTTCCTAATGGTGTGCAGTATCAAGGTACTCGTATCGCGGGCGTTCCATTAGCTTATCTCGATGCTGAGCTGGAACAAACAAGCCATGTGCATGCTGTGAAAACTGATGATAAAGGCGTTGCAGCATCCCCTGTATTTGAGTTCAATGGAAAACAGATTCCATTGTATTCGACAGGAAACTTACAGCATATGGCTGACTGGAATGAGACGATGGCAGAAGCACTGGCACATAAAGAGGGTATCCAGTTGACAGATGAGCACTGGACAATTTTGAACTTTATGCGTCGCTTTTATTTTAAGTATGGCATTGCCCCCATGGTCAAGGTGTTAATACGGCATATGGCGGAAGAGCTAGGGCCTGATCAGGCCAATAAGGATCACATGTATCAGCTCTTTCCTGGTGGCCCGGCAAGACAAGGCTCAAGGATTGCAGGATTGCCTGCACCTCAGGGCTGTATAGATCCCTGATTAATTGTTGGTTGAGCAAAAATGTAAGTCTAACAGCCAGGGCATGCCCTGGCTTTTTTGTGTGATTGCACATTTTTAAAGACAGGATAGAATGGGCACATAAATTTAAAAACTTGATGAGTAAGGATTATGTGCGGAATTGTGGGAGCGGTTGCTGAGCGGAATGTGACACCTATATTACTGGAAGGGCTGCGACGCCTTGAATATAGAGGCTATGACTCAGCTGGTATTGCGGTGATCAATGATCAGCAATGCCTGGAACGTGTGCGCCGTGTCGGTAAGGTAGAAAAACTGTCTGCTTCACTGGAAGAAACACCGATTAAAGGATTCACGGGAATCGCACATACTCGTTGGGCGACTCATGGTGAACCTTCTGAGCCAAATGCTCACCCGCATATCTGTAATAAAACTGTTGCGGTTGTACACAATGGCATTATAGAAAACTATGCACAGTTGAGAGAGTTACAAATATCGCAAGGGTATACCTTTACGTCAGAAACCGATACTGAAGTAGTAGTTCATCAAATTGAAGCTTATAAATCCTCAGGTGAAGACTTATTACAGGCGGTAAAGAAAGCTACTGCTGATTTCGAAGGTGCGTATGCCCTGGGTGTGATTTGTAACAAAGAGCCAGGCCGATTGATTACCACACGAAGCGGAAGCCCGCTGGTAATCGGGGTTGGTTTTGGTGAATATTTTATTGCCTCTGATGTGGCTGCGTTGTTGCCGGTGACGCAGCGCTTTATTTTCCTTGAAGAAGGCGATATTGCAGATATCAGCAAAGACAAACTAACTATATATGATAAAAATGACCAGCCGGTCGAGCGCGAAATATCTACTTCAGAGTTGAGTGTGGATGCGGTGAGTCGTGGAGAATTTCGTCATTACATGATGAAAGAAATTCATGAGCAGCCTGCGGTTCTGGCAGATGTCATGGAAGGTAGAGTATATGAAAATAAAGTACTGGACTCAGCATTTGGTGCAGATGCAGCACAAGTGTTTGATCAGGTAAAACGCGTGCAAATTATTGCATGTGGTACTTCTTATCATGCGGGTATGATTGCGCGTTACTGGATGGAATCGCTTGCAGGAATTCCCTGTAATGTTGAGGTGGCATCAGAGTTTAGATATCGATCACCCGTGGTTACTGATGATACGCTGGTGGTAACCATATCACAGTCAGGTGAAACAGCGGACACTCTGGCTGCCTTACGCAACTTAAAAGATAAAACACCTTATTCGTTGGCGATATGTAATGTGCCGGAAAGTTCATTGGTGAGAGAGTCCAGTCTGGTGTTGATGACCCGCGCTGGACCAGAGATTGGTGTGGCTTCTACCAAAGCATTTACTACGCAGTTAATTGGTTTGCTATTAATGACCCTGTGTCTTGGACGACGTCACGGATTATCTCAGGAAACAGAAACCAAGCTCATTCAAAATGCGCAAGCTGTGCCAGGGTTGATTGAAAAAGTTTTAAATGAAAATAAAATTGAGCAATGGGCAGATAATTTTAAAGATGTGAAAAACACGATTTTTCTCGGACGAGGTGTGCAGTATCCTATTGCGATGGAAGGTGCATTAAAGCTTAAGGAGATTTCATATATTCATGCAGAAGCCTATGCCGCAGGCGAACTCAAGCATGGGCCACTCGCACTCATAGATCCAGAAATGCCAATAGTTGCGGTGGCGGCCAAAGATGGACTAGAGGATAAGCTTAAATCTAATCTTCAGGAAGTGTTAGCGAGAAATGGAGAAGTTTATTTATTTGCGGATGAACAACTGGATATGTCGGATCTTGGCGGTAACTGTCATGTCATGACGGTGCCAGCGGTTGATTCTGACATCGCCCCTATTTTATATGCGGTTCCATTACAGCTGTTTTCATATTTTGTAGCAGTACGCAAAGGCACAGATGTCGACCAGCCTCGTAACCTGGCCAAATCAGTCACTGTTGAATAATAAATAGAAGCAGGGTAGCTGTGTATTGATAAAAAAGTTTGCATTTTTTGTGTATAGTTGGCATAAAAATCGAAGAATGTTGGTATGACCATAAGCTGGATAAGAATTTTTTCAAAGCGTATATTGATCGATTGTAGAAATTATAACTTGGTCATTTTAGCCTAAGGTAAGGACAAGATTGCTTCTAGATCCAGAGCTCTTAGTTCTTGGTTGTCAGGATGGCAGATCTTTCATAAACCTGGGTCGTAGTCGGTTGTTTCTGACTCCGACCTCTCAGAGTAGTTAAGTGCAATATCAGATACCGAAGTAATCTCTACACGCAGTTTGGGTACGTCTGCAATCAGTGGTTTGAATCGAAAGTTGTTGTTGTCAGGGTTAAAGCCTAACTCATTTATTTCAGCAAAGTCACTAAAGCCATCGGTATCGGCTAATGTGGGTGATGTGCCATATTGAATTTCTTGATTATCAGTTAGTCCGTCACCATCGGTATCGGTTGGAGTATTGGTATTATTGTTGTCGGCATTGGTATCAGTTGATCCGCCACCACAGGCCGTCATAATAAAAATTATGCATGCAGTGATACTCAGCTGTTTTGTTACTTGCAAGCCATATCTTAATTTACACATGTTTACTCCTTCTTATTTTTTAACTTTCTCATAATCTATGTGTTTGACTACGAGTATCAGGGAGAAAAAAGATCCTGTGGATCTAAAATCAAACATAAAGAGCATGCTTGAGATAATCGTTAATGAGTCACTGGCATTTCTTTTTCCGTTACGTACAGTAAAGTATCTGTCTTGATGCGATAAAATTCACTAGTACACAGTATCAGAATAGAATAATGAGTAAATTAGCCATGTGGCTATTATTTTACCTATAGAAGAGATGGTGATGAGGATCCTATTTAGTAGGTAATGAGTTACTCGGTCAGTTACCAGATTGTTGTTGAGCCACAGCAAGGGAGCGAGGTATTTACATTGCAATCTATGCTGATATGGAAGGGAATGAACGTTTTACCCAGATGCCGAACGAATCCGGATTTAGCTTGCATGTCGGAGTTGCCGCTTAGGCAAGGAGTATGAGGTCAGAGTAAAAACTCCTGAAAATCTGTTCACGGCCTGAGCATCTATTGAGTTTATGTGGGTTAAAGTCCGCTCACCTGATAGATAAGAAGTTTAATTAAAGACGTAAAGGTTCAGATTTAGAAGTAATCTTGAGGTTATTAAAGTAAAAAACAGTCAAATTATAGTATCAATAACCGGCCAATATATGGTCGAATGAATATCCGTATGGTTTCAATGTTAATTAACGTATTAACGAATTAATGCTATAAATATAGTGCTTTTCCTATATTATTTATGCTGCTGTATAGGTATGCTTAGTGTTTAAATTATAAGGAGATTTTTTATGCAAAACGAAGGAATGAAAACAATTATACAAAATGGATTTGATACGGTTTCTCAGGGTTATGATCACCCTGCACTCTCTTTCTTCCCCGAAACGGCACAGCACATGATGCAGTATCTTGAACTGCAGCCTTCACATCATGTGCTAGATGTGTGTACTGGCACAGGTGTTGTGGCACTGTGCGCAGCTAGTCAATTACCAGATGGAAAGGTGACAGGTATTGATCTTTCCACTGGCATGCTCAAGCAGGCTCGCTTTAAGGCGACAAAATTAGGGTTGACTAACACTGAGTTTTTGCAAATGGATCTTGATGAGCTTGATCTTCCTAATGAATATTATGATGTGGCGACTAGCAGCTTTGGTCTATTTTTTATGGAGGATATGGTCCACGCATTGAATAATATTTCTCAAACAATAAAGCCCAGTGGAAAAATAGCGATTAGTAGCTTTGCCGGTAGTGCATTTTCTCCGATGGCTGATGTTTTTCTTGATGATTATGAGAATACCGGCAGGATAGTTCCAGAACTTTCTTGGAAGCGCCTGAGTACTGAACAGAAAATAAGAGAGCCCTTTGAGCAGATTGGAATTGATGATGTTAGCATTCATCATTTACCGCTCGGGTATCATATGACTTCATCAGATATGTGGTGGGATGTTGTCTGGAATGCCGGATGGCGTAGTTTGCTCAATCTAATGTCAGAGGAAGAGAGGATTAAGTTTAAAGAAAGTCACCTGAAAAAGATTGAATCACTAATTGGAGATGATGGTATCTGGTTTAATACAGAAGTATTAATTGC
The DNA here is from genome assembly GCA_041589455.1 of Gammaproteobacteria bacterium. GTDB lineage: Bacteria > Pseudomonadota > Gammaproteobacteria > SZUA-229 > SZUA-229 > SZUA-229. Next base: position 42,621 of record JBFHVQ010000009.1, on the reverse strand, counting down.
GATTGCTGAAAAACCAGACTAGGGAGTAGCGCAGGTTATGTAGTGATTTCTGGTACGATATTAGTAATTAAAGTAAATTTTGATCCTTTGCCGTTTTCAGATTTCACTACGAGTTCATGTTCAAGTAACAGGCTAAGTCGTTTAACAATGGCTAGTCCCAGTCCAAATCCATCACTATACAGACTGGCATTTGAGGCGCGATAAAATTCATGAAAAATATTTTTTTGATCAAGTTCTGAAATTCCGATACCGTTATCTTCTACAATAAGGTTTATTTTGTTGTCGCGCATTTTCTGATAAATTTTAACCTGACCTTGAGGTGTGTATTTTATTGCATTAGAAATTAGATTGTTTAGCACCCTTTTCAATAAGTAATAATCAGACATAACAGGTGCTGGAGATTTTTCAAAAACCAGTGTTATATTTTTATCGTGAGCAATCGGTTGAAACTGGCTTTCCAGTTCTTTGAACATTATTTCCATGTCTGTGTAATCAATCGAATATGTCATGTTGCCTGTATCTATTTTTGAGACTTCTATTAGTTCGTTGAATAGATCATGTAGTGCCGAAGTATTCTTTTTTAGATGAGAAAAAATATCAGTGTATTTATCCTCACCGATATAACTTCTGAGTGCAGAAATTAATGACTCCTGGGCAATAACTGGTTGTTTAAGGTCATGACTGGCAGCGGCAAGAAACTGAGACTTTTCCTGGTTGGCTTTCTCTGCCTTATCGGTACGTAATTGTAAGGCCTGAGCAAGTTTGTTTTTCTCAATGCTGATTTGTATATAATTAATAAACTCGTTATGTGAGATTTTGTAGAAAATATAAAGTGTAATGGCATAGAAAAGAGTTGAGATTGCAAGAAGTAAGTGTAATCTGTCAAAGTCAATTAGTAAGCGAAGTGTTAATGCTGTGAAGATGGGTGTAGCCAGTAAAACAAAAGCAGGCTGGTAAGCTGTCATTGTGATCGCTACCAGCGCGGTCGAGAAATAGAGAAATAGTAATAGTATTAGTTGCAGTATAATATTTTCTGGAGAGTAAAGAAAAAATACTGATGAGCACCAGCCTAATCCGCTAAACAGGGCGAGTAGATTTATCCCCTGCTTCCAGGTATTTAGAGAATAGTGAGTGAATTCGTATTTTTTGTAGAAGTAGAGCAATAGCAGGCCGGTACCACTGGTTAAACTCAGCGCCATAACAAGCCATAAGATAATCTGTATATTGGGTTGTTGATCCCAGAAAATGGTACTGAGTAAGACGGCAGTGATCGCAGGGAGGCTAATAATTCCGGGTAATTGTCTGTATACCAGCTTTAGTTGTTCTTTTAATATGCTATTTTCAAAATCATTCATACAGGGCTGCTTATGCGGCAAATAATCAGTCAATGGTTTGTCTGTGAGGCCGTTGTGCCATTGAGTCAGCTAAGTACAGCATTTTTCACGCTTAATTGCATCATATAATTTATCTAAATTTATTTAAATATCAATAGTTTGGGAAATTTTCCTATAAGCGTGAGAGAGGCCTGTTTGAATGATGCTTATTGTGACTTACTTCTAAGGGCTAGGGTAATAGTAAAAAATATGATATGGCTAGATTTTCAAAACGTCGTCATGAGTTAGGTTCAGGGCTTATATACTTTTATGATGTCCATCCGATGATAATAAAATTAAAACCGGTGTTTTATTAGGAAAACTATTGAATTTCTTTTGTTAAATTATAAAAATCAAGAACTTAGTATTAATAAAGTGAAACTTATGTGTTACTATCGCTGTCAGTTAAGTCATGATGGCAAAACATATAATTGATCAGGGAAGGGATACAATAATAAATGATAAAATTTCACGCAGGATGGCAGTAAAAATATAAACATCCAGCGATGATCCAGGGTTGATATGATTCGCATCGTTGTTATAAATGCCAAAGGTGGTTGTGGTAAGAGTACAGTTTCCACAAACTTAGCTAGTTTCTATGCATCTAAAGGTTTTCAGACCGTCCTTTATGATTTTGATGAGCAAGGCTCAAGTATGCGCTGGTTGCAGACTCGGCCTCAGACTGTGCCTACAATTCATGGTGTAACAGCTTATCGCAATGCGGCAAAGGGTGTCACTCGAAGTTGGCATATGCGTCTTCCCCCCGAAACTTCAAGAATGGTGGTTGATACACCTCCCGGTTTAAAAGGCCCTGAACTGGCAGAGCAACTTAAAGGTGCTGATTTTATACTTGTGCCTGTATTGCCTTCGTGGCTCGATATCTGTGCCACAGCTGAGTTTCTACGCGAGTTAATTGTTAATCTGAAAGTTCATAGAGGCACGGCACGTCTTGCGATTATTACAAATAGAGCTCGACGAAACACCACTGCGTTCAAGGATCTGGAAGAATTTTTAAGTCACTTGAATATTCCGGTACTAGCACAATTGCGTGACACGCAGAATTACAATCGATTTACAAAAGTTGGCCTGGGCATTCATGAAGTCAAACATCCAGCTACGGCAGTAGATGTAAAACACTGGCAATCTATTTTTAACTGGATTGAAACGAATGCTAAAAATAAGGCGATTCTTGGTACTATCAGGCAGCAGCGTCAGGAAAAACAGGTGTCGTCAGAGCTGCAGGAAGTTTCTTAAGTATTTATAGATGTGACAGTTGAGTATGCCTTGTAGTAAGCTAGAGACAACGCTTTTAGGCTTTTATTCAGTATGCTGTTTTTTCCATTCCGTGCAGATATTCGACTAGCAAGGTTTCCGATACTATCATTATTGATATGTGTCGCATGTCTGTTTATTTATTTTAAACAAGTCCAGAGTGAACATGAGCTGGCAAAATATACCAAGCAGTTTTGTCAGCTGAATCAGTCGAAGGCTGATACGTCGGTGTTGAAAAATCTTTCTAGTTCCCAGAATTTTCATGGTAAAGATATTTGTTACTCTTTATTTTTTACGTTGAATTACATAGAGGATAAGTCGAGTTTCTTGAAAGGAATGGCAACTCAAAGTGCTGCTTATACTCAGCGGTATACGGCTCAATATATCGAGCAGTATTTGAATAGCCAATGGTTGCTCTACGAGAAATCTGCGCCATTTAATTTGACCAACGCCTTAAGTTATAAACCTGACTCATACAACCCTGTTACCATGTTAAGTTCAGCTTTTGCTCATGGTAGCTGGAGTCATATACTGGGTAATCTTTTTTTCTTCTTTGCTTTTGCTGCCGGTCTGGAAGCGATTTTAGGTATCGTTTTTTTTCCTGTAGTGATTGTTGCTTTGGCGATAGGAACTAATCTGGTTTATTCGATTAGTGTCTTTGGAGGTTCTGATCCTGTGGCAACGCTGGGTTTGTCAGGGGTTGTAATGGGGGTGATGGGAATGTTTACCTATTTTATCCCTCAGGCAAAAATTCGGTGTTTTTTCTGGTTTATCTTTATTATACGTAAATTTGGCGTGCCGGCCTGGTTGCTCGCTCTATGGTATTTTGGTATGGATTTATATGGTCTTTATATGTCTGGCAATGAAAGTGGCGTGAATCTGGTGGCGCATGTTAGCGGGTTTATCGAAGGTTATCTCCTCGGGGTTTTATTATTCAAATGGCGTAAGCGTCAGGTTCAGCAAATATTAAACCAAAACGGATAATCGTTTACGTCTGTTTTGTGCTATAGGCGTGCCTGTTTGACATGTTTTTACAGGCTAATACCTATACCAAAATGGAATGATCCGGAACTGGACGACTGTTGTTTTTTCCAGAGATGCAATTGTTCATCTTCAACCACTGGAAATTGATAGGAGCTATTGCCGATTTTTCCTGTTTGTATTTCGCGAATGACTCCTTTAACGGTTACTAATCGGCCTGGTGTATAATGAGTCGCTTCCAGATATCCTTTGTGTCTGATTAGAAAGCGTCCAAGTGTGTCCTGTTCAAGTTGTGGTCGATAGAAACGATTTAATGGATAGGCGAGTACTTCAATGACGGTTGCGTTTGTCTGATTTTTAGTTTCTATAATTGTTCCGCCCCATAAAATAGTTTTTCCCATAAAGTGAGTTTTAGTGTTGGCATGTGATGGTAAAAATTGCTGGTCAATATTATGCAGATTAAAACCTGGATTAGTGGCGCAGCTAGAAATATTAAGTGATATAAAAAGGCTATAAATGATTAAAGAAGGTTTATTCATTCTCAACTCTCTTAACGAATGATTGTTTAGTGGCGGTGAGGGTGTGGGTGGTATAGGTAGTACCATCGGTTGTCCCACCAGTATGGGTAGTAGTCAAAATCCTGTTCATCAGGCAATTCAGGCCATAGGTAGAACTGAGTTACATCGATTACAGGATGGGCGTAGGGGAAATCGCCGATATTAATGGTCTGTAATCCCGTGACCTGGCCGTTAATGGTTAGTGCTCGCTCAGCGTTATAGACGGTTGGTTCCAGGAATCCTTTAATGTTTGCAACGAAACGTCCTTCACTGTGGTCACCTGCTATTGGCCGACCCTGTTTATTTAATGAGTAGGCAATGATTATCAGTTGTGTATGCTGGTGACTGTGTTCAGTTTGTGAAATGATACCGCCCCATCTCACACTAGTGCCAGAATAGAGCTCAGGTTGTGATTGTATATCACTGATTGTTATGAGGCTGTGAGGGGGGTGGGAAATTTCTTTGGGTATCTTGGTTGTACATGCGCTGAGGTAGCAGAGTAGTAATATAGCAGGCCAGAGTTGTGTTTTCGTTAGCATGGTACAGTGCCACATAAAGCATAGTTATATTGAAGTAAATTCAGGGTGCTAAACATTGTGCTGCTTCATCAATGGTTTAACGGGGCCTTATTAAGCTATATATTAAGCTGGCTAACCAGGGAGCGATAATTATATTATTTTATAAGCTTTATTTATCTAATCAATAATTAATTTGATGAAATTGCTGGTTTTAAAGGTAGTCATCGTAATCAAATAAAATGTAATATATTGCTATATTCCAGTTCAACTCAGGTCCTGGAAAAGCTATGTAAGTAACCCTTTTTGATTTGGGTGTATCTATTCCCGTAACAGCATTTTAATAGGGGAAAGTGATGGTTGCGCTTTATAGTGACAAAAATGAGTACCAACAGCATGCTGAAGCCATTCATAAACTGGCATCTCAGTTCCATGCACAGGAATCACAGGTTCGCGATCTTTATGAAAAGATTTTGAGTGACTTGCTTGAAACCGCTCGTTTTAAAAAGTACCTTTTAATTCTTGTTAGTCGACGAGTTAAGGATATATTGCACAGAACCAGAACTGGTTAGATTGTCGAGCAGCTATCAGGGCTTCCTTAAATAACAGGGTGGCTGTCTTTGTCAAATGCTCCTTTGAGTTTTTCTGGAGGAGAGATAAGTGCTCGTCCTGTAAAATCGTGCATTTCCAGCTAATCGAGTATAATGGTGTTTTTCTCGCAAGATGCCATTAATGATTACTCGTTCTATTCTCAATGAAGCCGTTAATAAAAAGCTGATACAAGAAAATCAGCTAGAACCCCTTTATGAATTTATCAAACAGAAAGAGCATGAAGGTTCCTATATTAATCAGGTTTCGACAGCTACAGAAAGCATAGAAGAACCATTAAGGTTTGTTCGTAGCTTTGGTGATGTGTTTATTACGCTGGGAATTATATTACTGGTTGTCGCATTCAATTTAATGGACTTTCCCGATAACTATAACTTTATAGCAATAGGCGTGTTTGTTGTTCTTGCTGAATGGCTAGTTCGGGGGCGTCGTCTGGTACTGCCTGGAATAGCGATATTGCTGTCTATTCTTTATTTTACAAATAACTTAATCGGGATTGATACAGAGTCCTCTTCAATTGATGGCCTGGCTATTCTGAGTCTAACTAGTTTAATATTTTATTTGCGTTACAAAATGCCATTTAGTCTTTTCCCTTTTGCTGCAGGGCTTGTTGCCATTGCTATCATGCAAATTGGTATTGATATTATAAAAGTGCCGATTGTACTGTCTGGGTTTGGTGTAGTGATATTGGCCGTTGCTTTGTGGTTTGATATTCATGATACCAGGCGTAAAACACATATGAGTGATAGTGCTTTCTGGCTGCATCTGTTATCTGCGCCATTGATTGTACATGGTGTAATGGCTACCATGCTGACCAGTGACGGTCAGCTGTTGGCATTGCTTGGTAAAGAGATAGTGATACTATTTTTCTTTGTGTTGTTTTTCCTGCTTGCATTGCTTATAGACAGGCGTGCAATGCTGGTTGCAACTCAACTCTATGTCATTTATTCATTAAGTCAGTTGTTGATGTCAACCGTTAGTCGTACAGAAAATGTTGTGATTTATTCGTTGGTTCTGTTTTCAGTATTTGTGATTTATTTTGGTACTTACTGGTACCGGACACGTGATGTTGTTTTTGGGTTTGTTGCAAACAGTTGGTTGGCTAATTACTTACCGGCATTCGGATCTCAAAAGTAACGCAAGGTGACTTAATCTGGATGGCTGTATTCGTTTTTAGCTCCCATTTAAGAAGGGGGCTGTTGATAACAAAGTAAAATGAAAAAGGACTATGAATTATGTCTCATATTAAAAAAGATGCTAATTAGTCTGCTATATTCAGATCAAACTTTTATCTGTGTCATTAAAACATCATCTACTGGATGAACGGTATCAGGATAAATGCTTATGTAGAGTGTGCCTGGTTCATTATTTTTAGATCCGTAAAGGAAGCCTATGTATACTGCTGAGAAACTTGTAAAGGAATCAATGGAGTTGATCTCGCTACCCGATGTATATATTCGGTTAAGAAGTGTGATTAACTCGCCTGACTTTTCCTTGTCAGATGTCGCTCAGGTCATTGTGCATGACCCTGCGGTCACCGCTCGTCTACTGAAACTAGTGAATAGTGCTTATTTTGGGTTGCCAAATACGGTTGATACTATGACGCATGCGGTGAATATGCTGGGTACACAACAAGTACACGACCTGGTTCTATCGACTGTTGTGATTGACTCATTTAGCGGCTTCACTAATGATGATTTCAATATTTATGACTTTTGGTATAAAAGTGTTTATTGTGCTGTGACAGCCAGGCAGTTAGCGTATCAGTGTAATGATCTTGATACTGAACGGCCATTTATAGAGGGCTTGTTGCATAAAGTTGGTCATATGTTGATGTATCAATTTATGCCATCTGAATCGCTATCTGCAGCTGATACCGCGAAATCAACACTTCAACCGCTTTATCTGGCTGAACGAGAGGCTCTGGGCTTTGACTATGCTGAAATTGGTGCGCTACTAATGAAAGAGTGGCAACTGCCTGCAAGCTTGCAGGAAGTGACGCGTTGTCAAAATGAGCCAGAAATGTCGGCTGACTATCAATTGGAAACCTGTATTTTACATATTGCAAGTGGTATTACTGAGCTCGTTGTCGATGAGCAACCTGTGCTGGCTGAAACGCTTAATGTAAATCCCTTGTGCTGGCAGGTGACAGGTCTGCAGGCAGATGATATGAATTCTGTAAAAAATCAAGTAGATCAGCAGGTTATGATGGTAATGAATATGCTGTTTTCGCATCGGAAGAGTGCTTAATTTGAGTTTGCTTTAAAATTCATGAGTAGCGTATGCTAGCCACTATTAATGTATATTAGGCTTTAATGATATATTGAATTTATATTAATATAAATTTCACCTATTTGGGTAATGGCAATTCCCCAGAATTCTGCCAGAATTACTCTTAAAGGTTGCTCAGCATTTAGTTAGGTTGCGTAGTATGCAAAATGTTAAACAGAGAGAGTATTTTAGACTGGCCTATCCACAGGTGCATCGTCCGAAGCTGCTAATGGAAGATGAAGGCTACGAAGTGGAAGATGTGTCAGAATATGGTGTTAAGGTCAAGATAGATTCTGACCTGGCTTTCATGATCCACGACCATGTTATGGCAACGATTGAATTTCCAGATGGTAGGGAATTCGACCTGTCGGCTAGTGTGGTTCGAATTGATCATGAATATGCAGGCTTGCAACTAGAAACGCCACTGCCAAACAGTCTGATCAGATCAGAAGCACTTAATGTCATGTATAACTTTCCCGAGCAGTCTGGCTAATATTAGATATTTTTGTTGATCTGGGCCACCAGATTCCCACTGGTTCTTCGTAGTCGTTGGCTAATCGTTTGTGAAATCATCATTAGCAGGTCAAAGGCTAATTCAGGGTCTCTGTCTCTGAGTTTGAGCAGATTGTCTTTTGATAGTGACAATAGTTCGACATCGGTGGCCGCAACTGCTTTTGCAGAACGTGCTTCACCATCAATAAGTGACATCTCACCAAAGCTTTGAGAGTGGTAAATTGAAGCGATAAGGTTTGTTCTCGAACCGGATTCCTGCTTAAGAATATCAACTTTTCCCTTGATGACGATAGACATAGTGCTGTCTTCGGTATCTTCGTCAAATATTACAGTTCCACAGGTGACACTATAGGCATCAAGATACTGGCTTATCAGGCAAACTTTATCCCAGCTAAAATCTCGTGCCCAATGAGTTAACTCTAGTTTGTTTGCCAGGTCGTCATCACTACAGACAAGTTTATTGATGCCCATTGCTGTTCCATTGTGATTTAGTCATCTATACATAATAAAGCTGTAAAACAGAAAATGTTAGAGCTTGTTAATGGATTTTTGAAACAATTAATAAAAACAGTTAATTAGAATGTCGTAGCTCATGCGGTGAAAGTATCAGGTGAAGAGCCTGAGCATGTTCAGCCGCAGTTCTTCCAAGTTCAGTGAGGTAGCCACCATCCTGTTGAGTAACAAGGCCTTTTTCATATAAGCGTTGTACTGCATTTAGTGTTGTCTCGGATGCATTTGAGTGAACTTTAATACCCTGCTGCAGCGTGTCCAGGTTAAACTGAATGAGTAGGTCTATTTCAGCGAGCTGGTCTTTAGTGTAGTGCATAGTCAGGCCCTAAATGGTTACGGGGGGCGGTTAAAATTAGTATTTATCTGGTGACTATATCACATAGTAATTCTCTAGATTAAATATTTATTTGTTATATTAATATTTAAATCTACAGTAATAGTTAAGCTTGGTAGCCTGTAGTCTTCATAGTGAGAATACTAGATGGGCAATCCGACTAGTAGCGAAAGGAACTCGACGGCTAACCAGCTCATAAAAATACTGGCAACTGAAAAAGCGCCTGCGGCACCAGAAATGACAAAAAGCCATGCTAGCGTACTGTTCAATATATTCATTTTATGCCTCTGGAATCTGTTTTGTAACTATAGTTATATGAGACAATAATTAACGCCTGGTAACAAGATGGCAACTGTTAAACAATGTTAAGTTACTATTTGCAATAGGATTAGTTTTGTTAAGTAGAGAAAGTTGCCCTGGTAAATATTAAGGAATAAGAATGAAATTAATAAGATTTCTGTTGATAATGGTAATGCTAGCTTCCTGTTCTTCAAGTTATGATGCAAGCGTAAAGGTCAGAAAAATAAAAGATAATTTATCTGTAGATGAGGCATTGAGTATTCTACAGAAAAACATCTGGCCAGATAATAAAGTAGGTTCTGTGTGTGGTGCGAGTGGATTTTGGTACGATGAGAACTCTGATATGGAAGTCAAGAAGGAAGGGGTTTCATTGTTATCTCATAAGCGTGGGAAAGTGCTTAAACAGTACAATCAAAAACAGATTGGTGAAGTTGTAGTTTTTGAGAGAGAGTATTATAAATATTTTTTTGATTTCTCTAAAGTGAAAGAAATAACGGTTTACAGTGATTACAGGCTTTTGCCGACTTTCCCAGTATGTAATAAAAAAGATATGTCTGAGTCCTATATCATAGTGGACTTGTATATAAGCAAGCAAAGTAATATGAAATTTGTAGTGAAACAGGAATCTCAGGATGAATTAATGGCAGCGTTATTACGTTTGTTTGATAAAGTGCCCGTTTATATAAAATAAGAGATAGTGAATTTATGTGTAAGCTATTAAGCGAGTGGCAACCATCTGACGCGGCTATTGAATTAATAAAATTGAATAAGATTAATGAGCAACAAATTGAAGCGAGCCTGAATTATCTAAAACAGAAAACAGGCCTCAATCATATAGACGATATAGACGGCTATGAAAACTGGAATGCTTTTTTTATCGTATTCTGTATAAAAGCAAATAAGCCTGAGCAAGACTCATTACATTGAATGGGCGCCCTCTTCAATTGCTTTCCCGGCTTTTACGGGTTTAAAAATAACCAGGAAAAGTGGAAGCAATGTCATGTTGGCAAGTAATGCGATGAGCATTGCAAAACCCGTCAGCACGCCAAAATAAATCATCGGCATGAAGTTAGACAAGGCGAGAATTGAAAAGCCTAGTGTGATAGTGAGCGTTGTATAATACATGGCTCTACCAATGCTTTCATGACATCGCTTGATGGTTGCCCAGTAATCATTGTCTTTAGCAAATTCTTCCTGGAAGCGGTGCACATAGTGAATGGTATCGTCAACGGCAATGCCAATACAGATAGCGGCAATAGTAATGGTCATGATATCGAGAGGTATCCCAACACTTCCCATAACCCCAAGCACCATGGCTGCAGCAATCATATTGGGAATAATGGCCAGTACAGCAATATAAGTAGAGCGGAACAAAATTGCGAACATAAGTAAGATGGCCATAAAGACTACGCCGATAGTGAGTATCTGAGACTGAAAAAGACTTTGTAGCATATTGTTGTAAAGAACTACCATGCCACTCAATTTGATCTGCTCATCCTGTAATTCATGCTTAGATATAAGTTTCTCGCGAATGTTATGTAAAAGCTCCTTTCTGTTGAGATTCTTGTCGGACTCGTAGACTCGAATCGAGAAACGTATCTGGTTACCGTCTTCACTCATATAGGGAGATAGTAAAGCGTCTTTTATGTCTTGCGGAACACGCTTATAGAAGATCGACATAAAAAAATCACTCATTTCATCGCTGTCTTCTAGTTTGTCGAGCATGGCTATAGTGGTATCAACAGAAACAACTTTGCCGGTTTCAGCCAGGTCTTCGAGCATTTCATGTATTGCTCGTACCTGAGGAAGCATATTGCTGTTAAACCAGTAGCTGGTAGCAGTTATTCCCGCTTCTTCATCGCTAAACTCCAATTCGAATTCGTCTTCAAAATCATCAGATTCTGATGCGTCTTCTGGTTCTTCAAAAAACCACGCAGGGGCATCAATGATGACATCCAGTGGGGTGGTTCCACCTAGTTGCTCATCGATAAGCTTCATGCCCTGATAAATTTCAGTATGCTCTTTGTAATAATCGATAAAGCGATTTTCAACGGTTAGTGCGCTAATTCCATAAACACTAAAAATAATCATTAATGAGAAACTGATTAAGGTGGTTTTACGGTGTGACTTGATAAAGCTGGCCAGGTACTCTGTGACGGCGCCGGTTGTATCATGTAGTTCAGCTGCCTTGCCAGGTTTAAAGAAAAGTAGCATGGCAGGAAATAAGGTAAAGCTGAGTATAAATGCTATGCTGATGCCGATAACCATCATCCAGCCAAAATCTATAACAGGACGGATGTCGCTTACTATAAGCGAAGCAAATGCCACCATTGTCGTTATTGCTGTATAAAAAGACGGCTTAAACTTTGAATAAACCGCTTCTTTAACTAGAGGGTATTGAGGACTGTCAGGGTTGTTTGCATGCAGCTCTCTATAGCGAACAATTATATGTATGCACAGTGATAGCGTTATGATGAGTAATAGTGATATGAAGTTTGAAGAAACGACGGTAACCCGCCATTCCAGCATGCCCAACAATCCTGTCATTAGAATGCCTGAGCTCAGGCAGATGATCATAGGTAGAAAGACCCATCGAGGCTTTCTGAATGAGATGGCGAGAATCAGCATGATAAATGCGACGACTGCAATACCGAATGTTTGAAGGTCATTTTCAATATAGGAAATCGAGTCCGCAGTAATCATTGGGACACCGCCAAGATAGAGGCTGGCAGTGTTGCGATGTTGATCCATAATGCTACGAACATCGGCGATTAATTTACGCTCTTCATCCAGTAAAGCCTGAGAGTGATGTTTGAATTCGAGTGAAACGCTCTCGAGATGTTGCTGTTCTTCTGGGGTTAAAGCTTGCGTGAGCTGCTTTTCTCTTAATTGATTGCGTTGTTGTAGCAGTGAGTGGTAGTGATCATCGCGTTTCAGATTAACCTGAATTGCCGTGGTGTCTCCCGTTGGATTAATAATCAGATTGGTATAGAGCGGGCTATTAAGTAGTTCCTTTTTGGCGAGTCCAATATCTATGCCAGGTGTTTTGAGCGTACGAATTTCGTCACTCAACTGTGAAAGTGTCATTGGAGGGCTTTCGATCAGTGGTACATCCAGCATGCTGGTAACGCTTTCTACATGATTCAGGGATCGCAGTTTGTTTCTTAGCTGTTCTAGATCTTTAAGGCTTGAAGTGCTGAACAGATCATTATTCGGGGTATAGGTAATAATAAGAAAGTCATCTGAGCCATAGCGAGCACGTATCGCTCGATAATATTTCAGTGCCTGATCATTCTCGAGTACCAGTGAGTCTGCAGATGCATCCAGTTTGAATTTTGTTGTCTGAGAGGCAAAAAATAGCACCACAAGCAAACAGGCAATAATAATGAAAAGTGGCTGTTTGAGCACACTTTTTTCATAGAGAGAAGTGAGTTGTTGAAGCATGAGTGGCCCTGATGATTTTTTAACGGGCTAATGTAACGTAAAAAACAGCAGAAGTGAATGTTGTAATATTGTTGAGTCAATGATCGATTTGTAGGTGTAAAATGCTCAAATATTGAGCATGATCATATTATCTCTCAGATAAACGGGTAAGATTAGTGATGATTGCTCCTTACTGTCATTCTTGCAGGCTAAGAAGCACATAACTCTTACTGATGTCGATGTATTCGACGATATTAATGATGAAGGAATATGTCTAAATTTTCCGGTGTCCCCAGACAACCTGTTTTACTGCTAATTATGGATGGAGTAGGTGTCAACCCTGGAAAACAGGATAATGCGGTCTATGAAGCAGATACGCCCTGTCTGGATAATTACTTTTCACATTACCCCCATACCGTATTAAATGCATCTGGTGCTGCAGTAGGTTTGCCTGATGGGCAGATGGGTAATTCAGAAGTTGGGCATATGACGTTGGGCTCAGGTCAGATACTTCATCAGGATATGGTGCGGATTTGTGATGCGATCAAATCATCTGACTTCTTTAGTAACCCTGTGCTACTTCAGACTTTAAATAAAGCCAAAATACAGAATCGCCCAGTGCACTTACTGGGGCTGGTGTCCAGTGGTGGAGTGCATAGCCATAAAGAACATCTTTTTGCCCTGATTGAAGCTTGCCGACTTTACGGGGTTAAGCCTTTATTACATATGATCTCAGATGGGCGAGATACACCACCGCAGTCAGCACGTGATCAATTGCCAGAGATTGAAGAGCGCCTGAAACTGGCGGGTGGGGCGATAGCCAGTTTGTGCGGCCGGTTTTATGCGATGGATAGAGACCAGCGCTGGGAACGTACCAAGCTTGCCTGGCGTGCCCTGATTAAAGGTGAGGGTGATGAGTTTGCAAGTTGTGAACTGGCACTTGAGTCAGCATATAAAGAAGGCTTTGGTGATGAATTTATTCGCCCTGCACTTTTCCCGTCATTCGAGACCATTCTGGATAGTGATGTTTGCATCTTTTTTAATTTTAGAAAAGATCGACCAAGGCAGCTTGTGTCCGCATTGAGTGTAGAGGGTTTTAATGGTTTTGAACGGGGTGCCTCTGCAAGACCTGAGGTTACCTGTATGATGCCATATGACCCGGTTAATCAGTTACCTTATCTGTTTGATAGTGAGCGCCCAGAGATTACGCTTGCACAGATTTTGAGTGAGCAGGGTGTGCAGCAGTTACATTGTGCTGAAACCGAAAAATATCCACATGTGACATATTTTTTTAATGGTGGACGTGATGAGCCCTATCCCGGTGAACACCGTATAATGATTCCTTCGCCTAAAGTTGAAACCTATGATCTCAAACCCCAGATGAGTGCCCCTGAAGTTGCCGATGCGATTATTAAAGCGATTGCATCTGAACAATATGGTTTTATGGTCGTTAACTTTGCCAATGGTGATATGGTGGGACATACCGCAAAACGTCATGCTGTGCTCGCCGCAGTTACTGCACTGGATACTCAGGTGGGACGAGTTCTAGATGCTGCCAGACAGGCTAATTATTCAGTAGTTGTGACAGCAGATCATGGAAACTGTGAAGAAATGGTAAGTCCCGTTAGCGGAGAACCTAATACGCAACATACGACCTATCCCGTACCCTGTTTGATTATGGACAGGCAAAACTGGAAATTATCATGCCAATCGGGACTGGCCAGTATTGCGCCAACCGTGTTGCAGCTAATGGGAATTAAAATTCCTCAGCATATGAAATATGACTCCCTCTTATTAGAATCGTATCCCGATATTAATATGAAAAATAAAAAAATTGGAGATGATGTTTTTCAAGGAGCCGCTTGAAGCGGGCTTTATTATTTGTATTGTTAAACAGATTATAGGAATGAGGGGGGGCTTCAAGGGATTTAAGGAGTTTAACCTATATTAATATTTTCAGGTGCAATTACACTCAGCGACGCAGAATAACAATAAAGTATCAGGGAAATTACATCATGAATAATACCTGTATTGCACAAACTAGTATGGCGCTCAATTGTGCAACTCGTTCGATTAAGGCACTTTCGCATCCCTTGCGTTTAAAAATACTCTGTGTGTTATGTGATAATGAAGTTAGTGTAAGTGAAATTACTGATCAGGTTGGTACGTCACAGAGCAATATTTCACAGCATTTGTCCATGTTACGTGATCATGGTGTGCTTGTGTCAAGAAAACAGGCTAATCAGGTATATTACCGAGTAACTGATATACGTACTCTCCAATTAGTTAAGCTGATGTGTGATATTTTATAAAATAAATTTTGTATTGCGCTTTATGTGATTCAATACTTGCCTTTTAGAGTGCCTTTAGTTGCACTGGAATGGTTCTAAGATAAACAAAATCACCAATTATTTTGCTGTTAGTTAATGGCGAGCTAAATCACTAAATTTTAGAGGCTATCAATGGTGCTAATAAGGAGCATGCCTGCCAGTGAAGTGGAATTAGCTGTCATGTAGCTGTTTGTATGGGATTTTAAAGAATGCCTTGGCTCCACCGTCAAGAAAATAGTAATTAGTGATGTTTTTCTGCTTAAGGTAATACTGAAACCAGCGGATCTGGCGTCCAACTGCATCATAAATGCAAAGTGCTTTATTAGAGTTTTTAGAATCTGTGATATACCTATCAAGCGTAAGCGTGTTATCCATGCTTACTGATTTTTCAAATCCAGAAAAAATGAGGTCTGTACGCTGAGCTGTATCACGGATATCAAGCACAATACAGTTTTCATTAGAGCGTTTTAAGAATGCTTTAGGCTTTAACAGATGTTTTTCAAACTCTTCATCAGTGATCAAGGCGGCGGGTTCTACAGGAGATTGCTCAAATAATACCGATTCTTGAGGATATTGGCGAGTCCATTCAAAAATTCCACCATCAAAAGCAAGGGCATCACTAACTTTTGCGAAACGCCGGGCTTTCATAACTGCTTTATAGGATTTCTCACATTGATAGCCATTACAGTAAAAAACAATGGTTCTTTTTTTGTCGTTATATAGCGACTTTACGCGGCTTGAAAAGTCGAAATCTGAAATAGGAATATTTATTGAGTTCTTAATATGTAATGTTGAATGTTCGTAGTTAGAGCGAGTATCTACAATGATTACATCATTACGCTTCTGATATAGCTCCAACATACTGATTGTTTGAACAGAGGGATAGTTTTTACGTGCTGGAAATGCATCAGAGCTATAAGCATAATGAGACAGTGTGGATGCAAAAATAAGTAAACAAAGCCGGGTGAAATTGCGAGTATTGAACATGTTATTTAGCTGCCAGAACGTCAGTTCTGCTCAGTATCTCCCTTTTAATAATTTCAGTTATTTATATATGAGTGTTATATCGATCTGATGCCAAAAATAAATATTGCGTATAATCCATTAGTAATATTATAGAGTGCAGTCAGTTTTTTTCAAATGAAGTTACAGCAACTTATTTGTATCTGGTATAGCGCTTTGCCTGTGGTGTACATAGAAAACGACTGTCAGACTGAATGGCGCGCTTAATTTAAGCGGTGGCTAAGTTATTTTATTATAATATCAGAGACTTTCCTGCGCCGGTCATAGACAACCTCAAGGTCAAGTTCAAAGTCATAAGCCGGGAGGCTTTTTTGAGTAGCTTGCTTGGTAGTGCCCTTGCTTAGAAGTAGCTTGGAAAGCTTATCTAAATATTGACTACTATAATTAGATGCAAGTGAACGAACAGATAAAGCCATATTGAATACCACCTGGTTTATTGTTGTGTTTTGTCCAGCAATGAGAAGTAAAATTGCTTAGCCCTAGAATCAATTTAAGCATATTTGCCGGCTGTTGCAGGCCAGGTCATTGATTTTGTGTCGGTTTTGACAACCAGTTCACATTAAATTGCAGGATGGGGTACCAATCGTATAAAATAAGCGTTTTCTAATATTCAGAGTATGCGGATTTCAGATGATTAAAAATTTATTTCTCACATTTGTATTCACTTTAGGTTTCTCAACTGCATTACAGGCAGAAACCGAGCTGCAGCAACGAGTGCAGGAAAGTAAAGTTGTTGTGAAAAACTTTATGCAACAGCTAAAAGGCGAACTCCAGGCGGCTATGAAAGCAGGTGGTCCTGTTAATGCTGTTCAGGTGTGTAATTCACAGGCACCTGTGATTGCTGATCAGCTATCAGCAAAACAAGGCTGGAATGTTGCCAGAACCAGCTTAAAAACCAGGAATCCATCCAATGCCCCTGATGACTGGGAAAGGCAGGTGTTGCTTGAATTTGAAAAGCGTAAGGCAAAGGGTGAGGATGTAAAGGCGATGGCTTATTTCGAAGTGCAGGAGCAAGCAGGAGCTAAACAACTACGTTTTATGAAGGCGATTCCAACTGCTGCGGTCTGCTTAAAGTGTCATGGGGATAATATTGCGCCGCAGGTACAGTCTAAAATTGATAGTCTCTACCCTGAAGATAAAGCGACTGGCTTTAAAGAAGGGGATATTCGAGGTGCGTTTACCATCACTCGTCCCTGGTAATACAATCATCAGCACTGTGCTTCACCTTGTGTGGCGCAGGGTATGATGACTACATAGTTACGAGTACAGTGTTCGGTTATATTCTGTTAAATTTCAATAATTTGTCTATACTCAGTACGATCAGTTGTCTTTTTATTTTATTCAGAAGCCGTTCACTTGGGGGTGTATGTGCCACAGCTAAGTAAAATACTCTATGTGGAAGACCAGCAAGATATTCAGATGATTGCTGCTGTAGCGCTTGAGTCAATAAATAACTATAAGGTGAAGGTATGTAGTAGTGGCGAAGAGGCGCTCGCAGCCATTGAAGAATTTCAGCCAGACCTGTTATTGCTCGATGTGATGATGCCAGGTATGGATGGCCCGCAGACACTTGAGGCTGTTCGAAAGATAGATCAGTATCAATCTATCCCAACGATATTTATGACTGCTAAAGTATTACCTGATGAGATAAATTCACTCAAGGCACTGGGTGCATTAGATGTGATTTCTAAACCGTTTGATCCTGTTTTGCTCGGTGGAGAGATACAAAGTATCTGGGATCAGAATTTTTCAGCTTAATCAGGTAAGGTAATTCTGGCTTATTCATGTTTATAAATGGAAAAGATATATGATTGCAGCAAAACCTGCTGAAAATGAGGCTGAACGGTTAAAGAAGCTAAAGCAGCTTGAAATACTCGACACCCTGGAAGAGCAGGCATATGATGATTTAACATTCCTTGCGGCGCAGATCTGTGGTGTACCTATTGCGCTAGTTAGTCTGATTGATGAAACTCGACAATGGTTCAAATCTCATCATGGTCTAGATGCGACAGAAACGCCCAGAGAATTTGCATTCTGTGCACACGCAATTTTACAGGATGATTTGTTTGTCGTTGAAAATGCGGATGATGATATTCGTTTCAAAGATAATCCGCTAGTGGTGGATGAGCCTAAAGTGAAGTTTTACGCAGGAGCCCCTTTGGTGCTTGATAACCAGTATCATATAGGTACCTTATGTGTTATTGATCACCATGCTAGAAAGCTCGATGATCAACAACAAAAGGCACTGAATGCACTGGCGCGCCAGGTAGTTTCACAACTTGAATTGAGAATTAAGGTTAAGCAGTTATTAAGCCTGGATCATGCAAAAGATGAATTTCTGTCAATGGTTAGCCATGAGTTAAGAACACCACTGACCTCAATTAAAGGATCATTAGGGTTGTTGAATCACTTTTCAACTGATATGAATGAGCAAGCGAGAAACTTGCTGGATGTGGCGCTGAATAATTCTAATCAATTGCTGATAATTGTAAACGATATTCTCGATCTGGCTAAAATGGAAGCGGGAAGGCTGCAAATAGATTTGCATAAAATTAATTTACTTTATCTACTGCAGAGGGCAGTCGAGCTTAATCAAAACTATATAAGTCAATGCAAGTGTAATGTAGAAATAAAATTGCCAGCCGGAGTTGATGAAGTATGGGTGAAGGCTGATGAGCAACGTATCCTTCAAGTGCTTTCAAATCTTCTTTCAAATGCAGCAAAATTTTCTCCTGAAGGTGGAAAGATAGAAGTTTTTCTGGAGCTAAATAATCATGTGGCGACTGTTTCTGTAGTTGATTATGGGGCAGGTATTGCACATGATTTTCAGCAGCAACTGTTTAAAAAGTTCAGGCAGTCTAATGGTTCGGCTGGCAATAAATTACCAGGTACAGGGCTTGGGTTGAATATTTGTAAGCATATTATAGAGTCACATCATGGTGAAATTGGCTTTGAGTCTACTCCTGGTGAGCGGACTGCTTTTTATTTCAGACTGAAGACACTGTCGTGATTTTATCTGAAATCCATCGCTAGGATTATTGCGGGTTATAACAAAAAATAGCCCAGGAAAGTATGCTTCCCGGGTTATTTTATACGGTTAAGTTTTTCTCGTTATTTATTGTACTGCACTTTGCTCTGTATCAGACTCTAAATTTTCAGTGACTTCTGTTTCAGCCGAGCCGACCTGATCCAATATTTTTTCTTGTGTTTCACTGATATTTTGAGTGCCTGATTCTATTTCAGTATTCTCTTCGGCATCTGCCTGGATTTCAGAGGCGTTATTAATTGAATTAATGGCGTTGCCATAATTGAAACTATTTTGAGCGAGTACGTTACCCGCCTGATCGACGACCATAACCTGCCATTCACCAGTAAATTCAGGTTGCAGGTTTTTACTTGACCATACACGCCAGCGGTCCCCGCCAATATTAAAATCTACAGTGGCCTGTACTTCACCATTTTGTTCCCAGCGATGGGATATGGTTTGGTCTTTTAGGCCTTTGATTTCTGTAAAGTAGTAAATCTTTGATTCATCAGGGCTGAGTTGTGATATTTCATTAACCGGCTCACGATTATCGATAGCTGTCGTGAAAGTTGAGCGTGCTACACCTTCAGCTGCCAGTGACTGGGAAGAAATTAACGAGCCCAGGATGGTTATCATGCAGAATTTTAACTTCATCATTTTTCTCCTTGTGGACCAGTGGGTTCACGTGAATATTATAGAGTTCCCGATTTTTTACTCGGGAACCCTATTATCATCAAACGTAATGAGAATTTTGAGACGTGGATAATACTTTTGAAGTTAATTTGTCAAAAAACAGATGTTATACATGTTTATTCTGGCTTTTAGTGGTATAGCGTCGACCAAGCCAGACAAATATAGGTAGGCCCAGCCATGCCAGGTGTAGTGAACCTCTGGCGCCCACCACAATTTCAGTTTCGACAGGGTATACGTCGTATACATACAGGGCATCGGCGTAACTGTCTTCTAATGGTAGTACGTTTAATGAGGCGTCGTCGTAGGGGCCATAGGCTAATATCCAGTGTCCAGTATGACTATCATATATTTCTATTCTGATATCGTAATGGCCTGCAGGAAAACCAGCGGCTAGCTCAGTTTCAATAGTAAAGGCATCCATTGCGTTGTCGCTATGGATTAGATAGTGGTCGCTGGTTGCGAAATATTCCCATGGGCCACCTTCATAGCTTAAATAAAGTCGAGCAAATACCTGTGCTTCATGTAGGTAAGTGTCGACATCGATATTGACGCTAAAACGGTGATAAAAACCATCAGTGTCAATATCGCTAATCAAATGACTAGAGGCATCATAGATATAGAAATCATGGCTATCAAAATATTCGACGCTGCTAATTTCTATACTTAAAGAAGTAGATTCATGTCGATAATCCGTTTTTTCAGATGGTTTACTCGAGGTGTTTTTACTTTGCAGCAGTAATTGATCCCGATCAGGCTTGCTGATGTTTTCAGCCTGGCTTGAATAACTAATCGATTTTGATGTGCGATTCTGTGCTGTGGTTTCTGCTGACGCCGTTGTCGATAATAGACTGACAATCAATAGCGGTAGTGTTCTTGTGGTGAGCCAGTTATACATTGAAATTCTCCAGTCATGTTTGAATCATGGAGTTATTACAACATGGGATAGCTGAATGATAGCTGAACGAAATATTTCGTGGTTAAATAATCACTTGAACTTCAGCGCCGCCGAGGTGACTAGTGCGGATATCCAGCTGGCCTTTATAGGCGTCGACAATATTACCAATAATTGACAGTCCAATTCCGTGTCCAGCAACCCCCTGGTCGGCACGTATGCCACGTTGTAATAGCAATTCGACCTGATCAGGGGCAATTCCAGGGCCATCGTCAGACACGATAATGTAGAGGTGTGACTCTTTTTGCATTGCACTTACATGAATGACCTGCTTTGCCCATTTGAAGGCGTTGTCCATCAAGTTGCCTAGTAGTTCCATCAGGTCGCCTTCATCACCGCGAAACTTCAGTTCATCGGCAATGGATATTTCAGTTTTAATATTTTTTTCTTGGTATACCTTATTGAGCGAATCTAACATGCGCTCAACCGTTAGTTTGATGCTCACGGCTTTGCCAATACTGGTAGAGCCGGCAGTTGAAGCACGCTGTAACTGATATTCCACAATATTATTCATGCGATCAATCTGTTCCTGTAGCGATGGGTCAGCGGCGTTTCTAACTCCTCCCTGTAGTACAGCTAGAGGCGTTTTCAGGCTGTGTGCGAGGTCACCCAATGCGTTTCTATAACGTGTTTTCTGGTCTCTTTCCTGTTGCAGTAACTGGTTTATGTTTTGTGTCAGGCGATTGATTTCCAGCGGATAATTTTTCACAATTCTCTCCTGCTCGCCACTTTCTATAAGATTAAGCTCATGGCCGACTTTACGTAATGGGGATAAACCCCAGCGCAGAATAAATGCCTGACTAAGTAGCAGCAAGATAGCCATTGCTAGTAACCAGCCCAGTAAAGTTGTTCGATAGTACTGGATCTGTCGGTTAAACGACTCAAGATCGCTGCTGATATTAAAAGTTAGAGCCAGGCTTTGTGTATCAGTCGACCAGTTAATGCCATAGGCCAGGCTATAGAAATTATTGTTATCAGTGCTGGATTTTGTAAAACGCTTTTCACCACCGTTTAGAGATAAAGGAGGTGGCGGGGAAGCGCTGAGTACTGATGATGATTGCCACTGAATTTGAGCATTACTATCGGTTATATAGGCATAGACACCAGAGCTGGGAAGACCGAGTAATGCATCGAGTTCACTGGATGGCATAACAATCTGTTGTTCATCGATTTCAGCCGCAGCCATAAGTGCATATAACTGGCTGGTTAGTTTGTCGCGTAAGGCGCTTTCGGTGCTTTCGTAAAAGGCACGATCCAGTGCGAATGCGGTTAGACTAATAAAAATAACCAGTAACAGTGTAGCGCTGAGGTTTATCCGTAAATTAAGTGACATAGGCTAGCTTGTCTCTGAGCTTGTGGTGTCACAAAGAGTAAAGCGATAACCGCGATTGCGTAGGGTTTCAATGGGTTTTCGTTTGCCATCAGGATCAAGCTTTTTGCGAAGCCTGCCGATTAGAACTTCGATCACATTACTGTCACGGTCATCATCATGAGGATAAAGATAATCAGCAAGACGTGTTTTGGAAACCGCCTCACTAGAGTGTCGCATCAGGTATTCCAGCATGCGGTATTCAAAAGCCGTGACTTCAATTAATGTGCTTTCACTAAATACCTGTTGGGTGGCTGTATTTAATTTTATAGGGCCACACTGTAGTTCGTGGCTGGTTGATCCACTGGCACGACGTAGTAGGGCTTTTAGTCGGGCAATAAGTTCCTCCATTTGAAATGGTTTAACCAGATAGTCATCTGCGCCAGCTTCCAGGCCTTCGACTTTCTCCTGCCAGCGACTTCGTGCTGTAAGAATTAACACCGGAATGGTGTGGCCCTGTTCACGTAATTTCTGGATGATCTCAATGCCGGACATACCCGGTAAACCAATATCAATAATGGCTGCGTCGATGGGGTATTCGGTGGCGAAAAAATAACCTTCGTTGCCATCGCTACTGGTGTCGACAATAAACTGTTCAGATTCCAGGTGGTTTTTAATGTCATTGAGCAGTTCCAGCTCATCTTCAATAATCAGAATACGCATATTCAGTGATTCCTGATGATTTTTCCTTCACCTGAATCGACTCTGATTAGGCGTATATTACCCTTGTTGTCCAGTATCTTGATGGTGTAGTGGCTGTTTTTCTGCTTCACTGAAAGCACACGGCCTGGATGCTGTTTTTGCACAATATTGATTGCCTGCTGTTTACTGATGGCCTTTTCGGCAGAGTGAGCCGCAGAGCTGATTAGCATGCTGGCTAACAGCATCAATGGAAGTAGTGTGCTTTTCATAGATAAAGGCCATATTCAAATTAACAATTGAAGCATACACCGAAGTGCTCATGGTCTCCAGATGTGTGTCAAAGAAGCTGCTGAGTGATGCTTATATATGACTCAGCAGCTCCATCTAGACTAATCACGGAAAATCAGGTCAAAATTATCGGTGTGTAGACCCAGTACGAAGCTTAGGTCGCGCAAATCGACGTAAGATCTAAAGCGTGGCTCACGTGCCAGATAGTGACTGGTATGTGTGTGAGGTTCAACATAACCATAATGTGGGTGTCTATGTTTGTAGTGTTTGTGCCCATGCTTGTTGTAATGCTTGTGGTGTTTTTTATGGTGCCGGTGTGGCTGTTTGTAGCCTTCCTTAAAAGCATACTTCTGCTCATGTCGTTGATGGGCAAAGTTGTGGATAGCATGGCGCTGCTGGTCGTGTTCACGGTGCTCACGTTTATGTTGACGTTTTTCCTGTTGTTGATACCTGCGTTCCAGCTGCTCTGCATAATGATCCCTGCGGTGCTTACGTTCATCTTTATCAGCAAGCGCTATTCCTGGCGATGCCAGAAAAGTCATAGCCAGAATACCTAAAAGAGGTAAGGTTTTGAGTGTTAAATTCAGTTTCATGCTAACTCTCCGGTTGTTATCATCATCATCAGGGAGTTGTTCCCTGTTGACTGTAATTTATCCTGAGTTGCCTGAATGAAAGCTGAACGGGTGATTTTTTCCACGGATAATTATCTTAAGCAACCTAATATGACGACTTATAGGGGGTGGCAGTGCCACATATATTGATCGAATATACAGTAGATTCTATTAATAATCAGCAGCTTACCGATGTTATGGGCAAGGTCTACCAGTCGATCGTTGAGAGCCAGCTATTTGATGAAACAAATATTAAATTACGGGCAATTGCCATCGAGCACTACCGCCTGGGTTCAGCAGGCAAGGGGTTTATTCATGTGCAATGTCGTATTCATCAGGGAAGAACAGCGCAACAGAAACAGCTCATCAGTCGTTTAGTGGTTGAGTGCTTGCAGGGAATGCCTCTGGCGTTACAGGTTATTACCTGTGAAATTGTTGAAATGGATCGTAAGAGCTACAGTAAATTTAGTCGTCAGGAGTTATCTGTTAGTACCTAATCAGGTGTTTGTGATGATGAGGTATTCATTTGAATTGTATTGGAATCGTCATTGTCTGAATTGAGTATTATGGGTCTAACTGATGATGAAGCGAAGATATGTTCGTGGTGTCTGATATTGAAATTACACAGTATAATGATGCCTCAATGTATATGATGAGTTAATGCTATGGAGCAAACAGAACTGAAACAAACCTTGCAACGCATAGCATTAATATTGGAGGCACATCAAAGTAAACGGCTTGAGCTGATACAGCACCTTATCGCATTGTGTGATAATGATGAAGACCAGCTGTATATAGAGCTGAACACTCGAAATATCTGGGGCGGTGCGGAATCACTCGCCAACGAAGCCCTTGCGGATAATCCAGGTATAGAAGACTGGCAATGGCAGGTGGAGATTCAGGAATTTAGAGAACTAATGATTCAGCTAGGGCAACACCTGATAGCAAGAGGGAAATCTTATCCAGACATATCCTCGTGGCTACTGGCATTTAATAACTGGAATCAATCTGAATTCTAATGACACTCAAGTGTGTGTGCACTACTGAGAAAACACTGAAAAAATAAATATATAAAATTAAAGGTTTTCTATGAATAACCCGTGGTTGGTAAAACTTAATCAGCTTTCTACCAGTCGGCTGTACTGGCTGTTTCTGGCAATTATGTCTTTTTCATTGCTGGCGTCAGCGCTTTATTATCAATATGTGCTGGAAGAGTGGCCTTGTGTATTATGTATTCAGGTGCGGTTATGGTTGAGTTTGTTGTTAATGATTTCTGTGATAATGGCTTTATTAAAAAGATCCGGATTAGTTTTACACCTGGCAAATCTATTAGTGATTGTGGTGGCGTCAGGGCTCGCAGAAAGAAGTTATTTGTTGTTAGGAACAGAGCGTGGATTTGTCTTCAGAAACTGCGGCTTTGATCTCGGAATGCCGAGCTGGCTGGCGCTTGATAAATGGTTGCCCTGGCTCTATCGCGTTGATGCATCCTGTGGTTATACCCCTGAATTGATGTTTGGCGTGACTATGGCAGAGGCTCTGATGATATTGTCCGTGGCTTTGTTAATCAACGCAGTATTTATTTTTCTTGCAGCCTTAATAAAAGTAGACGTTCACCATTGAGATGTGACTCGTGGCTGGATGATAAATCCAGTAAAATGGCAGGAAAAAAAGATACCATTGTCTATACTCAATGCTATAGAAAAGGGCGGAGAGAATATGCACAAGTTACCTACAGAGATTAGGAAGAGTAGAATATTGGTGGTGGATGATGCTCCATCTATGCGGTCGCTACTGGTCTGTATATTAAAAAGTTTTGGTGTGGCACGTATATATGAGGCTGCGGATGCCAAGGCTGCTACAAAGCAGCTGAATACACATGAAGTCGATCTGATATTCTGTGACTGGGAAATGCCGAATAAGACGGGATTAGAGTTCTTTGAGGAGCTTCGTGAGCAGCAGGCTTACTCACAGATACCTTTTGTTTTGGTGACTTCTGTAGCAGAAACACAAAAGGTAAGAGCGGCGATTCAAGCGGGTGTTCAGCACTATATCGTCAAACCCTTCAAGGAAGTGACTATTATGGAAAAGTTAGAGCAATTATATCCAGAGGTTTCAGGCTCAAACTAAATCTCATTTGCCTGTCTAAAAAATTCTCATGTCTGTAAGCTTCTTGTCGTACAATGATCAGTGAATTATTTGGCTGATACACAGTTGGGATTTCTATGTTTAAAGCAATCAGTAAAACGTTAATAACAGGTTTTATTACCCTGTTACCTATTGTATTAACGATATATCTTCTTTACTGGTTATCAGTTACATCTGAAGAGGTAATGGGTGCAGCTCTACGATGGGTGCTACCAGAGGCGATCTATTTTCCTGGTTTAGGTATGATTGCAGGCATTCTGGTGGTTTTTATTGTGGGCCTGTTGATGAATGCCATAATTGTTAGGCAGCTGTTTAATTTTGGTGAGCAAATTTTATATAGGTTGCCTTTAATAAAAACCATCTACAGGGCGATTAGAGATCTGTTTGATTTCTTCTCGCCTAAAGAGAATGACTTTGGAAAGGTAGTCACGGTTAATTATAATGGTATGAGTGTGATTGGTTTTGTTACCCAGAAAGATGATTCGCGTTTGCCAAATTCATTCGCAACAGAAAAAAGTGTTCTGGTTTATATACCCATGAGTTATATGATTGGTGGTTTTACTGTGCTGGTCCCACGAGAAAATATCACGGAATGTGATATGAGTATGGATGAAGCTATGCGATTTGTATTGACCGCTGGAATAACGGGCAAGAATTGATCGTGTGTAATACTGGCTAAGCTGATGATTGTTATTTCAAGAAGTCTGAGTATTCCAGATGCTGATATAGAAATTACAGCAATTCGTTCCCAGGGTGCTGGTGGGCAGAATGTTAATAAAGTCTCCAGTGCGATTCATTTGCGATTCGATATAAACGCTTCACATTTAACCGATTTCTATAAGCATAGGCTGCTACACCTGAATGATAAACGTATCACGCGCGATGGTGTAATAGTTATTAAAGCACAACAGCATCGAACACAGGATAAAAACAGACAAGCAGCAATTGAGCGTTTGGTTGAAATGATACAAGGTGTTGGTGTGGTCCAAAAAAAACGCATTGATACCAGTCCCTCACGCGCCTCAAAACGGCGTCGAATGGATAGTAAAACACGTCGTGGTATGGATAAGAAGCTTAGGCGAAAAATCAGTTGTTGATTATCGTTATGACAAACATCTACTCGACTTAGATGGAGTTGGTAACACACAATTTGTGTATTGTGTAGCGTGTGTGGATAATTATGAGTTTGTATGAGTTAACAGATTGTCGAGCCTCAGATATAGAATGCTTTCATTAAAATTTATCAGGCAAGGTGATATTGAAATTTGATTCTAATGATGAGAATTTTCATTCGTGTTTTGATATGAATTTACAAGATAACGATGGACTATGTATAAGATAGTTTGTTTATTCATGATGTGAGTTATGGCGTTCTTTTCTTATCCATATTTTAATAGGAAGGGAGCGTTATGGCATGATTGAGGAGAATGATCTTTTCTGTTAAGCCGAGGTGTAAATTAACGAATTTTTCTGGCTTCAGTATGTCGTTGTTGGGCGAGTTTGAGAAGAGTTATATGTGTTTTATGTTTGATAGTCACTGTTTTTATAACCTAAAACTCCATATTGAATGAAGCAAA
Organism: Gammaproteobacteria bacterium; assembly: GCA_041589455.1. Lineage (GTDB taxonomy): Bacteria > Pseudomonadota > Gammaproteobacteria > SZUA-229 > SZUA-229 > SZUA-229. The sequence continues at coordinate 15,308 of JBFHVQ010000009.1, read as the reverse complement.
TACAGCTCGTCCTGCTACCAGTGGTACTGTGTTGATCTTCTTGCGACCAATTTCAGGTGTATATACGTCTTCATCTAACAGATTTGTAGTGTACAAGCTGAAGGAAGGGTTGTACTTTTTATTCAAGTTGGCAAGTTTGTTCAGATCAAAAGTAATATTTAAACTTAGGTCATTATAGGATTTTGCTTGTGGATTTACTAATGATCTGGTCGGATTTAAAATTACATTATCCTGTGCTTTCCCAATATGAGTATTGAATATGCCCGCAGTAACGCCTAGTTTAGATCTATATGAGGCTCCAATTTTCCATATGTCATTGGGTATCAGGGTGGAGTTCTTCACACCATCCAGTCGTTCGTTAGTCTGGTGCAGGTAAGAAGTATCAATATCTAATGACTCAATCGGTGAGTATTTCATCTCTAGCTCCATTCCTTTGAATTTAATTCTGCCAGTATTAATAAAGCTTACAGGGCTTGATCCGCTTCTTGTTATCTGGTCTTTTTGATTGCTGATAAAAGCAGCTAAACTCGCTGTGATATTACTCTGATGGTGATTTATCTGAAATTCCGTTGTTTTGACGGTCTCAGAATTAAGCATAGGGTTTCCTATCAAGGTTAATGGGTCGCCTATTACTGGACCTGGTACTACAACATTTCTTTCCAGGGAATTGGGGCCTCGATAGGCTTGACCTGATAAAAGTTTAATATGCCATCGGTTATTAAATGAGTAAATAATGGCTGCTCTGGGTACAGTCACGGCATCATTGTTCTCAATTTTATTTAACTGTGCGCCAAGTACTAGTTTAAGGTCCTGTTTTGGCCACCAACTGGCTTGAGCATAAGCCTGATACCACCATTCATCATATGGAGGTATGTGTAGTTTTAATGGATCAATCTTGCCATAAAATCCCTTGTGATTGTCTGCTTGTAGCCCGGTGACAAAATTAAAGTTCTCAGATGGTGTATATATTACGCTGGTATCAATCAACCGACTTTCAGCTAATATTTTTAGAATTTCACCGCCGGATGGGAAAAGCTGTTCGAATCGATTATAAGTTAAATTGATATCTGCGCTCCATTCCTGTGATAGGGTCATGCTGTACCCAATATCAACAAGATAGCGATCAACATCCCGTGTAAGAAATGGGAAATGAGTAGTTGCACCAAAGTCAGTTTGCTTTCTGGTTGAGATGAATGTATTGGCTGAAAAGTTTTTATACAAAAGCTGACCAAAAATATTCAGATGGTCTTCAGAGTAATTTACATTTCCTGTCGTGCCGACTTCATCTGTGGCGGTTTTTTCCCATCCAGTGTTTTTGAATCCATAAAAGCCACCAACTATATCCAGATCACCTAACGTTCTGTGGCCTGTCGCCTCAACTCCTCGGCCTTCAAATGAGCCTGTGGTTACTTTTATCGTTCCGGAGGTGTTTTCGGTGGTCGGCTTTGTAATGACGTTAATAACGCCATTAGAGGCATTTGAACCATACAGTACAGATCCTGGTCCGCGAATGATTTCTATACGTTGAATTAGGCTAATGGGAAATCCAGACAGGAAATTTTCATCTTTACCTCCCCAAATAGTGTCGCGAAATGGCCTGCCATTAAGAAGGAGTAAAACTCGGTGGTTATAATGTATTGACTGATCTCCACGAATAGAAATAACGTTTTGATTAAAAGCATATGTACCAGTCATGTAGAGGCCAGGTACACGTGCGAGAATATCGACTAGTTTATTTGCACCATATTTGAGGATGTCATTTTCAGTTATGACGGAGACTACAGAAGGCGCTTCGTAAGATTTTTCCTGAAATTTTGAGGCGGTTGTTATATTGATGTCTAAGAGATCCTCAATTGAGTATTTTAGCAATTCTTCGAAGCTAATATGATCACTTACATTATTATTACGGGCTATCACATTGTAAGGTGCAAGTGAGATTCCGCATAGTACTAGAACTGTAAGTTGATGAGAAATAGAATTAAAAAAGTAAAAAAGATTAGAAAATGATTCTTTAATGTGATGCATTAATGTGGATGTATAATCTATGTAAAGAATATTTTTATATTTCACAACCAAGGGCTCGTACTTGATTATATGATTGCTAATTGTTTTATAAGTTAAGAGATAAAGTATAGATGTGATTTTTGTATAGTCAATTTGGCAGTAATGATGAGAAGTAATATGAAATTTACGTAATAAATCAGAAGGTAAATTAGAAAGTGCTTATTGAATTAAGAGGGAGATAGTGTTTAATTGTTAATGTGGGTGCGTTTATCAAGGTGCAAATTCGAGATTGATGGAATCTGTTGATATGCATCTAGTATTGTTCTTTTATGTATGCGCTGGTTTTTATATCACTAGTGAACAAAAATGGAGAGTACATTTAATTGTACTCGCCAGGAAGGTCATTTTTCTTTACGGTGACTTTTCCAACCTTTCGGCCTGAAAATCTCAATAATTCATCACCTGAGAATTCAAATCCAAGTTTGAGGGCTATTTGTGCCACATCATCGGCTGTTGATGTGGCAAGTACTTGATTTTTAAGTTCAGGTTCTGACTGCATTTTTCTTAAAAATGCTTCGAGTTGATCTAAAGCCATATTTGAAATACCTGTTTTGTCTAGCGGCTGATATAAAGAGCGGGTGAGCCATTGTGTGAATAAATTGAATTTTACTCTTCTTTAATATGATAGGCAATGAGTGAGGCTGTTAAAGTCATACTGTGAAGAATTAGCCAGTTGACTAAGGTTGATGAGTTGGGGGAATTTGTCGTATGAATCATGTGTTTAAAGGAGAGGGGTAATGCTTGATTATATTGTGACGGGAAGACCTTTTCTCTGTGTGAATGCTGTCCTGTTAAGAGTAAGACGAATCTGTCGTTGTTAAAATAACGATTATAGTGCGATATCACTAATTAAGCTTGGGTATTTAGTGTAGCTGGTCTTAATGTGACTTTTAAAGATCAATTGGTCTAAGGTTTGTGTGCCTGGTTAAAATCACACGTTATTAATAAAATAGTCATGAGAGGTGATCTACAGGAAGTGTGATCAATACATAAATATATATTATTATGTTATGCAAGAGTGTTGTAAGTGATGGGTTAGGCAACCTGCTTTAAAACCACAAGGGTTAGATCGTCAAATACAGTTTGTTTGTCGATGTGTTGTTTTACAGATTCAATTATATTGTTTTTAATGTGTTCTGCAGATGCCTGTCGGTTAGTAGATATGACGTTTTTTAAACGTTCAATACCGTATAAATTATGTTTCATGTCAGCGGCTTCTGTTATGCCGTCGGTATATAGAACAGCAACGTCATCTTTCATTAGTGGTACAGTTGTTTTGGCTACATACTCTTCAATTGATTCGACAAGTCCAGCCGGAAAGCCGAGAGCGTCAGTGTCAATTTCTTCTATGCTGCCATTTGAACGCACTATTATCATAGATTCATGTTGGCCACATAATTGAAGTTCTGCATGACCATTGGCCTGTTTATAATTAAGTAATGATAAGGTCAGGTGTTTGTCGCTTTTCATGCGTTGCAGGTTTTTATACAGAGTTTCATTAACACGCGAGAGGATGGTGGTAATGTCTTTGCTGGAGTGCTCAAGCTGGCTGCGAACAGAACTCTGTGTCATTAGCATGAGCACACCACTTTCCAGTCCATGACCTGTGACATCACCAATGCAAATATAAGTGCCATTGTCATGCTTTAATACATCGTAGTAATCACCGCCTACTTCATCAGCGGGTTCCATAAAGGCTGCTATATCAAGTGAAGGCTCATTGCATAGCTCCTGCGCAGTGGGTAGAATAATGCTTTGAATCTGGCGTCCCACATCCAGTTCTGCTGTCATCCGCATGTTATCTGCTTTCATGGTAAGCAGCTCTTCAGTTCGAGTTTTAACCCTGGCTTCAAGTTGTTGATTATTATCTTCAAGTTGACGCAGTGCGGTGTCGAGAGCCTGCCCCTGAGTGCGCATATGGCGAATGATGATGCCGACTACAATGGCACTTAACAACACAGCTGCAATTGCCAGTAAGAAGATCGAATCACCGGATTCACGCGTCAACTCTTTAGCGTTTTCAAGCTCCTGTTTTGCCTGGCTGTTCTGGTAGTTTTGCATGTCGAGTAGTGACTGGAGTACTACTGTATTGGCCTGGCGGGCGTCCTGTATGTTTGACAGTGAATCCAATGCCTGTTCGTTAAGTGATTGTTCAATTATGCTGTTAAGAATAGTTTGTGCCTTAACAAGTAACTTACGTTGTTCATCCAGCTGTTGCATTTGTTCGTCTGTAAGGCCTAGCTTAGACAGCTTATCTCGAGCTGCAAGAAAAACGCGTACTTTTTCATTGGATTTTGCAGCGAGCTCATCAATTTCAAAAATATCATTACTATGAACAATGTCATAAACAATAAGCATGCGATCTCGAATGGCATCACTCATAACAACCAGTTGCTTGTACTGTTCATTGTTTCTATGAACCGTTTTTTCGAATCGTTGATTATTGGTGCTTAAGCTGGAAATGCCGACTTTGGATGCAACGCCAACAATACTCATAACCAGAATGAAGCCAAATAGTATTAAAGCTATTTGACGATTTACTAGCGAACTCGTGTTTGAATTTTGCATACAGTCCTGCACCAATAATCTATGATTGCTTAATTAAAATTTAGCTCTAGGCTAGGTAGTAAGCGTTGAAGGTTTTTTAATGATTTGGCCTGCCATGGAATCTGGTTTGATCCATTAATAACAATTGACGTGTTTTCTCTGGAACGTGCGCTAATCATAAATTTTGATAGCATCGCAATGCCTGAGCTATTTAGAAAATCAAGTTTTTCTACATTAATTGTTAGCGTTTCTGATTTAGACTCAAGCAGTTCGTTTAATAAATCGATAATGGGTTGGTATTCTGCGTTACCGGAGAGGCGCAAGATTCCATTAATGTTGATAACACTATTGGCTTCATCTAGTGTTACTGTGTAATTTTCGTCGTTTATGGACTTCATGTTAAAAACCTTTAGATTTTAATTGTTACTTGAGTGGTAACATTAACTACATCGTTACTAGTGGATGTGTACTTCCAGGCAATATTGGCGTCATAGTCATTGATCATTGTCAGCAAGCCCAGGCCGGCACTGGTATCACTCAATGCGTTTTCTTCCATTCGCTGAATAAAAAGTTCGTTTGTGTCGTTCTCCAGTAACTCATTTGCTGTTTTGGAAAGTTGTTCAAACTGGTCTTTTACGACATCGTTGGTTCCATTGAAAATGATTTTGTCTTTTAAAAGAAAAACAGAAATACTGATCATTGAATCATTATTGTCATATGCGTATTTCATGGCATTTTCTAATACTTCATTGGCTATATATGCAACACTACCTTTTATTTCTGCCTGGCGCATACTGGTTTCAGGGTCGCTGTCATCTTTTGGAAAAAAAGTAGTTACATAGTCACCAAGAAAATCTGCTGAAAGTCCATTGTTTCTCCAGCGTTGTTTGAGCGGTAGTGAAGAAGGGCTAAAGCTAAGATTTAATTGCTCGATGTCATCGCTATTTGCAATCTCTACATAGCTCCCTAAAGTTTCGTTCATGAATTTTTCCTAAAAATAGTTAGATTCTTTATATTCAATACAGTTACGACCTTTTCGTTTCGCACCATATAGTAAGTGGTCTACACGATTAATAAAGTCAGTTTCGTGTTCACCTATGGAAGGGGTATGAACGCCTAAGCCAATGCTAACAGTGACAAATTCGTTAGTGAGAGAGCCTTTGTGGGGGATTTCAAGCTTGGCAATATTTCGTTGTAAGGCTTCAGCGATATAAACGGCTTCTTCGGTGTTAGAGTTGGAAATGACGATGGCGTACTCTTCGCCACCATATCTTGAGACAAAATCAACGGATCGTGTACAAGTCTCTTTCATTGCCGCGGCTACATGTTTAAGGCATTCATCACCCATCGTATGGCCATAGTTGTCATTATATAACTTGAAGTGATCAACATCGATCAGGATAAGCGCAAGAGGTTGTTTGGAGCGAATAGATCGGCGCCACTCTTCATGAATATGCTGGTTGAAATGGCGTCGATTAGCCAGCTGGGTCAGAGTATCTGTCAGAGATTCAATCTGTGCTGCATTGAACTGTTCAAACAGTTGTAAATCAAGGCGGTCACTGTGATCTGTAATGGCTTCTACTAGAAGTTCCAGATCCTGTTTTTCACGTTTGATTAATGTGGTTAGTTGCTCCAGTGTTTTCTGGGCTTTCTTGCGCTCTGCAATCTCGCCCAGTAGCTGGTCATTAATGAGTAATAACTCTTCATCAACAGAGTCGCCATGTTCGATAGCGGTAGCTAGTTCTATATTAAGGTCGCTATTTTGCTGTTCTAACTCAGCAATGCGTTGCTTTAAGGTTTGTGTATCTTCCATCTCAAATGCGTTCAATAATTTTGGGTGCTAACGGCTTTTTAAGCCTTGTTATATTTTCAGCAACTGAGGGGAGTAATCGCATTGGGCGCGAAGTATTACCATTCCTAGCCACACATAAGGCGACATATTTTATGTCGAGTGGGCAATGAGTGCAAACTTGATGTGTCTTTTTTATGGCTTATCACACAAACGGGTGACATAGAAGGTGTAGAGGTCAAGTTGATTTTGCTGGGCTAATAAATTATGGGGACAGCGGCACAAAGAAAGGATTATTAAGTTTGCTATGCTTGCCAGGGTGTTGGTGCTTGATGTACGGGTGTTTATAGATGCTTCTGCATGAAGCCCTGGTAATCAGGTAGTTCTATTTGCCGCGACAAGTCACCCTGCCTGAGCTGAAAAAATGCTCAGGCTTAAATAGCATTGATCCGAGTGTGTGTTTCAGTAGATCAATGCAAGCACAAGCTGGCATGATGTGCAGTTTCCATTAAATGCCTGAAGTCCTCACCGCTGATATGGATCAGGTCTTTATGGTTGCCTGCTTCTAAATATACGTCTGTATAGTCGTCAAAGCTATAATCCACAACGGTTTCGATGCCATAGGCTTCACCGACAGGCGGAATAGCGCCGATTTCACAGTCTTTAAATAATGTGCCAATTTTGTCTTCGCTTGCCAGGTGCATATTGCGATTTAGAAACATGTTGAGTTCCTGTATTTTCAAATGCTGGTTGGCAGGTACAAGGGCCATAACAAACCCTTGCTCATCTTCTAGAATGACAGGCTTGGCCATCAGGCTGGCTGAGATGTGTGCGGCATGCGCAGAGTTAAGGCTGCTGTCGGCATGGCGGTGACGAACGGTATCGTATTGAATGTCGTGCTGGGTCAGTGTGGTGACGAGCGTTGGGGCAATTTTCATAACACACCTCCGTTTAAGGTGATCAAACTCGCACTATTAATTGTAGCACTCAACTCAAGCGATGGTTAGTCTGCACAGTCTATGCAGCGAATCGCAAAGGGAATGGCTTTGAGGCGTTTTTCATCGATTGCTTCACCGCATTCTTCGCAGTAGCCATAGTCGCCGGTTTCTATGCGAAGCAGGGCCTTGTCGATAGCGATGAGCTTGTCTTTGGCGTCATTGTCGAGAGAGTTCAGCACGTCATCATTTTCACGTTGAGTGGCCTGTTCGGCAAAGTCCTGTTCTACTTTTTCTTCCACATGATGCAGGTCTTTTTCGATCGCCTTAACGCGCTTTGTAAGTTCCTGACGTAGATCGATGAGCAGTGATTTGTAATGAGCAAGATCTAGCATGGTATCCGCCTTATATTCGTTGTTCTGGATAATACTAAATAATTCGTCTTTTAAGTGTAGTCGTTCTTTTATCAGGCTTTCGATAAACGCATCCGAGGTAGGGTTTGTGCTCGGTAAGTTTGTGTTTATTACCCAGTGTCAACATCCTCTTATTATTTGATTTCAGGTTAATGCATTTGGCGAGTTGCTTGTTGATGTGGAGCAACAATGCAGGTTAATTTGTTAATTAACCTGCATGGGTTGTGGTGCTGAGAATGATCAGGCGAGACGTGCGTTGAGTAGCATCCAGTCTTTGCGCTGCTGGATAACGCTGTGTTTGAGCTGATCAACTTTTCGTTTCATTGATTCAATATCACAGCTTTCCTTCATGCTATTTTGCATGCTGTTTTTCTGTGCTTCTAGCCATAGGCGTTTGGCCTGAGCAAACTCATTGATTTTACTGATTAAAACTTCGTATTCGGCCTGTAGGCGCTGTTTCAGAATATCGGCATGAGGCAGTTGTTCGAGCTTTTGTGAGGTTTTGCGTAATAACATTTCAGCGCGTGAGGCTTCTATATATTCGAGGGGCGCTCGGTATAAATTGCGCGTCAGCTTCAACCAGGACAGACTATGAATCAACCATTTAGTGGGGTCGAACTGCCACCAGCGAATGCCATTTCTATAATCACGCTGAAAGCTATGGTGATAGTTATGATAGCCCTCACCCATGGTCAGGAAGGCCAGCAGGTCATTGTCCTTAGAGGAGTTTTTATCGGAATAAGGCTGTCTGCCCCAGATATGCGCCAGTGAGTTAATCAGGAAGGTAAAGTGGTGTGAGATAAACAGACGCGCTACACCTGCCAGCAATAGCATTCCAATAAGGTCGCCATGTATTAGTCCGAGCACAATGGGGATGCCAAAATTAATGCCCAGTACCAGCGGTAAATAATGCTTGTGCTGCCACATGACGATGGGGTCTTTCTTCAGATCAGTACAGTTTTTGTAGCCAGTATTCTGATTGATGCCATATTCACGAATCATCCAGCCAATGTGTGAATACCAGAAGCCCTGTTTGGCAGAATACGGGTCTTTTTCATTGTCATCGGTATGGCGATGGTGCTCTCGGTGGTCTGAGCACCAGTGCAGGATGGTGTTTTGTGTTGCATAGGTGCCGCCAATAGCGAATAGCAGTCGCACTGTCCAGTGCGCTTCATAAGCCCGGTGTGACCAGAGCCGGTGGTAGCCTGCAGTAATGGATATTTCGCAGAAAATAATACCGCCTATCATGGCGGCTACTTGCCAGCCGTCAAAACCAATGGTGAGTGCGTAGATTGGAACAATAATCAGGGTAATGAGTGCGCTTAAGGCGAATATGGTGGCATTCAACCATATTAGTTTGGGCTTGTGCATGGGGTGTCCAGAATCTCGATATATAACGTGTACAAGTGTACGCTGAAAAACGCGAAATGTATATATTCAAACTAGGTATAGTAGATAAAAGGTTTACACATGTTATCCATTCGTCGGCTTTATGATAATATTCCGGGATGACAATTAATCGTGCACAACAGAAGGAAAAGACCCGTCGGCAAATTATCGATGCGGCGTTTCAGCTACTCAGTGAAGAACGTAGCTTTGCCAGCCTCAGCCTGCGGGAGGTCGCCCGGGAGGCGGGAATTGCGCCGACGTCGTTTTATCGGCATTTTGAAGACATGGAGGAGTTGGGTCTGAGTCTGGTGGATGAGGGGGGCGTTATTCTGCGACAATTAATGCGCAAGGCGCGGCAGCGCATCAATGACCGTGGTAGCGTGATTCGCATATCGGTCGAAACCTTTATGGAGTTTATTCACAATAGTCCCCATGTTTTCAGATTGTTGCTCAGAGAGCGCAGTGGCTCTTCGTTGGCGTTCCGTAAGGCGGTATCTCGTGAACTGCAGTATTTTGTTGTTGAGCTGGCGGATTATATTCAGCATCAACGGGGCCACAGTGCAGAAGATGCACGTATTCAGGCTGAGGCCATGGTGATACTGGTGTTCAATGCCTGTGCTGAAGCGCTCGATTGTAAGCCCTCTGAACGTGTACAGTTAACTGAAAAGGCGATTGTGCAATTGCGCTATATTGCCCGTGGTGCGGAATCGTTTTTAAGACGTCGCCCAAATGGTGGTGTTAAATAAGTTAAGTGCATGTTCAGTTTTTTCTAAAGTGAGTGTCTAGTTTTTCCAGTTAATTTTTACCAACAATGCGTTCTTCTCAATATCCAGACAATGCGGGTAAGAGTGCCTCGCAGAGCAAAGAGCTGTTTCGATCAACTGACGAATTTGGTGAAGTGATCGTTAGTCAGCAAGGTGAAAAGCGGGTACTAAGTTTTGCTTCTTCATTGCAGCAAAGCAGCCTGCTAATAGAGCGGCCGCATTATCTGATGCATGAATATACCCGCATTATGCTATTGGGCCTGTTATTCGTTAAGCCCCAGCATATAACCGTATTAGGTTTGGGTGGTGGAGGTCTTGTGCACTGCCTGCATCATTTTTATCCTAGAGTTAGCTTGCAGGTCGTTGAGTTGCGACAGCTGGTTATTGATGTCGCTTATGAATGGTTTGATTTGCCAGAAAATTATCAACTGCAGGTGACATGCCAAGATGCATTCGATTACCTTGGCAAAGCACCGGAGAGCAGCACGAATCTAATTTTGAGTGATCTATATGAAGCGGATGGAATGAGTCAGGTGCAGGTGCAGTTGTTATTTATTGATAACGTGTACAAAGTGCTTGATGAAAATGGCTGGTTAGTTATTAATTTCCATTATCTGCCAGACGAAAATTCAGATCTTATGCAACATGTCATGCAGCAGTTTAATGAAGTTATTGTCTGTGATGTATTTAAGGGTAACTGGGTTTTGTTTTGTGGTAAGTCACCCTGTGAGTTATCGAAACAAGAGCTTAAGTCATATGTAAAACAACTGGCGCAAAAGTTCGAAATGCCATTAATGTATTATTTTAAGCAAATGCGAAAGCTGGTGTAAGTGGAAAGCACTGCTATCATGAGATTCAGATGAATTGGTCTGTTTACTACTGTTATAGAAATATAATCATTTTGAAAAAGGAATAATCATGCTGACGCGTTTTTGATAATCGCGGTATTTTTCACCCAGTGTACGGACAAGATCTTGTTCTTCGTATTTCAGGCTTATAAAAATATAAATAGTTAATCCAGTCGATAGCATTAAATGTGTGGCGCTCATAATCGGTGTGGACCATATGCCAATTAAGGTGCCAAACTGTATTGGGTGGCGAATGATTTTATAAAATGAACTTTCAGAAAAATAAGGATCTGGTTCTGGCTTGTTTGTAAAATTTAAATATACTTGCTGTAATCCAAATAGTTCAAAATGATTGATCACGGTTGATGCTGCGACTGCTATGCTCCAGCCAAGGACATAGAGTAATATTAAGATTATTTTTCCTGGGGTATTATTTATTATCCACACCGTGCCATCAATGGGCTGCCAATAGAGACATATTATAGTCATCATAATGGCTGAAAATAGAAGATAGGTGCTGCGTTCGGCAGCCCGGGGAATTATTTTATTCCATCGCTGTTTGAATGATAGACGTGCCATTATAGAGTGTTGTAATGCAAAGAGTATAAGTATGCTCAGGTTAGTGATGAGAGCTATTGATAGTGGGCCAGGAGTGTCTGAGTCTATATGTCGAGGTAGGAACTCCCAGCCACCTATAAATAAGATAAACCAGGTTAAAGTGCCAAGTCCGAGAAGGTAACAAATCAGGCCATAGATGAAGATAAGTAGACGACTCACAACGTTTTTCTCCTGATAAATTTTAACGCTGTATTACTCAGTAGTCGGGTTAAATATCTTGACGCCTGAGCTTTCTGATTTAGAAAATTGCATTAACAGTGCTGGTAATAGTATAAAGTCGAGTATTAATGCGATTGCCAGTGTGGCTGATGTCAGTATTCCCATGTCGCTATTTAATTTAAAAGCTGAAAAATAGAGGATAACAAAGCCAAGCACCAATGCGAGCGAGGTACTGAGTAATGCCGGCCCAACCTTGTCAAATGCATAGCGAATCGCATCTTCTGTTGTTAGTTGAAGTTGTTCTTTCGCTTCTGAAAATTTACTCAGGAAGTGTACGGTATCGTCAACAATAATCCCCAGTGATGTTGCCGCAACCAGTGACAGGCCCAGGCCTATTTCACCATTGAACAAACCCCATAAACCAAAGGCAGTGGCAATTGGTAGTAAATTAGGAACAAGGCTGATTAAGCCGCTAAAAAATGAACCTAAGGCGAAAAACAGAACAAACGATATGCCAATCAATGCCAGCGTTGTACTAAGTAGCATGCTGGAAGCATTGTTCATACTGATATGGGAGAACATCATCGTTGGGCCTGTACCAATTGTGGCCAGTTGCGGTGCATTTTGTTGTAGCCACTGGCTGGCGCGATGGTCAAGTTCGATATATTGTTTTGCACTGATGTTATCGACCGTTACGGTGATTCTGCTTGCGGATTTTTGCAGGTCGATCTGGTTGTTCAAATCAAGGCCAAACGGTAGTGACATTTCATAGAGTAATAAATATTGTGCAGCCAGATCCTTTTGTTTAGGCAGCCTGTACCACTCCGGTTGGTCATTGTGCATGTTTTTATTGAGTTGCTTCAGTCGATCTGTAATCGTGTGAACATTCAATACATGAGGTTGTTGTTTTAGCCATTGTGAAAAAGCGTCAACCTGTTTCAGGTATTCAGGCTCGCTGACACCATTCTCCTGTGTGTTTAATGCATAATCGATAAAGCCGGTGCCGGTTAAGTGTTGTGAAATGTAATCTGAATCCTGACGAAATTGAATCTCTGTGTCGAAATATTCAATCAGGTTTTCATTGATTTCATTCTTGGCTATAAAGCTGCCAGCGAGTAAAGTGCCCAGTAAACAAACGGCTAATAAAATTTTATGGTTATGAATAATAAAATTGGCCAGCCGCTGCATATGAATGCTATCTGTTTTATTAACGGTTACCCTGACAGGCCATGTCATAAATAAAGCGGGTAGTAATGTCATGCTAAATACGAATGCAATCAAAACGCCAAAGGATGCGCTATTACCAAGATGATGGAAAGGCAGTACTTCTGTTGTATTCAGAGATAAAAAACCCAGTGCTGTGGTAATGCCGGTGAGAAATACCGCATAACTGTTTTCGTGAATGCTTTGTTTGATGGCGTCTGTTTTATCAGCGCCATTGCGCATGCTCTTGATCGCGGGCAAGAGGATATGAACAGAGTTGGCTACCGCCAGAGTCATGATGATAATCGGCACTATCGCCATTGGCGGTGTCATTGGGTAGCCCATCCATCCAGCAAAACCCATCGCCATAATAATCGAGTATATCATGGTGAGAATACAGATCAGCAGGCTATAAAAGTTACGCAGTATTAGTGCAAGAGTAATCAGAACCAGGGCAAACACACCGGGGATCAGGCTGCTCATATCAACCAAGGAGGCTTCAGCAAATGCATTGTTGAGCATAATGACGCCAGTCATATAGGTTTTTAATCCGGGATTGTCCTGTTCTAATTGTCGAGCGAGATCGCGAATTGCATTAACGATCTCCGGCGTTTCAGTCATGGTATTTTTTCCCGGTAGTAATACAGAAATATTAATACCGGTGATATTGGATTGTTTGCTGATCAGGTGATTAAGTAACTGGGGTTCAGTCAATGCAATTTGTTGTATTTGTTTGAGGTCTGCAGCGCTGTTTTCATTGGCATCAAACAGGTCAGCAACTACCAGGTTGTCATCGAAGGCATAGCTGTGCTGAAAGTTGCTGATTGAATCGACACGAATCACATAGGGAAATGTCCATAAATGTTCGGTTACGTTTGCAACCAGGCTCATAAACTCCATGCTAAAAACATTGCCGTCGGCGGGTTCTATGGCGAGCAATATATTATCGTTGCGTGTGAAGGATTCGTTGATGGCTTCGTAGGTAAGGCGCTGTGGGTTATCGGGTGTAAAGAATACGCGGTAATCGCTGGCCGGCACCAGGTTAATCGCGCCCGTTGCCGTAATCACTGAGATGAGAGTGCAAGCAAGCCAGACAAGCCCCTTGTGCTGCATGCTGAACTGGCTGATTAAATCTGCAAAACGCCTAAATCCATTCATGGCAAAACCCCGGTGTGTAAGAATAATTTAGGGGGTGCTAATCAACTTTGGCTAATTGTATATCTAATAATATTATTACGTATTGAAATAGATCAAGTTGGGTTTTGGGTTGATTGGGCGAGTGTCCTGATAATGCCGGAAATGGTCTTTATGAAATTTTTGTGTCTAGCTCAAATATGGGTAGGCGTTTGATGTTTATGTTTTCGCCTTTCTGGCGAGTCACTTTTCTGTCAATAGCAACAGAAAAGTAACCAAAAGAATGCCACCCCAAACACACTTGCCATCATAAAAAACGATGAGGGTTCCCAAAAATACTCATAGCGTCTACTCGGATTTATAATTTCTGGCTGTTTTATGACTCATTTACCGGGTCGCGCAGATTCGCCATCCAGGCTCGCAGCACTCGATTTCACATCCCTGTGAAATCGCCCCTGCCGAGAAAGTATTTTTAGCAAGTGCGAGAGGGGAGTGGAAGAAGGTGCTGTTAATTTATTAGAGAAAAATAGTGAACTACCTGAAAAAAGATTTTCAAAAAAAATACATAATACTAAGCAAGTTATGGGGTATCGGTGGATGTCCTGATAAGGGTGAAAAAGCAGTTAATCAGCAAATGCACGCAAAAAACGCGAATTAAAAAGAGAATTGAAAAGCATCCTATCCATCACGGCTTGCTATCATTAAGTATCACATTCGCCACAGCTTTTATTTGCGTTCATTTGCGGTTTCTTTTGCTGTTAAGCTTTTGCTTAAAAAGACTTATCCAGCTCTATTCGGATGTATATGAAAAAACGATCTGAATCAATAGGTTGTAGTAGCTTGAGTCGATATCTATTGGCCTGTTAGACCACCCAGTCGGTATTGTTTGGGGATTTACCCGTATAATGGTAAAATTATGGGTTCCCTTTGTTGAATTGATACAGGCTATATGGCGCGCAAACTTTACATCAAAACCTTCGGTTGCCAGATGAACGAATACGACTCGGCCAAAATGCACGATGTGCTGGCGGAATCGGAAGAAATTATCCAGGTGGATACCCCGGAAGAAGCGGATATTCTGTTGCTGAATACCTGTTCAATTCGTGAAAAAGCCCAGGAAAAAGTATTTTCCCTGCTCGGTAAGTGGAAGACCTGGAAGCAGGATAAGCCGGATCTGCTGATCGGTGTGGGTGGTTGCGTGGCATCTCAGGAAGGTGATGCGATTCGCCAGCGTGCGCCTCATGTAGATATGGTGTTTGGTCCGCAGACCCTGCATCGCCTGCCGCAGATGGTGAAAGGGGTGGAGATCGAGCATATGCCGATCGTCGACATTTCTTTTCCTGAAATCGAGAAATTCGATAACCTGCCAGAGCCCAAAGCCGAAGGCCCCAGTGCCTTTGTCTCGATTATGGAAGGCTGTAGTAAATATTGCACCTTCTGTGTCG